>JANOCP010000396.1:0-6360 GCA_031412235.1 Polaromonas sp.
GGCGTCATTGCCCGCACGATGTCCTGAGCTACCGAGGGCTTTTCCGCAATCACCAGCGTTTTCATTTCACTTTTCAGTTCGGTTTTCATAAATACTTTTTCAAACCTTCAATATCTTCAGGGAACATTTCCCCGCCTTCGGCAAAGACGACCCTGCCTTTACGATCACTGATCTTCAGTACCACCACGACCGGCAAGCCCGTGGGCTTTGGCAGCATCTTAGCCACCTGGGGTGTCAGCATGCCTGCCGGGAAGCTGTAGTCCTTGCCTTTCATATAGGCGCTGGCAGCGCTTTGCTGCTTGTCAATGGACAATGCCAGCACGCCCAGCCCGTTTGACTTTTGCGCCCGCCACAAGGCTTCTATATGGGGCGATTGGACGGCACAAAACGGACACCAGCTCGCCCACCAGTACACCACAAGCGCTTTGATGCCCTTGCCGGTCTGCATGTCGGCAGCGCGCCAGAGGTTTCCGTCGAGCAGTGTGACGTCAGGCAAATCCAGCATGCTGCCCAGCGCTGGCAAGGGGCGCCCGGAGTCCTTTGCCCATGCAGGCAAGCCGTGACCCAGCGCAAGCAGCGTGAGCGCTGTCTGCGATGTGGACTGTATAAGCTCCCGACGGTTCAGAGGGGGTGTGGTCATATCCGGTTTTGCCAAATGCATCACTACAATACGGTTTTTCTCGCGCATGTGCGCACAGGCGCACGCGCGCACATGCATGAATTAACCATACCAAAAAATTACGCTGTGTTAAAAAATCAGGCATCTACCCCCCTCGCGCCAACTGATGCGGCCCCTGCTTCCGACAACCGCCGCATCCAGATCCGGCGTTCGGGCGTGCATGGCAAGGGTGTCTATGCGTTGCAGGATTTGGCTGCAGGTGAGGTGCTGATTGAATACCTGGGCGAGGTCATCACCTGGAAGGAGGCCCTGCGTCGTCATCCGCACGACCCCAAAGACCCGAACCACACGTTTTACTTTCACATCGACGACAAGCACGTCATTGACGGCAAGCAGGGCGGTAACTCGTCGCGATGGATTAACCACAGCTGCAAGCCCAACTGTGAAGCTGACGAAGACGGTGGTCGGGTCTTTATCAAGGCTCTGCGCAATATCAAGGCCGGTGAGGAGCTGTTTTATGACTACGGCCTGATCATTGACGCCAAGTACACCCGAAAGCTGCTGGCTGAATACCCGTGCTGGTGCGGGGCGAAAAAATGCCGGGGTACCTTGCTTGCTCCTAAAGATAAAGATAAAAAAGACAAGAAGTCCGGCAAGTCCAAAAAATCCAGCAAGAAAGATTGAACCGTTCTCGCCCCGGTTGTTGCTGACCTGGTGGCGCGGTCACAGCCCCCGAGGCGACAAATACCAAACGTATCGACGCTGTTGCCATGAACTCTTCCCCCATTGCTGTACCCATCCGCTGGCCCGCTGAGGCCATCTGGGAGGCTGTGGCGCCTGTTTTGCCGGGGTTTACGGTTGAAGTGCTTGCAGAGATTGATTCGAGCAACACAGAGCTGATGCGGCGCTTTCGCGGTGGCCCTGGCATTACGCCGCGGCCGGAGCCGACGCTGCTCATCGCCGAGCAGCAAACTGCCGGGCGGGGGCGCTTGGGTCGGCAATGGCAAAGCGCTCGGGGCGAGAGTCTGACTTTCTCTTTGGGTTTGCCACTACGGCCGGTTGACTGGTCGGGGCTGTCGCTGGTGGTGGGCATCAGTCTGGCGGAAAGCCTGGAGGCCGTCGTTGTTGGCAAACCGCGTATCGGCCTTAAATGGCCCAACGATCTATGGCTTTGCGACACTGCGGGTGAGCGCAAGCTGGCCGGCATTCTCGTTGAAACCGCCAGTTGGGAAGGACTTCGCTATGTGGTGATCGGCGTGGGTCTTAACATCAAGGCGATTGAGCTGGCACCTTCCTCCCAGGCAAATTCAGGTACGGCGCCCATGCCGCCCGGCTGCCTGCAAGACATCGTTCCCGACGTTGATGGGCCTGCTGCCTTGATGCGGGTACTGCCGCCGCTGGTGCAAGCCGTCCAGGCATTTGAGCAGTTTGGTTTTGCACCGTTTCAGGCCCGCTTCGCCGTGCGGGACGTGCTTTCTGGGCGCGCTGTGCAACTGCTGGACGGTAAGAATGTCATGCAAGGTACGGCGCATGGTGTGGGTGAAGACGGCGCGTTGCTGGTGCACACTGCGGCTGGCATGAAAGAGATCACCAGTTCAGAAGTCAGTGTGCGTCCTATGCAGAGTGGCTCAGTTGCAGCGGTTGTTTCCGGGCAGTTTTCATGCTGAGAATGCTCGTTTTATTGCTCTTATTGGGCAATGCGGGCTACTTTGCCTGGACACGTGGCTTGCTGGCACCCTACGGGTTTGCGCCGGCGGTTCAGACCGAGCCGCAGCGTCTGGCCCAGCAGATTCGGCCTGAGGCACTGCGCATATTGAGTCCTCTTGAGGCCCGCCAGTTTGAGATTTCGCCCGCAGCGGCTACCTTGCCGTCAGCCGCTGGCGTATCGTCAGAATCTGTCGCTTCAACGTCAACAGCCGCTTCGCCAACAGCAACTTTCGTCACGGCTTCTGCCTTGGCTTCGTCGCCGACGCAGTGCCTGCAGGCCGGTTTGTTTAATGAAGAGCAAACCGCCATTTTGCGTGCCCGTCTGCAAACCGCCTTGCCAGCCGGAAGCTGGGTACTGGAGAGCAGCGTTGAGCCGGCGCGCTGGATGGTTTACATGGGCAAATACAACAGCGTTGATGCGCTCACCAAAAAGAAAAGTGAACTCCGCCAGCTGGGTGTCGCGTTTGATGCTTTAAACAATGCCTCGCTTGAACCTGGTTTGTCGTTGGGTATTTTCACATCCCAGCCAGAGGCAGAGGCCGAACTGGGCCGTATTGCCAGGCGGGGCGTACGAACTGCCAAAGTGATTCAGGCGCAAGCTGAGTTGCGCGGCCAGAAAGTCAGATTTGCTGCGGTGGATGTCAACCTGAAAGCCCAGCTGGAGGCCATCAAGCCGCAATTGGCCGGGAAAACCTTGTTGGCTTGTAAATAGGGTTGAAATCGCTGTGCATTACGCAGTCGTTAAATGCTATGATTTATATAGCTGATGATAGCCGTAATCATTGGGCCGCAGCCTATTTTTGTATTAAAAACTCCTATCAATCATGAAAATCGAGAAAAATACCGCCGTTACCCTGCGCTTTAAGGTCTCCAGTGCCGAGGGCAAGCTGATCGAAGAAAGCGCAGATCCGATGGTCTATCTGCATGGCGGCTACGGCAATACGCTGCCTAAAATTGAAGAAGCGCTGGACGGGCAACTGCCTGGCTATCAGGTTACCTTGCAGCTGCAGCCCCAGGATGCGTTTGGCCTGCGCGATGAAAGCCTTCTGCGTACGCTTCCAAAAACACAATTCCCTCCAGGCGTCAAGGTTGGCGGCCAGCTGGAGGGACACGGCGATGATGGCCGGGTGCAGATCTTCAATGTCATGAAAATCAAGGGTGATACCGTGTTGCTTGACGGTAACCACCCGCTGGCGGGTAAAGCTTTGCGCTTTAACCTCAAGGTAATGGAGGTACGCGCCGCTTCTGAAGAAGAAATTGCGCACCAGCATGTGCACGGTGAGCACGGACATCACCATTGAGGGGTAGTCGGGGCGCTGCCCAAGCTGGTTCCTCGAACACAATGCCCGCCAACGCGGTCATGCTGTTTGCATTAACCACGGCATTTGCGCTCAGCCAGGCCTGGCGCACGGTAGCGGCCATCATGGCCGTGCCCTTGCAAAATGATTTTCACCTTGACGCACAGGCACTTGGCCTGTTTGCTGGTGCTTTTCACTTTGCCTTCGGGGCAATGCAGTTGTTTATGGGCATTGGCATAGACCTGCATGGCGTGCGGCGTACTGTTCTTGCTACGTTTCCCATCGCGATCGCCGGTTCCGTGCTCTCTGCTGTTGCTGGTAGTTACGGCTTTCTTGTATTGGGACAGGTGCTTATAGGCATTGGCTGTGCTCCGGCATTTCTGGCGTGCACGGTTTTTATTGCGCGGCATTTTCCGGCAGCTCGCTTTGCTGCGATATCCGGTATGACGCTCGGCCTTGGCGGCATCGGCATGCTGCTGACGGGCACGCCCCTGGCCTGGCTGATCCAGGCCACCTCGTGGCGCATGGGGTTTGTTGTGCTGGCGGTCCTGGCTGCGATCGCATGGCTGCTGGTCTGGTGGCTGGTGCATGAGCCTGTACCTGCGCCTGCAACTGGCCAAACTGTTAAACCCCAGGAGTCGCTTTGGGAGGCTTTTGGCAATTTTGGCGCGCTTTTCCTGCTGCCCCACACTCTCGGAATCGTGTTGCTGGCCGGTGTTGGCTACGCCTCGTTTATCTCCCTGCGCGGTTTGTGGCTTGGGCCTCTGCTTATGCAACGCCATGATTTCTCACTTGTGCAAAGCGGCAATGTTGCGCTGGTAATGTCTCTGGCGTCCCTGTTTGGCCCACCCTTGTTCGGCAGGTTTGACCCGGGCCCTGAGCGGCGACGCGCCTGGATAGTCGGCTTTACCTTGCTGTTGGCCGCCTTGTTTTGTGCGTTTGCCTTGACGCGTAGTGTCGTGATTGATGTGATGGGTCCCATCGTGATCGGCGTGTTGTCGGGTTGTCTGGTGTTGCAATACGCGGACGTTCGCTCGGCTTACCCTGCTGCGATCACGGGCCGTGCCATGGCTGTGTTCACCATGGCCATGTTTTTGGGTGTGGCGGCCATGCAGTGGTTTACTGGCATCGTGGCTTCTGTTGCCACGCTTCATGGCGCCGAGCCCTACACCGCAGTGTTGGCCAGCATCGCCGCACTTCTGGCCGCGGGAGCGCTGGCATTTGCGATTCTCCCGGGGCCGCGTCGACAGCGCTAAATCCGGGTCAGTTGCAAAAAGTTACATAATCGGAGCATTCTGTAACCGCAATCATTCGTCGTCAGTTGAGGCGGTAGCTTCCGGCTGGCAGCATTTCGTTGCCATGCGACCAGTATTTTCTGCATCGTATTCCGGCCTTTGAAAGCAAAGTTGCGCCGTTCCGGAATTTTCACTGATAGTCGAATCTTCTTTGGCATTTTGCTCGTATTACACGCGGCGTAAGGTTTTGTTCCATATTGTTTGCGTTCGTCAAACGGTTTAGCTGCCTGTCGTAAAAAAGATAAAAGGTAGGTTATTAGTTCCAGGTTCTCAGCTGGTTACATGTTTTCAGGGTGAGTGAGACCTAGAATTCAGGCTCTGCGAATGTAGTTACGCCGGTCGTAAAGTGGGTAATGTGAACGCGATTTCTTGAATGTTTTACGCACTCACTCATGTTTTGAGTGTTAAGAAATATCTATAAAAATCATAGTCTTGCGAAAGTTTTTTGCTAAATCACCTGATGAATGTTGGTTTCGTCGCGGTGAGCGTGATTTTTTTGACATAAGTCCTGTTTTGAAAGTGCAGCATCGAAATGATTTGTTACAGATCCGGCGGCGTCCCTTAGACTCGGAGTGGAGGTCTTTCCGCATGAATCCAGCGTAAAGCTGTTACCAAGGTAATTTTTGGAATTTATTAGGGCTTTTTGCCTGTTAATTTCACGGTCGCGTGTTGTTGACCGAGCCTGCCGTTTTCTCGGGCTCGGTGCTTTTTCGTTTCTGCTTCTCTTTCACGTCGGGATGTCTCATGCCCAGAAGGAGGTAACCAACATTGCTTCAATTGCTCCGCCAGTTAGTGTTTCCAACACCAATGCATCGGTTTCCTGTACCGTAGCTGGGGTCTGTTCGTTTGCCGATACTGATACGGTTTCGCCCTCGGGGCCGACAATTGCCAAGAGTTTTTCAGTAGCGACGATCAATACCAATGGAACGGCGCTGTTTACGATCACTATTACAAACACCCACGCACTTACATCTGCGACGGTGTCATTTTTCACGGATTTTTATCCGGTCAATCTCGTTAATGCCACCTCGGTGGCCCAGACCAGTTGCAGTGCCGGGACTGCGGCTGCGACGGCGAATCTGGGCACTTTGACCTTGTCGGCGGGGACAGTGGTTCCACCGGGCTCCAGTTGTACTGTCACGACCGTAGTGACAAGCTCGATTTCTGGCACCTCAACAGTAACACTAACCAACACGATACCGGCAGGTTCCTTGACTACATCGGTGGGTACCAATTCGGTTGCGGCTACCGCAACTCTTGGCGTGCTTTCGATCGCCGACCTGACCGTGACCAAGGTCGCCAGCTCCTCCACCGGCACACAGGGCCAGACCATCAGCTACACCGTCACGCTGGTCAACCTGGGCCCGAGCACGGCCCTGAACGTGACCATTACCGACATATTGAGTGCAGGCTTGACGCTGGTCAGCGGCAGCGCCGTGAC
>JANOCP010000397.1:0-20831 GCA_031412235.1 Polaromonas sp.
GGCCTTATTTTTCATGTAGTCGCCATTGATGTCATTCATGACCTTCAAAAAGTTACCCAAGCCCGGACGGTTGGCTGCGGCAAATTTGTTGGTGGCAACCCAGGCATTGAAGGTAGGAAAGCCCGTTTTCGCAACCGCACCTGCGGTGACCAGCACCTTGCCGTTTTCACGCAATTTGGCTTGAACGGGAACCCAAACAAAAGCTGCGTCGATCGCGTTTTGAGCCCAGGCAGCAGCGATTTCAGAAGGCGACATGCCCATGACCGTCACATCCTTTTCCGTCAAACCGTACATTTTCAAAGCGCCCATGAGTGAGAAGTGCGCGGTTGAACCAATGGGCACAGCAATTTTCTTGCCTTTCAAATCAGCGGGCTTTTCAATGCCTGCGCCGTTGCGGGTCACCAATGCCTCTGAGCTGTCAATGACTTTGCCCACAGAAATCATTTGATAGTCCAGGCCAGAGCTCAGGCCGGCTGACAGGGGCGTAGAGCCGATTTCAGAAATTTGAATGCCGCCAGAGGCCATGGCTGCATTGACCTCAGCGCCTGAAGCGAACTGACGCCACTCAATGGTCCATCCCGTGGCCTTTTCAAGCGCTCCGTTGGCAATAAGTGCTTTATAGGGAACAGGGTCGCCAAAGTGGCCAATGACCACTTTGGTTTGGGCCACAGCTTGTGAAAGCATTGTGAGCGTGAAGGCCGAGCCGATGAGCAGTGTTTTGAGCAGGTGTTTCATGGTGTCCATCCAATAAAAAAGTTACTGACGATGTTGGGGTTGAAGGGGGCTCACTTGCAAACTCGCATGTGACCTGACCGGATAGTAGGCAAATCCATTTTTTGAAAATAGTGCCAGACCGATTTTGCTTTGGTGCCAAAATGAAAACACCTACGGTTTTTCATCATGCCGTAGATAAACGCACCGTTCAGTTGCTGCGGGATTGCGGGAATACCCTTTGTTGGTGCAGAAAGCCAAAACGGTGCGGGTGGAATATTGTTTTAAAAGGACTGCGCAATGCGGCAAAAGCAGGAAATCACGGGTATCTGGGCCAAGTTGTTCCCGCAGTTCTCGGGCAGCAGCGCAACACTGCAAGGCCGGGTCAAAGAGATGATGGTGCATTCCATCCTAGTGGGCCTGGTGCCTGCGGGTGCCAAAGTGCCCACCAGCCGCGCGCTGGCCATTGCGCTGGGTCTGTCGCGCAACACGGTATCGCTGGCGCTGCAGGTGCTGGTGGACAAGGGGTTTTTGATAGCTGCTCCGCGCAGTGGTCTGGTGGTCAATGGCGATATCTTGCTGGGGCAGGCTATGCAGTCCTCGCCGCAAGCGGCCACACCGAACGGCATGCAGTGGCAGGCCCGGCTGGTTTCCAGCATCGCAGAGCAGCGCAACATCATCAAGCCGGCCAACTGGCAAGACTTTGCCTACCCGTTTGTCTATGGCCAGTTTGATCCCAGCCTGGTGCCACTGAAGGACTGGCGCGCCTGCGCGCACCAGGCGCTGTTTGTACCTGCCGTCAAAAAGTGGGCGCAAGACCATATCAACCGTGACTCCGAAGCGCTGCTGGACCAGATACAACACCGGCTGCTGCCGGCGCGCGGCATCATGGCCAGACGTGACGAGATTCTGGTCACCGCAGGCGCGCAAATGGCCTGCTATTTGTTGGCCAATGTCCTGCTGGACCGCAAAACGGTGGTGGGCATTGAAGACCCTGGCTACCCGGATGCACGCAACAATTTTTTGCTGCGCAGTGACCACGTCAAAGCGTTGCCGATTGATTCGGATGGCTTGATGCCATCGCGCGCCATGGGCCAGTGTGCCTATGTGTATGTCACACCCAGCCACCAGTGTCCAACGACAGTCACCATGCCGCTTAAACGACGGCAGGAAATTTTGGAGATGGCTAAAAAACGTGACGTGGTGCTGTTTGAAGATGACCACGAAAGCGAGCTGAATTTTTCAGGCCGACCGCTGCCAGCCCTGAAAAGCCTGGACACCGATGGGCGGGTAATTTACCTGGGTAGCCTGTCTAAAACCCTGGCGCATGGCTTGCGTATTGGCTACATCGTGGCGCCCGCGGAGCTGATACGCGAGCTGCGTGCTTTACGTCGCCTGATCCTCAGGCACACGCCTGCCAACAACGCCCACATCGCCAGTCTGTTCATTGCGCAGGGTCACCATGATGCGTTTATTCGCAAATTGAATGTCACCTATCGGGAAAGGCGCGAGCTGTTGACCAAGGCTTTCGCAAAGCATTTGCCGCAGTTTCACATCACGCCGTCACAGGGCGGCTCAGGCGCGTGGATCAAAGGGCCTGATGGACTGAATACACAGACTCTGACTGAAAGCTGCGCTGCCCGGGGCGTGTTGATTGAGCCGGGGGATATCTTCTTCAAGAAATCATCCGCGTCAAGCCAATCGTTTTTGCGCCTGGGTTACGCCGCCATACCCGGCCACCTGATTGACGCAGGCGTACAGGAGCTGGCCAAAACCTTCGCCATGCACTAGTTTTGACTCGCGTTTGCGATCCGCTGCGCCAGCTTCACCAAGCCCATGTCGCTGCCTGCCGGCCCCAACAACGACAAGCCCAGCGGCGCGCCCAGACGCTGGCCCAGCGGCAGCGATATCTGCGGGAATCCCGACAAACCCGCCAGGCACAACATTTGAATCGAGCGGTTGCGGTAGCTTTCCAGCTGGTCGCCGCCATCGGTTGTCAAAGGGGCAATGTCGGCGACGGTGGGCATCACCAGCACGCCATCCGTGCCGAGTAAACCGGCCAGATGCTTTTTAAACCGTTCGCGGTAGACCTGGGCTGAGGCAAGCTGAGCGTCGGTCACTGTTTTGGACCATGCAAAACGCTCTGCAATGCCAGGGCCCAGCGGCGGGCAAAAGCGCTCAATCAATGCGCCATTGACCGCCCACGCCTCATGTCCCTGAATGTAGCGAAAGTTCCAGTAGGCGGTGTCCGCGTCGTCCAGGATGACCCGAGTTTCAACCGCACGGCCAAGCGCAGCCTCGATACGCGCCAGGGGCTCGGCTTGAGCTGCCACCACCTCCTTGTCCAGCATGGCCCATATGTCGGGCGGCTTGAGCAGCCTGATTTTTGTCGGTATGGCGGCTTCGTCTTCCCCCAGCAAGACGCTTGAGACGCGCGCGAAGGTCTCTACATCTCGCGCGAAGTAGCCGCAGGTGTCGAGGCTGGGCGCCAAATCCAAAACGCTTTCCAGCTTGACGCGCCCATGGGTCGGTCGAATGCCGTACAAGCCGCAGTGGTTGGCCGGGGCGCGGACTGAGCCACCCGTGTCGCTGCCCAGGGCAAAGTCACACAAGTGGTTTGACACCGCCGATGCCGAACCCGACGATGACCCACCCGAAATGCGGCCAGGTGCTGCGCCGTTGATGGGTGCGCCAAAGTGCGCGTTATTGCCGTTCATCGAAAATGCCAGCTCGTCGGTCACGGTTTTACCTACAAACCTTGCGCCTGCATCCAGCAATTGCTGCACTGCCGGTGCGGTTTTGGTTTTAATACCCGACATTGCCAATACAAAGGGCTGACCGCCGCCGGTGGGGTAACCAGCAACGTCGAACAAGTCTTTAACGCCAAAGCAAAGGCCCGCCAAAGGCCCGCCGCTAGCGTGCGGGACGGGCGTATCGGGGTAAGGCAAAAAAGCGTGCGCAGTATCGTTGATGAGTGGCATGGTTGGTTTCAGATCATAAAGTTGGGCGCAGCCGCCCAAACGGGCCCCCGCCACTCGCCATGTACCGGTGGCTCGTTTTCTGGCCTTCAAGCCCAATATAACCACGCTCTCAATCGATTCTACGGGGTTAGAAATACTGGAACCGGGCATCAGACCATGTTTGAAGCCTCTCCAATAATGGAGCTTCCTGAATAATGGCGCTGGTTCCAGCCAGTTAAAAAGTTTGTGCTGTGGCCGTCGAGACACTGGCGATGACGGGGCCGGGTTTACTCGCCCGGGATTCAGCGGCCGGTCTTGCAAAGGTGCCGCAGTCCAGGGGTTGACGAGTTTGTGCGCCCGCCCACATCAGCAGCAGTGGCCTGCGCCACTGTTCTGCGAGCGTACAGCAGAAGATTGTTCTGAATCAGGCGGTCAGAGCCACAGTTTCGAAGCGAAGTCCCCAGTGCCAGGTCATGAATATGGCCACGCCCGGCAGACAAAAGGTGGCTCTGGCACGATCTGTCCATGACAACGAAAGCCGACCCTTCATGCCAATCACTGACTGTGCTGTACGACGGTGCATGCCCCTTGTGCCGCCGCGAGATTGGCGTGTACCAGGGCTTGCAGCCGCTTGAGCCGACACAGGCGCTGCAGTTTCTGGACATCAGCCAGCCTGACTCCCCTCTGCCTGCGGGTGGTGTGCGGAGCGACTATCTGGCGCGCTTTCATGTGCAGCGGTCAAACGGCGAGGTGTTAAGCGGCGCGGCTGCGTTCGTGGCTTTATGGGCCACGCTGCCAGGTTGGCGCTTCCTGGCGATGGCGGCCCGTCTTCCGGGGGTCACGCCCCTGATGGAGCTGGCTTACAGGGCATTCCTGGTGATACGGCCACAAATGCAGGGTATCGCCAAGGCATTTGAGGCACCCAAAGTTTCACCGGCGCTGGTCGGTGACCTGCGCTCAGACCACGCAGGCGAGACCGGCGCGGTCTGGATCTACCACGGCCTGCTGGCCGTATCGCGTGATGCTGGCGTGCGCGAATTTGCCCAACGTCACCGCACAACAGAACAAGGCCATCTCGACAAAATTGAAGCCGTACTGCCATGGCCACAGCGCAGCCGCTTGCTGCCAGCCTGGCGCGTGGCGGGATTTTTAACCGGGGCGCTGCCAGCGTTTTTTGGTCCACGCGCCGTATACGCCACCATCGCAGCGGTCGAGACCTTTGTGGACCAGCACTACCAGCATCAGATTGACAAACTACAGCACCAACCCGAACACGCGCGCCTGCGCATGCTGCTGCTGCACTGCCAGCAAGAAGAATGCGAGCACCGGGACGAAGCTATTCTTCTTGGACAGCAGGTGGGGGTTGACAGCAAGCCGCCCGGCTGGCTGATAAGCACCTGGTGTCAACTCGTCGGCAGCGGTTCCAGCGCAGCAGTGAAACTGGCACGATTAATGTGACATAGACCAACTGCTATTATTTAAATAGCAGTAAAAGTGCTGCAAAAATGCGTTGAAGCCTGATCCGGTGCTTGAATTCAATCACTGCAGTTCTTCAGGCCTTTCCGGTATCAAGGGGCGCATCCACAACTTCTGCTGCGCTGCGATACGCTTCTACCGCCGAAGGTACGCCGCAATAGATGCTGGCGTGCAGCAACACCTCTGATATTTCCTCGGGCGTCGCGCCGTTATTGAGCGCGCCGCGTACATGGCCTTTTAACTCATGCTGCTTGCCCAGCGCGGTCAGCATGGCAACGGTTATCAGGCTGCGGGTTTTCAAATCCAGCCCCGGCCTTTGCCACACATCACCCCAAGCATTGCGGGTGATGTAGTGCTGCATGGGCAGGGTGAAAGGCGTGGCGTTGCCAAAAGCATTGACAACAAAGTCTTCGCCCATGACCTGCTTTCGGGTGGCAAGGCCCGCATCGAAACTCTTGTCCTGCTTGCTATTTCCGTCAATTGAATCAGTCAAGGGGAGCTCCAAAAAGTCCTGAGGATAGTACAAAACAAAATGCCCGCCCGGTCAAACCGGTGCGGGCATTTTGGACTGGCAGCTTGTGCAGCTGAAGCCAGCAGTCAAGCTGACTTACCCCGCATGCCAGAGCGCAAGGTTTGACAAGGCAGACAGCAAACCCGCACCGCAAATCGCAGCGCCCACAGAAGTTTTAAGATATTTCATGCTGGAACTCACGGACTGATCAGGCCAGGTCGTAACGATCAAGGTTCATCACCTTGGTCCAGGCCTTGACAAAGTCGCGCACAAACCGCTCTTGCGAATCGCTGCTGGCATAGGTCTCGGCCAGCGCCCTGAGCTGGGAATTCGAGCCAAACAGCAGGTCCACAACTGTTCCGGTGAGCTTGACCTCGCCGGTTTTGCGGTCTCGCCCTTCCAGCACGAACTCGGTGTCAGGGGACTTCTGCCACTTCGTATTCATGTCGAGCAGGTTAACGAAAAAGTCGTTCGTCAGTTCATCGGTACGCTCGGTGAAAACGCCATGCTTTGCAGCACCAACGTTTGCGCCCAAAGAGCGAAGGCCGCCGACCAGTACCGTCATCTCGGGCGCCGTCAGGGTAAGCAAATTAGCCTTGTCGATGAGCTGCTCGGCTACCGCTGCCTCGTGACCCTTGCGCACATAGTTGCGAAAGCCGTCGGCGACTGGCTCCAGAGGAGCGAACGAATGCGCGTCCGTCTGCTCCTGCGATGCGTCGGTGCGACCCGGTGCGAAGGGAACGCTAACCGTCTGACCCGCCTTCTTTGCGGCAGCTTCGACCGCAGCGGTACCACCCAGCACGATCAAATCGGCTATAGAGACCTTTTTGCCGCCCGATTGCGCAACATTGAACTCTTTCTGGACCAGTTCCAGCTTCGCAAGAACCTTGGCCAGTTCAGCCGGCTGGTTGACTTCCCAGTCCTTCTGCGGCGCAAGGCGAATGCGCGCACCGTTGGCACCGCCACGCTTGTCGCTACCGCGGAAAGTTGAGGCCGATGCCCAGGCGGCGGAGACCAGCTGGGAGGTGGTCAGACCAGATGCGAGGATCTTTGCCTTCAGCGCCGTCACGTCCTGCTCGTTGATCACGGGGTGGTCGACGGCCGGAACCGGGTCCTGCCAGATCAGCTCTTCTTTCGGCACCAATGGGCCAAGATAGCGGGCGACTGGTCCCATGTCACGGTGCGTCAGCTTGAACCAGGCACGTGCGAAGGCGTCGGCGAACTCCTGCGGGTTGGCCATGTAGCGGCGCGAGATTTTCTCGTAGGCCGGGTCCATGCGCATCGCCATATCGGCCGTGGTCATCATCGGTGCATGGCGCCTGGTCGGGTCGTGGGCGTCAGGCACAGTGCCGTCACCGGTGGCGCCAACAGGCTTCCATTGTTGTGCGCCAGCCGGGCTCTTGGTCAGCTCCCATTCGTAGCCGAAGAGGTTTTCGAAGTAGCCGTTATCCCACTTGATCGGGTTCTTGGTCCACGCGCCCTCAATGCCGCTGGTGAAAGCGTGCACACCGTGGCCGGTCTCAAAACTGTTGATCCAGCCAAGGCCCATGTGTTCGATGTCTGCCCGCTCAGGCTCGGCACCGATGTGCTTGGAGTCGACTGCGCCGTGGCACTTTCCGAAGGTGTGGCCGCCAGCGGTAAGCGCCACGGTTTCTTCGTCGTTCATGGCCATGCGGGCAAAAGTCTCGCGGATGTCGCGGGCGGATCCGAGCGGGTCGGGCTTGCCGTTTGGGCCTTCAGGGTTGACGTAGATCAGGCCCATCTGGACTGCCGCGAGTGGATTGGCCAGCTCGCGGTCCCCGCTGTAACGTTCGTCGCCCAGCCAGGTGGTTTCTGAACCCCAGTTGATGTCTTCCTCTGGTTCCCACACGTCAGGGCGGCCACCACCAAAGCCGAAGGTCTTGAAGCCCATCGACTCCATGGCAATGTTGCCGGTCAGGATGAACAGGTCAGCCCAAGACAGCTTGCGTCCGTATTTGGCCTTGATGGGCCAGAGCAGGCGGCGTGCCTTGTCAAGGTTGCCGTTATCGGGCCAGCTGTTGAGCGGCGCAAAACGCTGCTCACCGCTGCCGCTGCCGCCGCGGCCGTCAGAGATGCGGTACGTGCCTGCCGCGTGCCAGGCCATGCGGACAAAGAAAGGGCCGTAGTGGCCATAATCTGCTGGCCACCAGGATTGCGAGTCGGTCATCAAGGCGTGCAAATCTTTAATCACGGCATCAAGGTCGAGCGTCTTGAATTCCTCAGCGTAGTTGAAATCCGGGTCCATCGGGTTTGAAAGTGAGGACTGCTGATGTAAAACCTTGAGGTTCAGCTGTTCAGGCCACCAGGCCGCATTCGGCGTGCCTCGGGTTGCGGGCTTGGAAGCACCACCCGAAAATGGGCATTTGGCTTCGCTTTGCATTTGTTGTTCAGACATGGTTGCTCCTTTGAATTAACAGGTGTACTGGGTGACGGCGCCAGACGACACGGGACGGTCCGATAACGTGATGATGAAGGTGGAGGCGGGGTTGGGGTTGTTATCGCGCATGGGAAGGTTCTGTCGTCTGGTTTCTGGGCTTCTGTTGTGACCCGAAGACAAGTCTAGGCCTCATTGCATGATTAATAAAGCGAATTAAAAATATATACCCGATAGTATTTATTAATGATTACTGCCTTCTGCCCGATGACGGCATTTTTTTTTGATACCCGCCTATTACAGTTAGGCTTGTGAGTGACTCATTTATAAAGCCTTCAAAGGACAGCAACATGACAAACGCGGCCCCATCCGCCAGCCAGCCTCGCTATTCAGCGCCAGAGCTCAAAGATTTACCCGATGACATCCGCATCAAAATTCTTGAAGTGCAGGAAAAAGCCGGTTTTATACCGAATGTTTTTTTGGGTCTTGCCCGCCGTCCTGCCGAGTGGCGCGCGTTTTTCGCGTATCACGACGCTTTGATGGTTCCGGAGTCGGTGGGCCGCTCCAGCAGCCTGACCAAAGGCGAGCGCGAAATGATTGTCACCGCCACCAGCGCGGCCAACAAATGCCTGTACTGCGTGGTGGCACACGGGGCGATCTTGCGGATTTATGAAAAAAAGCCATTGGTAGCAGACCAGATAGCCGTCAACTACCGCAAGGCGGACATCAGCCCGCGCCAGCGCGCCATGCTGGACTTTGCGATGAAAGTTTGTCTGCACTCAAACGAGATTGACGACGCTGACTTTGCAGCGCTTTCAGCCCACGGTTTTGACGATGAGGATGCCTGGGACATTGCGGCCATTACCGCGTTTTTCGGGCTCAGTAACCGCATGGCCAGTTTCAGCGGCATGCAGCCCAATCAGGAGTTCTACCTGATGGGACGACTACCCAAACCGGCAAAAGCTTGAGAAAATCCCGCTCATGAATATCGCCACGCCCACCCTGACCGTCCGCAAGCTTGAAGTCGACCTGAGCCAGGGTTTTGCGCGCCACTGGCATGGTGGCGATGCTTTTTTGAGCCAGTACTACAACGCACTGTCCATGAGCTTTCCAGTGGGCGAGCAGTCGTTTATTGATGCGGTCAAAGGCGGGCTTGCCTTGCTCAACGACATGCCGGACACACCTGAAAACGCCAAGCTGCGGCAGGACGCCGCGCAGTTCATCGGCCAGGAAGCAACACACCGCCACATTCACGGGCTGTACAACGCGCAGCTTGAAAAACAGGGCCTGGTCAACCGCTGGCAGCACTGGGCGACGCGCCGCATTGACTACGGCCGTACCCACAACATCAATGCACGGCACCTGCTCGCCATAACCGCTGCCTACGAGCACTGCACTGCTGTTTTTGCCGACGGCACACTGCGCTATGGCAGCTGGTTTGACGCTGCCGACCCGCGCATGGCCACGGTCTGGCGCTGGCATGCCGCTGAAGAAACAGAACACCGCGCGCTAGCGTTTGATGTTTACCAGGCCGTGGGTGGCAATTACGCCTGGCGAATCCGCTGGTACCTTTACGTGCTGGTGCTGTTTGCACTCGACGCTGCGCGGCAAACCGTGCTAAACCTGTGGCGTGACGGTACGCTGTTCAAGGCGCGCACCTGGTGGAGTGCTGCCAAATTCTTTTGGGGAAACAACGGTTTTGTGTGGCGCTGCACCGGCCCGCTGCTGCTTTACTTCAAGCGCGACTTTCACCCGGATCAGGAAGCCCATGCGGCGCCAGAGCTGCAGGCGCAGGCCCTGGCACAACGCTGGCTAAAGGACAACGCCAGCAGTTATCGCGTAGTGCGCTAGCCTGCCATTTTGCTATATTTTTTATAGCATACAATGACCGTAATTGTTGGGCCAAGGCGAGTTTTTAGCATAAAGCAGGCATGAAACGCCTGAATCAATTTTCAGTTACGGCCGTCAAGCAGCCCAGCAGGCTTCTTGACTTCTGCGGCTGAAAGTCCACCCCTATCGCCAGCCGGGGAACTCAGGCGGTTTCTACAACTTCACCACGTATTGACGATGCGGGTTATTGGGTTCAGCGCTCCGATTTTTCTCCAAGGCAAATCGGGCCATGACAAACTAAAGCCAATTGACAGCGTGGGGAAATGGGGTGCAGGGTGTGCAAATTCTTTACAGATTTGAATAACATGCGGCTGCTGGCAAGTCCCGGACGCCGCAATGGTCAAGCCCCACTGTCTGATTATTTAAAACCACCATGAAAACATTTACCCTCCTGCTCAGTCGCGCCGTCGTCAGCGCCCTTGCCGCGATCATCATGGCATTGACTTTCGTCTTTGCAGCTCCCGCTGCGTCCGCTCAGACCGCAAGTGCGGACAGCCTGCTTCGCGAACTCAACAAAGGCGGGATGGTTCTGTTTATGCGCCACGGCGAGACCGGGCCGGCCTATGCCGACAGGTCACAGGCGGTTATTGGCGACTGCAACACCCAACGCAATCTCAACGCACTGGGTCGTGAGCAGAACGAGAAGATGGCTATGGCCCTGAAACAGCTTCGTGTGCCGGTTGGCAAAGTCCTGACGTCGGATTTTTGCCGGAGCTGGCAAACCGCAGAAGCCCTGTTTGGCAAAACGGGCTACACCGTGACGAACAAGTTGACTGTGCCCTTGAGTTATCCGGGTGTCAGCAAATCCGACACGGATTTGAACAACACCAACCTCAATGCACTGCTTTCGGAAAAACCAGCCGCCGGAACCAATACTTTTCTGGTTTCACACGGCATCAATGTGCAACTGGCAACGGGCTACCACCCGAATATTCAGGGTGAGGTTGTCGTGTTTCGGCCGGAAGGAAACGGCAAATACGCCCGCATGGGCTCATTGCTTCCTGATGACTGGAGCCGACTGGCAGTACAGGCGGCTAAAGCTGCACCCGCCAAGTAAGCGCCCATACTGTACAAAAGGCAGCCTCTTTCGGGGGCAAGGCCAGCCTAGCGATGCGCCCTGACGCTTGCAAAAATGCCCGCAACAAAAAGCACGCAAGCCAAACCCTGGGCAAGGCTGGGCCACTGGCCGTCCCAAACGAAAGAATAGAGCAGTGCAAACAGCGTTTCGCTAACAATCAGCTGGCCGCACAGGCTGGCGCTCAGACGCTGGCTGGCGATGTTCCACAAAATCGTTGCCAGCCAGGCAGACCCGATCCCGGTTGCTATACAAAGCATAGCTACCTGTAGCCGATTCTGTTGGGCCAGCAGCACATTTGCATCAGATCCGGCCATTAGCCACAGCGCAAAAGCTCCCAAGCCTGTGGCTACGCCTAACCAGTTGGCCCAGGTGGTGGCGCTGATGTGGGGATGCTTTTTCAGCCAGGCTGCGTTTAACAAGCCAAACGCAGTCCAACAAACCATTGAAGCCAGGGCAAACGCCACACCCCGCCAGAAGTCATGGCCGGGCTTGGGCGATTCGGACATTAACGTGCCGCTTTGCACAGCTTGCATCATCAAGCCGAGTCCGACCAGGGTCAAAACCAGTCCGGGCAGCAGACCGCGCCAACGCAGACCGGCAGGCCTTCCCAGCAGCATCATCCAGAGGGGAATGGTGCCAATAATCAGGCTGGGCACTTCGGTACCTGCATCACGTATGGCAAGTACCAACAGCAGGTAGTAGCCCGTAAATCCCAGCAGGCTCAAACCAAAAGCCGAAGCCGCCTGACGTGGCGTTGGCCAGGTCGCCCCGGGCATCAGCAGCAGAACGAAAGCCAGGCCACCGTAAGCCGCAAACCGTCCAGCAGTCAGGTCAACCGAAGAAAGCCCGGGCACCATGCGCGGCGCAATAAAGACCAGTCCCCACAGCGCACCAGCAGCGAGTCCCGCCAGAATTCCCGTCAACACGCTTGGTCAGATCCCAAAACCGTCGTCTGCAGCTATCACGGCACCGTTGACAAAATGGCTCTCGCGACTGGCCAGCAATACCAGCAGCGCGTCCAGATCCTCGGGCTTGCCTATACGTTTGCGCGGCAGCATTTGCACCAGCTTTTTCCCCTGCTCGGTTTCCCAGTGGTGATGGTTGATCTCGGTGTCAATGTAGCCAGGGCAAATGGCATTGACGTTGATGCCAAACTTGCCCCACTCCAGTGCCATGGCCTTGGTCATTTGCACCACGGCCGCCTTGCTCATGCAGTACACCCCGATTTGCGGTAGCACTCGCAACCCGGCCATGGACGCAATGTTGATGATTCGCGCACCTGAAAACCCTCCCGGAGCAGACCCGCGCGACCGGGCCAGCATGCGCTTGCCGACCTCCTGCGCTACAAAAAACGAGCCCTTGACGTTGGTATTGAAAACGAAGTCAAAGTCATCCTCCGCCACATCCTGCAGGCGCTGGGTGGTGCTGACGCCGGAATTATTGACAAGAATATCAATCGGGCCGACTTCAGTTTCAGCATGTGCCACAGCCGATTTGATGCTCGCGTGGTCGGTCACGTCCAGTTCAACCACGTGCGCAGCACCGCCCTCAGCCTCAATCTGCGCGCGCAAGTCCTTGAGCTTGTCCATTCGCCTGCTAGCAAGTACCACGGCGGCGCCCGCGCGGCTCAGAGTTTTGGCAAACTGCGCACCGAGGCCGCCAGATGCACCCGTGACCAGTGCGACACGTCCTGAAAGATCCAGGTTGTAGGACATCAAAAACCCCTCCAAATAGAGAAAAAACCTTAAAAGTGAACGATCGTTCTATTTTTTGCATACCCAGCTTAAAATCGGGTTCGAGCGATGCATAGACAATCAGCATTGAAAATCATTATCAGCGAGTCAAGCACACCATGAACAATCAAGAAATTCTGGCCCAGTTCGGCCCCCGTGAAGCCATGGAATACGACGTGGTCGTGGTCGGCGGCGGTCCGGGTGGCCTGGCTACCGCGATTCGCCTGAAGCAGCTGGCCGCTGAAAAAGGGACAGACGTTTCTGTGGTGGTGCTTGAAAAAGGCTCCGAGCCCGGCGCACACATTTTGAGCGGCGCCATCATGGACCCACGGGCCCTGACTGAACTCTTTCCCAACTGGAAAGACCTGGGCGCGCCACTCAACCAGCCTGTAACGGGCGACGATGTGCAGTTTTTAACCACCACTGGCACCATCAACACACCGCAATTTTTGATCCCGAAATGCCTGCACAACGAAGGAAACTACGTTATCAGCCTGGGTAACTTTGTACGCTGGCTGGGTCAACAGGCGGAAGCCCTCGGCGTCGAAATCTTTCCGGGCTTTGCCGCGGCTGAAGTTCTGTACAACGACGATGGTTCAGTCAAGGGCATTGCCACTGGCAACCTTGGCGTGAGCAAAGAAGGCGAACCCACAGACAACTTCCAGCTCGGCATGGAGCTGCATGCCAAGTACACCATTTTTGCTGAAGGCTCACGCGGCCATCTGGGCAAACAGCTGCTTGCCAAATACAGGCTTGACGACGGTAAAGACCCGCAAACCTATGCCCTCGGCATCAAGGAACTGTGGGAAATTGACCCGGCCAAGGCAAAACCAGGCCACGTGGTGCACTCACTCGGCTGGCCGATGGACAGCTCAACCTACGGCGGCGGCTTTTTGTATCACCTTGAAGGCAACAAGGTCACGCTGGGCTTTATCACCGGGCTCGAATACAGCAACCCGTGGTTAAGCCCGTTTGAAGAAATGCAGCGCTGGAAAACCCACCCTGCTATTCGCCAGTACCTCGAAGGCGGCAAGCGCATCAGCTACGGCGCGCGCGCCATTACCTGCGGCGGCTTGATGAGCCTGCCGAAAACGGTGTTTCCAGGTGGCGCGCTGGTCGGCTGCGATGCAGGCTTTTTGAACTTTGCGCGCATCAAGGGCAGCCACGCAGCCATCAAAACCGGCATGCTTGCCGCCGAAGCCGCCTACGCAGCGGTGACCAGTGGCCGCCAGCATGATGAACTCTCGGCCTACCCCGAAGCGTTTGAAAAGAGCTGGCTGCATGAGGAGCTTGAGGCATCACGCAACACCAAGCAGTGGATGAAAAAGGGCTTGTACCTGTCCTCCATCATGAACGGTATCGAGCTGTGGCTGCTGCCCAAGCTTGGCTTTAAATCGCCGCCCTGGACGATCCACAACAAGGTGGCTGACCATGCCAAGCTCAAGCCGGCCAAGGATTGCCCGCAGATCGTCTACCCCAAGCCTGACAACAAAATCACTTTTGACCGCCTGAGCTCGGTGTTTGTGTCTAATACCAACCACGAAGAACAGCAACCTGCGCACCTGACGCTCAAGAATGCAAGCGTCCCCGTCAACATCAATCTGGCTTTATACGCCGGGCCAGAAAGCCGCTACTGCCCGGCTGGTGTGTATGAGTATGTGAAGAATCCCGACAACTCAGACCGCCTGCAGATCAACGCACAAAACTGCGTGCATTGCAAAACCTGTGACATCAAGGACCCCACACAAAATATCGTCTGGGTCACACCGGAAGGCGGCGGTGGCCCCAACTACAGCGGGATGTAAGTCGCTGGCGCGTCGAGCACCCGCCAATATTCAAAGCCTACCAAGTTCGGACTCCCGGGCTTTTTCATTGCTTCTGCGCCTGGCTACTCGTTTATACGCCTGACGGTATTCATATCTTTGCGCTATAAATATGGCAAAACCCAACAGGAAACCAACCTGTGCGCATGGCGAGGCTTTACCAACGTAAATGGCTTTTGATCCGGCTGCCGGTAGTAGCCTTGGCTGTGGCCGCGGCGATATGGCTTTGGTTCAAGGCCTACCCTATGCCTCCCTCGCGGCTGGTAATCACCACCGCTGCTGCAGATGGCGCTTACTACCGGCACGCAAAACAGTACGCAGAGCGTTTTGCCGAGCATGGCATTGCCCTTGAGGTTCAAACTTCTGCCGGTTCCCAGCGAAACCTGGAGCGCCTGCGGCAGTCTGAGGCACCGGCCGATCTGGCCCTGATACAGGGAGGTTTTGGTTACCTGGGTACATCGCTTGAAAGGCGTGACCGCAGCCGTATCGAGACCCTGGCAAACGTAGATGTCGAAGCGGTCTGGATATTTACCCGCAATCGTGAGATTGACTCGCTGACCCAGTTGCAGGGCCTGCGCGTCGCCATAGGCCCTGAAGGTAGCGGAAGCCGCAAGGTTGCGCTGAAGCTGCTCGAACAAGCCCGTCTGGCGGCCAAAGACCTGACGCTATCCCCGTTGACGGGCAGTACCGCCGCGCTGGCGATGCGGCAAAACCAGCTGGACGTTGTACTTATGGTCGCAGCAGTCGACTCTTTTGCCGTACAGAACATGCTGAGCCTGCCCGGCATACAGCTTGTCAACCTGCGAAAGTCGGCGGCCATCACCGAACGCAACCCCTACCTCGAGTCGCGCCTGCTGGCCCAGGGCACGCTGGACACCCGCTTGCCACCACGCGACATCACGCTGCTGACTACCTCTGCCAGCCTGGTAGCACGCGAAGACCTGCATCCGGCACTGAAAAGACTGGCCGTATCTGTAGCCATTGACACTCACACCGGCGGAAGCCTGTTCCACCGGGCGGGTGACTTCCCTTCCCTCAGGCGTATTGATTTCCCGACTGCCCCGCAGGCACGGGACGCCCTGACACAGGGCCTGCCAGTATTGGAGCGACTGCTGCCTTTTTGGTGGGCGCAAGTAGCCGAGCGCATGCTGCTGATTGCCTTTCCCATCACGCTGCTGGCCTTGTGGCTGATGCAGCTGATACCCGCCTACATGCGCTGGGTGCTTGAAAGCCGCGTCAACCGCTGGTATGGCGAGCTCAAGTTTATTGAAAACGACCTGAGCCAGGAGTCACTGTCGGGGCTGGACCTGACACGCTTTTTGCTGCGCCTCAACACCATTGACAAAACGCTGATGGAATTTGCTTGCCCGAAAGACCTGATGCC
Organism: Polaromonas sp.; assembly: GCA_031412235.1. Taxonomy (GTDB): domain Bacteria; phylum Pseudomonadota; class Gammaproteobacteria; order Burkholderiales; family Burkholderiaceae_C; genus Polaromonas. The sequence goes on from JANOCP010000397.1 coordinate 15,962, forward strand.
ACGCTGCTACACCCTGCACCAGCACATTGAATTTGTACGCCAGCGGCTTTACCGGATGCGTGGACGATGAAACTCCTGCTTTTATACCGCCGCAGGTGGTGGCTGTTTTATCTGCCGGTCATGCTGTGCACACTGATCACGTTGTGGTGGTCCGCCACGCAATGGAAAACGTTGCCGCCCAGCAGAATCGTTATCGCAGCGGGTTCCCTCCAAGGCAGCTATTCGGGCCTGGCTCAGCGCTATGCTGAGCAACTTGAACGCATAGGGCTGAACGTCGAGATCGTCTACTCCGATTCGCAGAAAGACTCGCTTGATAGGCTACTGCTGGCTGGGGATGCAGCGAGTGTCGGCTTTGCACACGGCACCTACGCAAAGCCAGGCATAGCGGTGCAGGCCCTGGCGGTGGTGGGCCAGGAACCAGTTTGGGTTTTTTCAGGTCTCAATGGGCCCAGCTCACTGGCACAGGCCAGGGGCCTGCGGGTGGCTGCCGGACCGGCGTCGTCATCAACATATCTTGCAGCAAAGCTCATGCTTGACCACGCGGGTATATCCCCCCAGGATGTGCGGTTCGACCCCATCAGCGGTGTTGTAGCAGCAGAAGCCCTGATAGACGGCAAAGTCGATATCGTTTTTCAGGCCGGAGGTGAAGATGCTCAGAGCGTACAGTTGCTCACGCGTCAAAACGGCATACAGCTACTGGGTGTGGAGCATTCGGGTTCGCTGACCGCCAAGGAGCCACACCTGCAACCCCTGTTACTGCCACAGGGCGCTATTGAACTGCGCGGCGATATTCCTTCGCGTGATTTGACCTTGATCAGCCTTCAAACACATTTGCTCGTGCGGCCAGAGCTGCACCCCGCATTGCAGCGAGCGCTGCTTGATGCTGCTGTAGAGATTCACGAGGTACCCAGTTTTCTGCAGCGACACGGCCAGTTTCCAAGCTTTCGGGGAAGCGACTTTGCACTGTCGCCTGCGGCCAGGGCGTACAGCCTTGGAGCCCGCCCCTGGGTAGAGACGCTGCTACCTTACGGCACCGCGCAATCTATTGAATTGCTGATGTTCGCTGTCATGCCCATACTCGCGTTGGCGATCATTGTGCTGGCCTGGATTCCCCGGCTTTTTGACTGGCGAATACGCGCTGCACTGAACCATTTTTATGGCGATCTCAAGTTTCTCGAAAGCGAGATGGACGCAGTGGCGACCAATAATCCAATGGCACTGCGCAACCTGCTGGAACGGCTCGACAACATTGAAAGACAGGTCGTGGCGATAGATCTGCCGGACGAGTTTTCAGAGCGCTGGTACACCCTTCGCGAACACCTTGCATCTGCACGCGACCGCCTGCTCAAGCTGCGCTCACGCTAGCGCTCAGGGCACACGATCAGCGAGCCGTTAATATTTGCACTTTCCAGTGACAGCAAAGCAAAGAGATAAACCAGCCATGAATATCGTCATCACCGGCGGCGCCGGATTCCTGGGCGCCCGCCTTGCCAGACAGTTGCTGGCACGCGGCCAGTTGTCGCTGGCGGGCAGCGCAGCACAGTCCATCGAAACCATCACCCTGATCGACCGCGTACCGCCACCGGCTGATCTGGGAGCAGACAGCCGGATTCAAGTCGTGATGGGTGATTTGAACCAACTTTTAGAGTTAAATGTGACCGCAGCCCAATTAATACGGCCTCAGCACGCTATCATTTTCCATTTGGCTGCTGCGGTTAGCGGTGAGTGCGAAGCTGATTTTGACCTGGGTATGCGCAGCAATCTGGACGCTACCCGGGCGTTGCTTCAAGCCTGCCGGTCCGTGAAGACTTGTCCCACCGTGGTGTTTGCAAGCTCGCTGGCGGTGTTTGGCAATTCCGCTGCGCAACCCCTGCCGGCAGTCATCGATGACCGCACCCTGCCCACGCCACAAAACAGTTATGGCATACAAAAATTCATCGGCGAGCAACTCGTGGCTGACTATGCACGCAAGGGTTTTCTGCGCGGCCGCAACGTTCGGCTCATGACCGTAAGCGTCAGGCCCGGCAAACCGAACGGCGCGGCATCAAGCTTTTTAAGCAGCATGATCCGTGAGCCACTTGCTGGTCTCAGGGCAGCATGCCCGGTACCCAGGGACACCGCAGTCGCCCTGTCTTCACCACGACGCACCATCGACGGCCTGCTCCGTGCAGCCGAGGCGGGCGACGCCGATTGGGGAGCACGTACGGCGGTCAATCTGCCAGCACTGACCACTACGGCGGGCGACATGGCAAAAGCGCTCGAAAAAGTCGCGGGTAAGGCAGCTGCTGAACTGATTGACTGGACGCCCGACCCGGCAATTGCCAACATAGTGACAAGCTGGCCCGCGCGTATTGACGCTGCCCGTGCAACAGCCCTGGGATTGCGGCCAGATACTGATTTTGAAAGCATCATCGCCGAATACATTAACGAGAATCAGGCCTGAGTTCGCCACGCAAAGATTTGTTTTGCCCTACTGCCAGAACAGCACGCCATCGCGCAGATTTTGGCTACGGCCGCAATACTGGTGTCGCTGATAGTCAATCCGGCGGTGCGCACCTCATCGCGACCCGCACCTGGTTTCAGTTGGATCGGCAGATGAAGATAGCGGCATTGGCAGCGAATCCACGGCGATTCACGCTACTGTCATCAAGAATATTGATGATACGGTTTTCATCCGCTTGGAAACCTCATGCAGCTCCAAAAAACCGAACGCGCCCGCGCTGAATTGAAGCCAGGTGTGCGCACGCTCGGCCAGCGTGAGCGCACCTTGTTGTTGCTCGCTGATGGAACTAAAACGGTGCAGGACTTCAGACCGCTGTTTGACGGCGACGGCGAGCAGATTGCACTGCGCCTGATGCGCGATGGATTTCTTGAGGCAAATCCAGGCCAGAAAATGCAAAACGCCGCTTCTGCAGCGCCCGCTCCGCGAGCCGTCACGCCTGCCAATCAAGCTGTGGAACAGCTTCAAAACTTCCCCAGCCCCGAAACAACACAGGCCATCAAGGTATCGGCAGACCAGTTTGAAGGCAAACGCTCACTGGCCACCACCCGCATGTTTTTGTTTGACATCTGTGAACGCATGTTCGCCAGGCGCAGCCCAGAGCAGGCTGAAATATTCCGCGAAGCCCTGCGCAGCGCCAAAGACCGTGAAACCATGCTCGCCGTGTCACGCGAGATGATTGAAGAAATCGAGAAGGTGGCGGGCCATGAACGGGCAGACTCGATCAGCGAGCGACTGGCGATGCTGCTTCCGGTGAATGCGGTGGCGCAGTGAGCTTGCGGTAAACTAAGCGTGTCAGGAGAGAGTTTTCCAACGCGAAAACCGCCGAAGGCGCATGTGCTACCCCCAATGGTGCACTGAACGCTCAGGCAGAAGGACTGGCAACCGTTTGCAGGCGTCAGGCTTGCAGGCGTTCCCTACTGGAGAGAGATCATTTTCAGAATGATCCACCGAAGGAGCAAACCTGCATCGCCAGGTGAATCTCTCAGGTAAAGTGGACAGCAGGGGCAGCTCATGGCCGTGAATTCAGGCCATTTTGTGTGTTTGCCCCACGGAGAATGCCCTTGTCCAGCCAACCCGTTTCCAGCGATACCCTTTTAAAAACGCCACTGCATGACTTGCATGTGGAGCTCGGTGCCCGCATGGTGCCGTTTGCCGGGGATTCAATGCCTGTGCACTACCCTGCAGGCCTGATGGCCGAACACCTGCACACCCGTAGCACTGCCGGACTTTTTGATGTGTCCCACATGGGCCAGCTGCGCCTGGTTGGCCCGGACGCCGCCTCTGCGCTTGAAAGCCTGATTCCGGTGGATGTGATGGACCTGCCCGCGGGCAAGCAGCGCTACGGCCTGCTGCTCAATGACGAAGGCGGCATCATCGACGACCTGATGTTTTTCAATACCGGAAAAGATATTTTCATCATCGTCAATGGCGCCTGCAAGGTTGGCGACATTGCCCACATCCAGAAAAAAATTGGCAGCCGCTGTGAAGTCATCCCCATGCCCGAGATGGCCCTGATAGCGCTGCAGGGCCCGCAAGCCGTGACCGCGCTGAGCCGTCTTGCACCCGGCGTTGAAAAGCTGGTTTTCATGACCGGCGGGCGCTTTACCGTCGCCGGTTGTGACTGCTTTTTGACCCGCAGCGGCTACACCGGTGAAGACGGTTTTGAAATTTCAGTCCACGAGTCACAGGCCGACACCCTGGCCAGGGCCTTGCTGGCACAGCCAGAAGTCAAACCCGTGGGTCTGGGCGCCCGCAACTCACTGCGGCTTGAGGCGGGGCTTTGCCTTTACGGTAATGACATTGACACGACCACCACGCCGGTAGAAGCCAGCCTGAACTGGGCCATGCAAAAAGTACGGCGCACAGGCGGTGCGCGCGCCGGCGGATTTCCCGGTGCTGAGAAGATCCTTGCGCAACTGGCTGACCCTGCCCTGCTGGCCCGCAAACGCGTCGGCCTGGCAGCGCTTGAGCGTATTCCGGTGCGCGACCACACTGCCCTGCACAGCCTTGATGGCACGCTGATTGGTGAAGTTACCAGCGGCCTGCTGGGGCCCAGCATTAACCAGCCCGTGGCCATGGGCTATGTGAGCCCGGAATTTGCTTCTATCGGTACGCGGGTCAACGCCATGGTGCGTGGCAAACCGGTACCCATAGAAGTCTCGGCCATGCCTTTTGTACCGAACCGCTACTTTCGCGGTTGAATTTTCTTTATAACCTCTCACCCTCAGGAGAACACCATGTCCGTCAAATACACCGAAGACCACGAATGGCTCAAGATTGATGGCGATATCGCCACCGTCGGCATCACCGTCCATGCTCAAGAAGCGCTGGGCGACGTGGTGTTTGTTGACCTGCCGTCCATTGGCA
>JANOCP010000398.1:0-4637 GCA_031412235.1 Polaromonas sp.
TCTTACTTTTTAAAGTAAGAATTCAAGGTTTGCACCATGAAAATCACCAGCAAAGGCCAGGTCACCATTCCGCAGTCGGTACGCGAGCAGGCGGGGCTGCACCCGCATAGCGAGGTGGAGTTTGAAGTGCAGCCCAACGGGGATGTGCTGATCCGCCCTGTTGCCCAGCCCGCCGCCAGCATTCGGGCAGCGTTTGAGCGGGTGCGGGGTAGCGCCAACGCAGCCCAGTTCAAAAACATGGGCACCGATGAATTTGTGGCATTTTTGCGCGGCTGAATGTGACACATAGCGTGACAAACCACGCCGTGCGCGAACCCGACGCGCGCTACCTTGGCAAGCCAGCCGTTACCGGCACGCTGGTTGACAGCTGCATATTGATAGACGTGCTGGCCAACGACCCACAGTGGGCCGACTGGTCAATTGACCGGCTTGACCAGTGTGGCCAGCAAGCACCGCTCATCATCAACCCGCTGATACTGGCCGAAATCAGCCCGCGCTTTGAGCGTGCCGCTGACCTGGAGGCCGCGCTGGCCACGCTGCCGCTGGTGCGCGAGGCCCTGCCCTGGGATGCGGCTTTTTTGGCGGGCCAGGCTTTCAAGGTTTATCGGCAGGCAGCAGGCGCCAAATCATCCCCCATGCCCGACTTTTACATTGGTGCCCACGCGCTGGTTAACGGACTGCAACTGCTGACGCGTGATGCGGCGCGTTACAAAAGCTACTTTCCCAGGCTGCAGATGGTGACGCCCTAGGGGACTCTGGCTGGCAGAAATATAACGCTATTAAATAAATAGCAAACAATAGCCGTAATCATTGGGCATAGAGCCTGAATCGCCTTAAAGATGGTGATTTTCATGATTCTTGGGGACTCAAATAGCACCGCACCCGGCAAGCGCCCATAAAGCCCAAATACCCCTCAAACCCGCAGTTTCACGAGCCTGACATGCGCAGTCCGTACAAACGGGGTTTTGATCTCTGGGTATGCAATGCATCAATACTTGAAAAACCTGCCGCAACTCGCGCTACGCGCAGCACTTGGCCTTTTTACCGTGACGCTGGTGGCGTGCGGCGGCGGTGATGTGACCTCGTCACCGACGGCAGCTGGCGGAACCACCACTACCGGCCTTACGGGCACCACAACGGCACCACCCATAGTTGCGGCACTCCCCGTATGTACGGCGGCCATACCCGTAGCCGCGCCATTGCGCGACATTTCGGCCATTCAGGGCACTGGAAGCGTCAGCACCATGGTGTCGCAAACCGTGACGGTGCGCGGCGTGGTGGTGGGTGAATTTCAAAACCAGACCAAGACGGCCCTGAACGGTTTTTTCATACAGCAGGCGGTGCCTGACGCAGACCCGCTGACATCGGAAGGCATTTTTGTATTTGCGCCCACAGCGGCCAAGGTCAAGCCTGGCGACTATTTGCAGGTATCTGGCCTGGTATCTGAATTTGGCGGTGCGACTGACAGCATCACCCAAATCAGCGGCAGCGTCACCGTCAGCCTGTGCGGCAGTGACATTGCCGTTACCCCGACACCGGTGTCGCTGCCGGTAGCAACGTCGACCACATTAGAGCGCTACGAAGGCATGCTGGTTGAGATCAATCAGACGCTGGCAGTGACCGAGTCGTTTGAACTGGGGCGCTTTGGCCAGATGGTGCTGGCGCTTGGTGGCCGGCAGTTTCACCCCAACAATGGCAACGCGGTGGTGACAAACGCTCAAAACCTGCTCAACCGTATCGTGCTGGACGACGGCTCCAGCATGTCAAACCCGAATCCCATCCCCTACCTGAGTGCATCGGGCAGCGCGGGTACACGCCGTATGGGTGACACAACTTCAAGGGTAACGGGAGTTCTGAGCCATAACTTTGCGGCTTACCGCATTCATCCGACCGTGGCACCGGCCTTTACAAATACCAATGTGCGACAGGCAACCGCTCCGGTTGCGAGTGGAACCTTGAAGGTAGCCAGCTTCAACGTGCTTAACTACTTCACAACATTTACCGACGGCCAGACAGCATCGGGCCTGACCGGCCAGGGATGTACGCTTGGCAGCGGCAGCGTAACGGCCAGCAATTGCCGTGGCGCCAGCAACCTGAACGAATTTCAGCGCCAGCGGGCGAAGATCGTCGCCGCAATTGCGGGGCTAGACGCTGACGTGGTTGGCCTGATGGAAATACAGAACACCGATGTCGCCACCCAGGACCTGGTAACGGCGCTGAACGCCAGCGCAGGCGCAGGAACTTACGCCATGGTTAACAGCGGCGTGTTCGGTACTGACGCTATTAAGGTCGATATTTTGTACAAGCCAGCCCGTGTCAAACGTGTCGGCGGCGTGGTTTTGCCAACCGGCACAGACCTGGCCAACTACACCGCACCCAGTGGCCGCCCACCGCTGGCCCAGCGTTTTCAGACCGTGGCAAACAACGGCGGTTTCTGGTTTGTGGTTAACCACTTCAAAAGCAAGGGTTCATGCCCTTCCAGCGGAGACATTGACCTGGGTCAGGGCTGCTTCAACTCGGGTCGTACCCAGCAGGCCAATGCGCTCAACAGTTTTGTGGCCAAACTCAAGCTGCAGGGTGAAGACGATGTGCTGATGATGGGCGACTTCAACAGCTACCTGCTGGAAGACCCCACAGTGGTGCTCGAATCTGCAGGCAACGAAAGCCTGCTCAAGCGCATGCCGGCCAATGACCGCTTTACCTATGTCTTTGGCGGCGAGACCGGCGCGCTCGACCACGCCTATGCCTCTGGCAGCCTGCGGGCTCAGGTCAGCAGCATTGGGGTGTGGCATATCAATGCCGATGAGCCTTCGGTGCTGGACTACAACACCGACTTCAATACCGATGACCGCTTTGCACCGACACCGTTTCGCGCTTCAGACCATGACCCGGTACTGGTGGGCTTGACACTTAATGCCGACCCAGTAGTCAGCCAGCCGATTCTGTCCGCGAACATCCTGTCAACCGCCACGGCAGGACAAACCTATACGCTCGTCATAACAGAAGCGCTGGCGGGCGGCAGCGCCAGCGTTACTTCACTGGCCGTGGCCTGGGGCGACGGTACTCCCGCCACTGCTGTAGCTGTGGCTGGTAGCGTTACGCACACTTATGCGGCTGCAGGTACATTCACCGTGGTGATCACGCTGGACAACTCTGCAGGCCAATCCACCACACGGGACGGTACGGTAAGAGTCGCCACGACTGTCACGCCGCCGCCGGTAGTACCGCCCGGCAGCATGGACGTGTTTTTCAGTGAATATGTTGAGGGCCGCAGCAACAACAAGGCCATTGAAATCTACAACCCGACTACCGCAACGGTTGATTTGTCGCTTTACGCGATCAAGCTGCATTCAAACGGAACCACCGGTGTGACTAATTCAGTAACGCTTGCCGGCACGCTCGCACCCGGTGCTGTACTGGTACTGACCAATGCCAGCGCATCACCGACCCTGAAAGTCAGCGGCAGCATCACCAGCACGGTCGTCAACTTCAATGGCGACGACGCACTGACGCTTGAAAAATCGGGCGTGGTGATTGACCGCTTTGGCCAGCTTGGCTTTGACCCGGGCACCGCCTGGACAGGTGGCACCGTCAGCACGCTTGACCGTACGCTGCGCCGAAAACCGGCTATCAAGGTCGGCGATAACAATGCCACAGGTGTGTTTGATCCCTCTATTGAGTGGGACGGGTTTGACATCGACACCGCAGATGGTTTGGGCAGCCACGCCGTTGCGCCGTGAACACCGCCTGGCGGATACGGCTACGGCGGGGTCATGCAACCAGCGTCTTGAACATCACCAGCCCATCGACCAGACCCAGCCGCTGGTGCCGAAATGCCCTGGGCAGCGTGCCCACCACCGCAAAGCCCATGCGCCGCCACAGGCGCACGGCGCGTTCGTTGCTGGCTGCAACCAGGTTGAACTGCATCGCCAAAAAGCCCCTGGCGATAGCCTCAATCTGCGAATGCTCACACATGGCTGATGCAACGCCCCGCCCCTGCGCTGCGGGCGCAACCACATAGCCGCAATTGCACACATGCGAGCCCAGGCCGGGCTGGTTGGCTTTGATGAAGTAGGTGCCCAGCAGCGCCCCGCCAGCGTCAAGCGCCACATAGGTGGCCGCAGGTGATGTTATCCAGGCCTTGTGTATGTCGGCCTCTGTGCTTTGCGGTGAATAGGCATAGGTGTCGCCTGCCGCAAAAGTAGCTTGCAGCAGCGGCCACAGGTCAGGCCAGTCGATGTCTTGATAGCGGCGAATAAGAGTCATGACTTCTGGATGTTTGAATCGGTAGCAATAAATATAGCTGCCAGACTGGTCACCCGATAATTGCTACGTTTTTAATAGCAATTTATAGCCGTTCTCATTGGGCACAGGGCCTATTTGACTTTAAAACAGGCCTGAACACAGCTGCAACGGCGCTTGCAGAATAGGCTTCACGCCAGCGCAGGCGCTCAGGGCTTGAGCACGTCCCGCACAAAGCCTGCAGTGGCATGGCGAGCCGCCGGCAAATTGAGCAGCGTATGCGGCGCACCCGGAATCAGCACAATCGCCGCCTGTTTGTTGTCTTTGAGTGCGTCACCGCAGTAGCCTTTGGCGGCGCTGTTGCCCAGCCAGCTGTTGGATGGCGAGAAGAACAC
>JANOCP010000399.1:0-4299 GCA_031412235.1 Polaromonas sp.
CTGCCACAGCGTGGCCCCAAAGGCCTGACGCTGGCGCACGTAATCAAGCGTCAGCTCCAGCGCGCGGGTGCAATGGCCGACCGCCATCGCACCAAGGGCAATGCGTTCGGTCTGAAAGTTCTTCATGACCGAATAAAAGCCCTTGTTCTCTTCACCCAGCAGGTTGCCGGCCGGAATGCGCACATTGTCAAAAATCAGCTCGGCCGTGTCTGACGACAACCAGCCGGTTTTCTTCAGCGCACGGCCGACGGTAAACCCCGGTGTACCCTTTTCAACAATAAACATTGACATGTCGCGTTTGCCAGGCCCGGTCTTGGCTGCTACAAAGTACAGGTCTGCGTGCACGCCGTTGGTGATGAACATCTTGGTGCCGTTGATGACCCATTCGTCGCCATCACTCCCCTTTTCAAGTTTTGCTGACGTGCGTATACCCGCCACGTCAGAGCCCGCGCCTGGCTCGCTGATGCCAACAGCAGTGATCTTTTTACCGGCAATCACGTCGGGCAGGTATTTGGCTTTTTGCTCTGCATTACCGGCATGAAACAAATGCGGGCTGGCCATATCGGTGTGTACCAGCACGGTAATGATGAAGCCGCCAAAGGTCGATTGCGACAGTGCCTCGGCAAACACCAGGTTGGTCAGCGCATCGGCTTCGCCACCGCCGTGCTCAGCGTCGTACATCAGGCCAAAAAATCCCGCCTCGCCCATGCGGCGCAGCACATCGCGCGGAACGCAGCCGTCTTCTTCCCACTGGGCGCCAAAGGGCTCGACCTCTTTGGTGATAAAGCGTGCAATCTGGTCGCGAAGCAGCTCGTGCTCGGGTGTGATGTAAATGTTGTTCATTAATTTTTAGTTTGGTTAGCGCGTCAATCAGCGCGCGAAAAGGGCTGCAATCCGTGCTGTTGCATTGGCACAAAGTCGTGGTCGTTATGAATTAACGCGCATCCGGAGCTGATGCACCAGCTACCCACCAGCAAATCAATCGGGCTGCGCACTGTCACGCCTTCTTTGCGCAGTTGCCGGTACAACGCTGCAGCTGACCGGGCCACCCTGTCGCCACCAGCAGTTTGAATGGGTAGCGCTGACAGGGCATGGTTTGCAAGTCGCCATTCATGCTCAAAGCGGCACCCGCGTAACACCTCCATCAGCACGACGTCCAGCAGCACCACATCATGACTTGAGTCGTCCAGCACGTCGTCCAGCAGTTGCGCCTTGGGTGTCGATATGCCGCCCAGATAATCAATCCATACGCTGCTGTCAGCGGTAATCATTCAGGTGCTTTCGCTGCAGGTGATTTAAAGGTAGTCGCCGACGGGTCGGCTACCGGCTCTTGCACGCTGAGCTCAGGCTGCGTCCAGTCGCCGTCAAGAGTCCAGTGAATTTTGCCGCGCAGCGCACGCAAGTCCTGGTAAACCTTGCGTCTGGCCAATAAACGCAAGCCCTCTTCAACCGCGTCTTTTTTGGTTTTGAAGTTACCAGCACTCATGGCAGCCTGCATGAGGCTGTCGTCGATAACGATATTGGTGCGCATTTTGGCTTTGCTTTTGATGTGTATGAATGTCAAATATTGTACACATTACATCCTGAATACGCCGAACTTCGGCTCGCCAATCGTTTGATTCATCGCTGCAGAAAGCCCCAGCGCCAGCACGCGGCGCGTATCTGCCGGGTCAATCACGCCGTCGTCCCAAATGCGGGCGCTTGAATAGTAGGGATGCGACTGGTGAGCAAACTGGTCAAGTACCGGCTGCTTGAAGGCGGCTTCTTCTTCGGCGCTCCAGGTGCCGCCTTTGGCTTCAATGCCGTCGCGCTTCACGGTGGCAAGCACGCTGGATGCCTGCTCGCCGCCCATCACGCAGATGCGCGCGTTCGGCCACATCCACAAAAAACGCGGTGAATACGCCCGGCCACACATGCCGTAGTTGCCCGCGCCGTAGCTGCCGCCAATGATGACGGTGAACTTGGGTACGCTGGCCGTTGCTACCGCCGTGACCAGTTTGGCGCCGTGGCGTGCAATGCCTTCAGCTTCGTATTTGCGGCCGACCATAAAGCCGGTGATGTTCTGCAGAAAAATCAGCGGTATCTTGCGCTGGCAGCACAGCTCGATAAAGTGCGCGCCCTTTTGTGCGCTTTCTGAAAACAAAATGCCGTTGTTGGCAATGATGCCCACCGGCATGCCTTCAATATGCGCAAAGCCGCAAACCAGCGTGGTGCCGTAGCGCGCCTTGAACTCATGAAACTCGCTGCCGTCAACAATGCGGGTAATCACCTCATGCACGTCATACGGTTTGCGCACGTCAACGGGGATCACGCCGCCCAGCTCTTCAGGGCTGTGCAGCGGCGGCACAGGCTCGCGCAGCACATGCTGCACATTCTTTTTGCGGTTCAGGCTGGCGACGGCCTGCCGGGCCAGTGCCAGTGCGTGCGCGTCGTTCTGCGCAAGGTGGTCGGCCACGCCTGACAAGCGCGTATGCACATCGCCACCCCCCAGATCTTCAGCCGAGACGATTTCGCCAATCGCAGCCTTGACCAGCGGCGGGCCAGCCAGGAAAATCGTGCCCTGATTTTTGACGATGATGGTCTCGTCGCTCATGGCCGGCATGTAAGCCCCGCCTGCGGTGCAACTGCCCATCACCACGGCGATCTGCGCAATGCCCAGCGAGCTCATCTGCGCCTGGTTGTAAAAGATGCGGCCAAAGTGGTCACGGTCAGGAAACACGTCGTCCTGGTTGGGCAGGTTGGCACCGCCCGAGTCCACCAGATAGACGCAGGGCAAGTTGTTCTGCTGCGCGATCTCTTGCGCACGCGTGTGCTTCTTGACCGTCATGGGGTAATAGGTGCCGCCTTTTACCGTCGCGTCATTGCACACCACCAGGCATTCAATGCCACTGATGCGGCCAATGCCCGTGATGACACCCGCACCCGGCGCGCTGTCGCTGCCGTCACGGTCGGGGTACATGGCGTAGGCGGCCATCGGCGAAAGCTCAAGAAAAGGCGTGCCCGGGTCAAGCAGCATTTGCACACGTTCACGCGGCAGCAGCTTGCCCCGCGCAATGTGCTTGGCTCGGGCCGCCTCGCCACCACCAGCGGCTGATTTGGCTACTTTTTCGGCCAGGTCATCCACCAGCGCGCGCATGGCGGCTGCATTGGCCTGGAAGTCGGCGGTACGGGCGTTGAGTTTGGTTTCCAGAACTGACATGTGTCTCCTAATCGCAAAGCTGCGCGATGTCTTGATGCAGGGCAAAACCACACCATAACGTCAATCTAACGCGAATCCACTAGATTAGCGAAAACCCGCCCTACCCGCGCAGTCAATCAGGTTGCAAATCATGCCAAGTTGGCCGAAACTGCAGATATGCCCAGCAAAGCCACCGCAAACCGCAGCAGCCAGCCCGCCGCTGCCACGCCCATGGCCTTTGCCAGAAGCATTGTTGAAGCCTACAAACGCTACGGCCAAAGCCCGGTTGAGGTCTTGAAGCTGGCACAGATCACGCCAGCACAACTTGCCAAACCCACAAGCCACATCACCGCCCGGCAGATGGAAACTCTGTCTGGCACCGCCATGCAAGCGTTGGGCGACGAAGCACTGGGCGCTTTTTCTCGCAGGCTGCCCTGGGGCAGCTACGGCATGCTGGCCCGGGCGTCGATTACCTCACCCAACCTGGGCATAGCCCTCAAACGCTGGTGCCGCCACCATGCGCTGCTGGCTGACGACATCGTGCTGCGCGTGTCCACATCAGGTGACAGCGCCGCCATCACGGTTGAAGAAAAAGCACCCGGCAATTTCAGCAAGGCAGGCGAGTTTGGCCTGGTGCATGTGATGCGCAACATTCACGGCGTGGCCTGCTGGTATGTGGACTCCCGCATACCGCTGCAGGGCGCGCGCTTTCCGTTTGATGCGCCACTGCATGCTGATGCTTACCCGCTGCTGTTTCAGGGGCCATTGCAGTTCAATGCCGAGCAGGCCGAAATCAGGTTTGACGCCCGCTACCTCGCCTTGAGCCTGCGTCGTGATGAAAAGGCCTTGCAACAAATGCTGCAGCGCGCCCTGCCGCTCACGGTGCTGCAGTACCGGCGCGACAGATTGCTGGTGCAGCAGGTACGGCAGGCACTGGGTAACCCGGCAGTGGCTTCACACAATGCAGCGACTTTGGCGGCAGCGCTGAACATGTCGCCCCGCTCACTGCACCGCCAACTTCAGGAAGAAGGCGCCTCGCTGCAGCAGCTCAAAGACGAAGTGAGGTTTGAACGGGCAAAGGATTTGCTGCTCAGGACTTCGAAACCCATCAAGCAGGTGGC
>JANOCP010000400.1:0-3162 GCA_031412235.1 Polaromonas sp.
CTCAACATACTCATAAAGCGCCCCAAGCACAGCCTCCCCCTTCTCATCCACACTAGCCGACAACACATCAATCTCGGCAAACAGCGCATCCACATTGCGCGCCCCGCCCTCACCTTCGAGCAGTCGCGCCGCGCGATGCGCTTCCCACCGCTCAGCTTCCTCAGGGGTCAAAGTTTCGGCAAAATTCCGCGCTCGGTAACGAAACAGCAACTCGCCCAGCCGATCATCGTCAAACCCGGTACGGCTATGCGCCAGTTCAGCTGGTGACAGCGCCCGCAACTGGTTCAGGCGTCTGCGGTCAGCGTTGCCTACAAAGCCGCCGTACAGGTCCTCGTCCACATCGGGCGTAGCCTCATTGGGGCGGCTGAAGACTTCGGGCCAGATCGCGCTCATGTCTGGCAAGGCCCTGGCTTTTTCGGCGTTGGCCAGGGCGGCTTCAATGTCCACGCCCCATTTGGCTGCCATTTCGGGGCTCAGGGTTTGCAGCTTGCGCACGACCATGGGCGACTTGTTCAGATGCACTGATTTGAGCGGCAGCCGCTGCACGCCTTCAGGCAGGTCGGCGGATTTGCTGAACAGGCGCTGGCGCAAGGTGGCGACATCCAGCAGGGGCAGCTCGCTGGGGTCATGCGCCAGGTCCCAGGCCAGGATTTCGTTTTTATTCGACGGATGGGTTGCCAGCGGCCACATGATGGCCATGCACCCGCGCTCCGGTGCAAACATGCCTGACACATGCAAAAACGGCTGTGCGGTCGGCGGACTGGCCGGAAGGCCAAGCTCGGCGGCTACGCGGTCTTTTTTGTGCAGGCCGAGGCAAAAGTCAAACAGCTTCGGCTGGGCGCTGCGAATCAGGCGGGCCAGCGCGATGGTGGCGCGCACGTCAGATAAGGCATCGTGCGCCGCCTCGTGTAGCAGGCCGTTGGCGCGCGCCAAGTCTTCAAGTTTGAAACTGGGGCGGGTAGCGCTTGGGTCGTCCGGTCTGCGGTCATCCGGTTTGCGCGGCCAGACTATGCCTTCGGGCCGCAGCGCGTAGGCCATGCGTACGACGTCAAGAATATCCCAGCGCCCGCAGTCGTTTTGCCATTCGCGGCCATACGGGTCAATCAGGTTGCGCCAGAACATGAAGCGTGTGACTTCGTCGTCGAAGCGGATCGTGTTGTAGCCGACGCCTATGGTGCCGGGCTGGGCCAGCACCGCTTCAATCTGCGCGGCAAAGGCATGCTCGGGCAAACCGCGCTCAAGGCATAGCTGGGGCGTGATGCCGGTCAGCAGGCAGGACCCGGGGTCTGGCAAATAGTCATTGGCGGACTTGCAGTAAATCATCAAGGGCTCGCCGATTTCATTGAGATCGGCATCGGTACGAATACCGGCAAACTGCGCCGGCCGCTCACGGCGCGGGTTCAGACCAAAGGTTTCGTAGTCGTGCCATAAAAAGGTGTGTGGAGCCATGTTTTGCTTGTTTTTAACATCATATATGCTCCCAGCCCAATAATTACGGCTACAGGTAGCTATAGTTTTAATAGCGACATAAAAAAGCCGCTAGCGTGATGCTAACGGCTTTTATTGTGGACATTCGGGCGACTCAAGCCCAAAAGAGAATGGCTAGTTCGTCTCTGCTGATTCCGGCTCGGGCTTGGTCTTGCCCTCTTTCTTTGGCAACGGCTGGATGTCAAGCTGGACTTCGCCGGTCTCAACACCTTTTTCGTCGGTTGTGACCTTCATGTCTACTGTCAGCCGGCCACCGTCCATCAAGCGACCAAACAACAGCTCGTCAGCCAGGGCACGGCGTATGGTGTCCTGAATCAAACGCTGCATCGGGCGCGCGCCCATCAGCGGATCAAAACCCTTCTTGCCCAGGTATTTGCGCAGAGTGTCGGTAAAGGTGACTTCAACTTTCTTCTCGGCCAGCTGCGTCTCAAGCTGCAGCAGGAACTTGTCAACCACGCGCAAAATAACAGTTTCATCCAGCGCCTTGAAGCTGACCGTGGCATCAAGGCGGTTGCGAAACTCGGGGGTGAAGAGGCGTTTGATGTCGGCCATCTCGTCACCCGCCTCACGCGGATTGGTGAAGCCAATCGTCGCCTTGTTCATCGTCTCGGCACCGGCGTTGGTGGTCATGACGATGATGACATTGCGAAAATCAGCCTTGCGCCCGTTGTTGTCCGTCAGCGTGCCGTGGTCCATGACCTGCAGGAGCACGTTGAAGATGTCCGGGTGTGCCTTTTCGATCTCATCAAGCAGCAACACGCAATGCGGCTTCTTGGTGACAGCTTCAGTCAGCAGGCCACCCTGGTCAAACCCAACATAGCCTGGGGGCGCGCCAATCAGACGGCTCACCGCGTGGCGTTCCATGTACTCACTCATGTCAAAGCGGATCAACTCAATGCCCATGATGTAGGCCAGCTGCTTGGCGGCCTCTGTCTTGCCGACGCCGGTGGGGCCACTGAACAGGAAGCAGCCAATCGGCTTGTCATCCTTGCCCAAACCAGACCGAGCCATCTTGACACTGGAAGCCAGCACATCAAGCGCCTTGTCCTGACCAAACACCACGCTTTTCAGGTCACGTTCAAGGGTTTTGAGCTTGCCGCGGTCATCGTTCGACACATTGGCGGGCGGAATACGCGCGATTTTGGCGACGATTTCCTCGACTTCGGTCTTGGTGATGATCTTCTTGCGTTTGGACGGCGGCAAGATGCGCTGGGCCGCGCCGGCCTCATCAATCACGTCAATCGCCTTGTCAGGCAAATGACGGTCGTTGATGTACTTGGCGCTCAACTCGGCAGCCGCCTGCAGCGCAGCGACGGCATATTTGACGCTGTGGTGCTCTTCAAAGCGCGACTTCAGGCCTTTAAGAATATCAACCGTCTCTTGCACAGTCGGCTCAACCACGTCCACTTTCTGGAATCGGCGTGACAAGGCTGCATCTTTCTCAAAAATACCGCGGTATTCGGTGAAAGTGGTGGCGCCAATGCACTTGAGCTGACCCGAGCTGAGGGCTGGCTTGAGCAGATTGGACGCGTCCAGCGTGCCGCCAGAGGCAGCGCCAGCACCAATCAGGGTGTGGATTTCGTCAATGAACAAAATACCGTTGGGCTTGTCTTTAAGGGACTTGAGCACGCCTTTAAGGCGCTGCTCAAAGTCACCGCGGTACTTGGTACCGGC
>JANOCP010000401.1:0-4391 GCA_031412235.1 Polaromonas sp.
CGCCAACCATCACGGCGACTGAAAGGATCTGTGCCTTCGAGTGCCTTTTCATTCAGCAGCGTCTGCGCAACCGATGCGGCCGCGGCCATGGCCAATCCTACCGGCTCCTGGCTGAACAGCACAGCGCTCTCACGCGGGATCAGCGCGGTATCAAGATTGGCCTGTGCAAACGAAGGGCTGCGCACCACATAGCGCAAAAACTGCACATTGGTACTCAGGCCCACGATGCGGGTCTGCGCCAACGCTTCATCAAGGCGTGCAAGCGCTTCTTCGCGGGTCTTGCCGTGCACGATGAGCTTGGCCACCATGGAGTCATAAAACGGTGAAATGGTGTCGCCCTCGCGCACGCCATCGTCAACGCGAACCGCACTGGGTTCAAAGCTTGTGCAGGCGGGCTTCAGGTACACATTTAGCGTACCGGTGGCGGGTAAAAAATTGTTGTCCGGGCTTTCGGCGCAAATACGCGCTTCAATCGCGTGACCATTGATGCGCAGCTGGTCTTGCGCCAGCGGCAGTTTTTCACCGCTCGCCACCAGCAGTTGCCATTCGACCAGGTCAAGCCCGGTGATGGCCTCAGTCACCGGATGCTCAACCTGCAGGCGCGTATTCATCTCCATGAAGTAAAACTTCATTTCGCCGCCGGGGCGCTGCTCGACGATAAATTCAACCGTACCCGCACCCACATAGTTCACTGCACGCGCGGCTGCAACTGCGGCCTCTCCCATCTGTTCGCGCATGGTCTGGCTCAGTCCCGGGGCTGGCGCTTCTTCAAGCACTTTCTGGTGGCGGCGCTGTACCGAGCAGTCACGCTCAAACAGATAAACGTAATTTCCGTGTGTGTCGCCAAACACCTGAATCTCGATATGCCTCGGGCGCAGCGCATACTTTTCAACCAGCACCGCGTCATCACCAAAGCTGTTGATGGCTTCACGCTTGCAGGACAAGAGTGCGTCCGCAAAGTCTTCGGACTTTTCAACGGCCCGCATGCCCTTGCCACCACCGCCGGCGCTGGCTTTTATCAGCACCGGGTAGCCGATGCGGTCGGCTTCACGCTGGAGCAGCTCCGGCGACTGGTCACTGCCGTGGTAGCCAGGTACCAGCGGCACACCGGCCTTTTCCATCAGCTGTTTGGATTCAGCCTTCAGGCCCATGGCCTTGATGGCCGACGGCGGCGGGCCAATAAACACGAGTCCTGCGTCGGCGCAGGCCCGCGCAAACTCTTCGTTCTCGCTCAAAAAACCGTAGCCCGGATGCACCGCCTGCGCACCCGTTGCCTTTGCCGCCTCAATGATGCGCGCCCAGCGCAGGTAGCTGTCTTTGGGCGCGCTGCCGCCGATATAAACCGATTCATCACAGTAGCCGACATGCTTGGCGCCTGCGTCTGCGTCAGAATAAACGGCAACGGTCTTGATAGCCATGCGGCGGGCGGTGGCTGCCACGCGGCAGGCTATCTCGCCCCGGTTAGCTATGAGTATTTTTTTAAACATGGTTATCGTTTTTTGCGTTCTTTGAAAAAGGAGACTTCAAGGTGAATGCGGGTATCACGCCCGGGTCGGTCCTGCCACTAAATATGCGGGCAACACGCGAGAACAGCTGCCGTAAAAAGCGCCAGCAGATACGTATTAACCAGACGCTGAACGCGAGTACCAGTGCCAGCAACACGACAAATACCAAAGGGTGTGCGACAGCCAACCACAAGCCCAGCGGTACCAGCCCGTCCTCCAGCAGCGACGCGCCAATGTTGCTAAAGGGCTCTGGCGAGGTGTTAATTGCTGCGCGGGTCGTTGCTTTGGCGGCAAAACTGGTCGCAGCCAGGGTTCCGCCCAATAATCCCGCTACTAAAGTAATAGCGCCACTGTCCGTACTGAAAACACCGGCAGCCAGCGCAGCGCCCGCAGGTATGCGGATGACGCTGTGTACTACGTCCCACAACGAGTCCAGACCCGGAATCTTGTCGGCGAAAAATTCGACGAAAACCATAAATCCACTGACTCCAAGCACCACCGGATTTGCCAGCAAATGCAAGCCTTGAGGCAACGACACCCAGCCCATAAACCCTGCCAGTCCCGTCAGCAGCACTACCAGGTACAGGCGCAAGCCACTGGCCCAGCCCAGTGCGCCGGCCAGGGCAATGAGTTGCGGCGTATCAAGACTGGACATGTGGCAACCAGTTTGGCTTGCGCTTTTGCAAAAATGACTGAAGACCCTCACGCCCTTCGGGGCTCACGCGCACCTTGGCAATGCTGGCCACCGTCATTTCCACCAGCTCAGGGGTGATGGGATGCCCCGCCACGTCCTGCACCAGTTTTTTGCACAACTTCACGGCCTCCGGCCCCGCATTGACAAAAGCCTGGCACAACTCGGCCACCTTGGCATCAAGCGCATCTGCGGCCACGACTTCGTGTACAAACCCAATACGCAATGCCTCACGGGCGTCAAAGCGCTCTGCCGTCAGAAAGTAGCGATGCGCAGCGCGGGCTCCCATGGCGCGTATGACATACGGGCTTATGGTTGATGGAAGCAAGCCCAGCTTGACTTCACTCAGGCAGTAGCCGGCGGTATCAACCGAAACAGCCACGTCGCAAGCAGCCACCAGCCCGGTACCGCCAGCGTAAACGTCACCCTGAATACGCGCAATCGTCGGCTTGCGGCACGCATAAACCGTGTGCATCATCTTTGCCAGCTTGCCGGCATCCATCAGGTTCTGCTCATGCGTGTAGTCGGCCATGCTTCGCATCCAGTTCAGGTCTGCCCCCGCACAAAAAGCCGTACCATTTGCCGCCAGCACAATACAACGCACATCGTCACGGCTTTCAAGGTCAACAAACGCCTGGGTTACTTCAGCAATGACCTGATCGTTAAATGCATTGCGCACTTCAGGACGGTTCAAGGTGACCTGTGCAATGTAGTTGCTGACGGTGACAATAATGTTATTCATAAGGTTGTTTCAGAACTCGAAAACACAGTAATTACTGCAAATGAAAGCCGTCGCTATTTAGGCTGGGGAAAACCGTTGGCATCCAGAAACTTGCTGACGAGAGGCTCCCAGATTCGGCTGCCTGAAGTAAACAGGGTATGGCCGTCGCGGGCATGCGGCGGTACCAAATTGAGTTCAGCATTACCCCCGGCTTTGACAAAAGCCTTATGCCACGCCTGGCTGAATTTGGGGCTGAAGTACTGGTCGTTTTCCGTGTAAATCCAGAGCATGGGTGCTTTGCTGGTTGCCCCAAAACTCGAATACATTTTTTCAAGTTTGTAGCCCTCACAGGGGTTTCCGGGGCGGGTCAGTGGATTACCGCCTGAACCGCCCGCAAAATTAATGGCGGCAAGCAGTCCTGCCGGATTTTTTGCAGCTGTAGCCACCGTGCCATACCCCCCCACGGACTGCCCGACTATCACAATCCTTTTGGCGTCCACATGGCTTTGCCGTTTGGCATAGTCGAGTACCGCCAGTATCTGGGCACTGGCGGCTTCGGCCATAGGCAGGTAATTCTTGCGGTCACAGTCTCCGCTGTCCTCTGGATCAAGTTCGGTACCCAACTCTCCGTACCCAATTCGGGTCGGCACAAAGACCGCGAAGCCACGTTTTAAAAAGTATTTGACTTGTGATGGGTAGCGAACCCGTGGCGGGTCAGCCCGATTGGTCCCGCTGCGCCCATGATTCAGCACAAGAACAGGAAATGGTCCCCGGCCGTCTGGTTTGAACTGCGTGACAACTACCTTGCCGTCAATGTCGCGTCCGTACATATCCTTGACGCTCACATTCAGGCTGGTTATCGACTCATTTAATTCCCGCTCAAGCGCCTGCGCATAAACTGCCCCGGCGCAGGTGCAGGCGAGCAAGCTGACAACGGCCAGACTGCGAGCGAGCCCACGGGGAAATAACGGGCGCTTGATGCAATTCAATTTGACTGCTCCAGATATTCGATTAAAAATTTCTATTTCGACTAGTACCGCTTGGCAACCTCTTCAAGCATGACCTCAGTAGCGCCGCCGCCTATGCCCAGCACGCGCGCATCGCGCCAGAGTCGTTCAACAGGGGTTTCACGGATAAAGCCCATGCCGCCATGAAACTGCTGGCAGGTCTGCAGCACTTCGTTGACAAGCTCGCCCGTCAACGCCTTGAGCATGGACACCTCTTGCACAATATCGCGCCCCTGCGTTACGGCCCATGCGCAGTGGTACATAAACTGCCGGGCCGCGCGGGTCTTGGCGTCCAGCATCGATATACGCTGGCGAATCGTCTGCTGCTGCCACAGCGTGGCCCCAAAGGCCTGACGCTGGCGCACGTAATCAAGCGTCAGCTCCAGCGCGCGGGTGCAATGGCCGACCGCCATCGCACCAAGGGCAATGCGTTCGGTCTGAAAGTTCTTCATGACCGAATAAAAGCC
>JANOCP010000402.1:0-8371 GCA_031412235.1 Polaromonas sp.
GCTACACCCCGCCAGGTCATGCTGGCTGCCACCCGTGACGGACCGGCGCTGGTCACCCTTGACATGCCATTGCTGAAATAAGCCTCTTTTTTGATGCGCCAGCCGCATCAAAGCGCAGGGTTTTTGCAATTTACATAACGCACAGGATCAAGCATCCTGCTGCCTGGCCACTTGACCAGTCCCATCCCCACAAGTAGCGGGTCAGCACAAGTCCATTAAAGTCTCAGGCTTTCCTTTTTTTGCTTTTTTTCCAAATCATCATGCATCCTGATTCATGCGGCCTCGACTTCGGGACCTCCAACTCCACCGTAGGCTGGAGCCGCCCGGGGCAGTCTGCCCTGCTCGCGCTGGAGGACGGCAAACCGACCCTGCCCTCAGTGATTTTTTTTCATGCCGAAGACCTTCACCCAAGCTACGGCCGCGCTGCGGTTAACGACTACCTGAGCGGCCATGAGGGCCGGCTGATGCGCTCGCTCAAAAGCCTGCTGGGCACATCGCTGATTGACGAATACACCGAGCTGGCGGGCCAGGCCCTGCCCTTTCGCAAGTTGCTGGAGCAGTTTATTGGTGAGCTCAAGCGCCGCGGCGAGCAGGCCGCCGGGCAGACCTTCAACCGCGCCGTGCTCGGCAGGCCGGTGTTTTTTGTGGATGACAACCCCAAAGCAGACCGGCTGGCTGAAAAAACCCTGGGGGACATCGCCCATGCCGTCGGTTTCAAGGAAATCGCCTTTCAGTTTGAACCAATTGCCGCCGCTTTTGACTACGAATCACAAATAGCCAGCGAAGAACTGGTGCTGGTGGTGGACATTGGCGGCGGTACCTCTGACTTCTCGCTGGTGCGCCTGTCGCCGGAGCGCGCCGCCAAAACCGACAGGCGTGAAGACATTCTGGCCAACGGCGGTATTCATATAGGCGGCACCGACTTCGACAAATACCTGAGCCTGGCCAGCGTCATGCCCATGCTGGGAATGGGCAGCGCATTGACCAGCGGCCGACAGATGCCTTCAGCGCAGTTTTTCAACCTGGCAACCTGGCACACCATCAACTTCGCCTACACCCGCAAGTCGTGGGCTGAGATCCAGGACATGCACCGCCACGCTCTTGACAAAGACAAACTCGCCCGCCTGATGAACCTGGTGCAGCAGCGCTCGGGCCACTGGCTGGCGTTGCAGGTTGAAGCCGCCAAGATTGCCCTGTCAGACACCAACACGACCACCATAGAGCTGGGCCGACTCGAACCCGGCCAGAGCTTCACCTTGAACCGGGCTGACTTTGACGCCGCCATCGGCCACCTGGTCACAGGCATTGAAACCACCGTTCAAAACCTTTTGCGCGACGCCGGTGCGACCACAGCGGACATAGACACCGTATTTTTTACCGGCGGCTCCAGCAGCGTACCCCTGCTGCGTGAACGCATTTCGGCCCTGTTGCCCGATGCGCGCCGGGTTGAAGGTGACCTGTTTGGCAGCATTGGTGCCGGTTTGGCGCTGGACGCAAAGCGCAAGTTCAGCTGAAGCAGTCAAAAACCTGATTTTTGCATCGAATAGCGTCTGTGCCCCATGAGAACGGCTACATCTAGCTATTAAATACATAGCGCACAAAAACCAGCCAACCGTTACACCCGCCGAACCCAGCCACTTCGCAGCAGCGTTCTGGCCACCCAGTTGATCGACAGTACTGTTGCGATCACGCGAAAGAAATGAAACGCCGTGACGATCGGTGCACCGATACCGAAGGTTTTGGCGATGATGGCCATTTCTGCCGTGCCGCCAGGGGCCACCGCCAAAAATGCGGTCAGCAGCGAGATACTGCCGGTTTTGCTCAAACTCCACGCCAGCAGCACACAAATGGCAAGCATGCTCAAGGTGACCACGGCGGCGGACGCCAGCATGCGCGGTGACTTGACGAAAAACTCGCGCGTCATGTGCTGGCCCAGGCTCCAGCCAATCAGGATTTGCGCGGCGACCAGTGCGGCCGGAAACATTTTTGCAGTCACACCAGAAGCCGCAAAAGCCCCGGCCATGACCACCGGCCCGAGCAACCAGGCATTGGGCATGCGCAAGCGGTTGCCAACCCAGCCGCACAACGGCGCTAAAAATACAAACAGCAGCGCGAGCTGCCATGACAGGACGGGTGTGGCGGCTGAAATGTAGTTTCCGGCCTTTTCGCCGCTGTAATGCGCCACCACGGAGGCCAGACTGACGACCAGGATGATGCGAATGGCATGCGCAGACGCGACCTGCGCGCCATTGGCACCGGCTTTTTGCGCCTGCAGCGCCATTTCTGCTGACGCGCCTACGGCCACGGCGTAAATTGCGGTCGGCCCGTCAAGCCCGGCCAGCTTCTGTATCACCCGGGCGAACAGCATGGTCAGGGCGATTGAAAATACAGCGCCTGCCAGCATCCAGTGGCCCAGCGAGGCGACCTGGCGAAGGATCTCTTGCGTAAACGTCAGCCCCAGCGCGGTGCCAATCGTGATTTGTGCGATGCGCCGCCCCTGAATGGGCTGTTTGCCGCCCACGCCCAACAGCATGACGACAGCCGTGCCGAACATGGAGCCCAGCACCCAGGGCAAGGGAACAGCCAGCAAAAAAGCCGCGTAACCGCCCAGACTGGCCCCAGCCAGCGTCAGCAGTCTGCGACCAAGAGAGGGTTTATCAGCAGGAGGGCTCAGCTTTTCGGCCCCCATCAGCCACCCAGATAGGTGCCGCCATTGACGTGAATGGTTTGCCCGGTGATAAACCGCGCGCCTGGGCTGGCCAGCCACACCACGGACGCAGCAATTTCAGCCGCCGTGCCGCGCCTGCCCAGCAGCGGGTGGTGCTTGGCGTGGTGGTTGGGCGTGGCCGTTGAACTGCCGGTACCCCGCTGGGTTTCAACCATTCCTGGGGAAATGCAGTTAACGGTGATGCCTTCAGGCGACAGGTCGTGCGCCAGTGCGCGCGTCATGCCTTCGAGCCCGGCTTTGGCAGTGACGACATGTACCCGATGCGCGGCGCCGGTGTGCGCTGTCATGCCGCCTATGTTGACGATGGCACCGCGCGGCGACTTTCGCAGCATCGGCAGCGCTGCCTGGCTGCAGAAAAATGCACCGTCCAGAATCACGGCCAGGGTGTCGTGCCAGTCGCGCGCTGTAATGTCGTCAATCTTGGCTTCGCGCCGGATGGCAGCGTTGTTGATGACCACATCCAGCCGGCCCCACGCGGCGCCAATCTGGGCCATGACCCCGCTGACGGCCTGCTGGCTGGTGACATCGCCCACGCACAGCAAAGACTGCCCGCCATTTGCAGTGATTTCATCGACGACGGCCTGGCCTTCTTCAACTGAAGAACGCACATTGACGGCGATGGCAAAACCGGACGCAGCAAGGCCCAGGGCGATTTCACGGCCAATATTGCGGCCAGAACCTGTGACCAGCGCGACGGGTTGGGTGTTGGCTTGCATGTCTTCAGTCCTGTTCAGGGTTTGACTCAAACCGGCAGCTTGGAGAGATCAACCCGTGCCGCATCAATCAAACCCACAAGCACCGCCTGCATTTGCGTGGCCTGTGCGAGGCTCATGCCACCGTATTCGCAGTTTGCAAAAAACTTGCGCTGGATGTCGTCGTCACTGAGCGGATTTTCGGCACCCCCTTTAAAAAAGCCCTGACGATGCTCAAACACCTCGCCGCTTTTCAGGGTGACGCGAATGTGCCCGGTGAACTGGTTCGGGTAAGGGCTGGCCGGGTCAACGATGTAAGACACCTTGGCGGCGAGTCGCCTCAAGGCTGGGTCTTTGACCACGGCTTCGTCGTACTCGACCAGCCCGGCATCACCACGCAAAATACCCGCCGCAATCGCATACGGCGTACTGAACTTGGCCGCATAGCCGTTGGGCGGCGACTGCTTCATGGCCAGCGGCTCCCACAGGCGGTGAACAATGCCTTCAGCGGTTTCAGCCTCGATTTTTTCAATCTGCTCAGCGTCAAGCCCGCGCGCCCTGAAGGCCCTGGCGCAGTCGATATAGGGGTGCGACATGGTGCCGCAGGCATAGGGCTTGAAGGCAATGGTTTGCCATAGCCACTGCTCGCCAAAGCCCTGCAGCATGGCATCAAAATTGCCATCAAGGGTGTTCGCAAAACCGTGAAACAGGCCGTGATGGCCTTCAAACACGGTGCGCGGCCCTTCAAAACCACCGAGCGCCAGCCGCACGGCGCGGTAGCCTGACTGCGCGGCCCAGCCGGGATGCATGCGTTTGGTCCACGAGCCGTCGGCCAGGTATTCAATAATTCCGCCGGCCATGCTGCCGGCAATGCCGAAAGCATTGACCAGCTGTTTTTCTGTCAAACGCAGGGCCGCCCCAATACCGGCCACCGCGCCCATCACGCCCAGAACTGCCGTCGGATGAAAACCAGCTTTGTGAATGCGCATGGGTGCCACCTTGCACAGGCGGCACATCACTTCAGCGCCCACAGCAATGCCGCGAAAGAGGTCCGCGCCTGTCAGCTGGTGGCGCTCGGTAGCGGCCAGCAAGGCCGGAACAATGACGACTCCGGCATGCACCGGCCCGCCCTCGTAAGTGTCGTCAAAATCCTCGCCATGCGAGGCGATGCCGTTGACGAAAGCCGCGCCCTCGGTGCCCAGCTTCTGGCTAAACCCGATGACCGTACAGACTCCGTCACCGTCTACCGAGGCCAGCGCCGCCTTGACGTACAACTCGTCGCGCGCAGCAACACACAGACCCGATATGTCGAGCAGCAACCGGTGTGCAATGGCGCGTGCACCGGAACTTTTCTCCGGCTGGCAAGCCAGAATATGTTGGGCCAAGCGCTCGGAAATGGAGGGCGACGCCACTGAAGCGCCGGAACTCTTGCTGTCAGACATTCGGTGTACCTTGTCAAATGAGGGAGAACAAATACGGCGCGCAGTAAAGGCTCGGGCACACGCAAAATTGCTATTTAATTAATAGCTGACTGAGGCCGTCAATATTGGGCCAACAGCCTGTTCGGCATAAAAATACTGCCGTAACACCTGATCGCAGGCGTTACGGCACATCTGGTCAGCGCACCAGCTTCATGCCAGCCAGCTGAAACTGGGTACGCATGTCTTTCTCGATCTGGTTAATCGACTTGCCCAGATCTGCGCCAGTGGTGTAGCTGTCTTCAAGCTGATAGTCTTCAACATACTTTTTCCACGACGCCGTCCGGCTCAGTTTCTGGAACAGGTCTTCGTAGTAGGCAAGCGCCTCTTTTGGCATCTCTGGCGGTACCACCACGGCGCGAATCTGCGGCGTAGCCGTCACGTCAAAACCGGCCTGCTTGAGCGTAGGCACATTGGGGTAAGAAGGCAGCGGCTTGTCAGAAATCTGTGCCAGCACGCGGAGTTTGCCAGCGCGAATCTGCTCGCCGGCTTCCTGCGGCTCAATCACCATCATGTCAACGTGCCCGCCCAGCAGTGCGGCCAGTCGCTCGCCGCCGCCCTGAAAGGACACAAACGCCCATTTGGTGCCAGTGCTGGACTGCAGGGTCTGGCGAATGATGTTGTCACGCGAGGTCACAGATCCGCCAGACTGTTTCAACTCGCCCGGCTTGGCCTTGGCAGCGTCAATAAAGTCTTTCAGGGTTTTGTAGGGTGAATCGGCACGCACCGCAAACATGGCGGGCTCGCGCAGCAGGTTAGCAACGGGCGTGAGGTCATGCAAGGTCACCTTGGCTTCGCTGGTGGTCAGCGGGTTGGCAATCCAGACGCTGGTGATGAAACCCAGGGTGTGCGAATCGCCTTTTTTCTCGGACAAGGCGGCAGCGGCTACCGCACCATTACCACCCGGTTTGTTGATGACCTGCATGCGTACCGGCAGCAGCTTTTCTTTTTCAAGCATCTGCGCCACAGCACGGGCCAGCAAGTCATTGCCACCGCCGGGTGCGGTATGTACGATGACTTCAAGCGTTTTGGTAGGCTTCCACTGGGCCTGGGCCAGCCCGCTGAAACCGGCGAGTGCCGTGATGGCCAGCGCGCAAATACTTCTAGAAAATTTCATGGTTTGTCTCCAGTTTTGAAAGTTAAAAGGGAAATCAGGCTTCTTTATCAATCATCTGCGTGCGGGCAGAGTTGAATTTTTTTATCAGGGGAACGATCAGCAAAAAGGCAGCAATACACAAAAGCACAGCCGGAATCGGGCGAAACAATATCGACAGGCTGCCCTGCGACATCATCAGGGACTGGCGCAAGGCTTTTTCCATCGCATCACCCAACACCAGCCCAAGCACCAGCGGCGCTGTCGGAAAGTCCAGCTTGCGCATGGCGTAACCTACCAGACCAAAGAGCACCAGAAGGCTGAGCTGGAAAATACTTGAGTCGGTGGTGTAGATACCGATGATGGAAACCCCCAAAATCAGCGGGTACATCACGTAACCGGGCATTTTCAGCAGTTGCGCAAACAGCGCCACCAGCGGCAGATTCAGTATCAGCAGTACGACGTTGCCGATGTACATGCTGGCGACCAGGCCCCAGAACAAGGCCGGGCTTTCCTGAATAAACAGCGGGCCGGGCTTGAAACCCCACAGCACCAGTGCCGCCAGCAAAATGGCGGTCGTTCCGCTGCCGGGAATACCAAGGGTGAGCAGCGGCACCATCGCGCCGGCGGTGTCTGCGTTGTTGGCGCCCTCGGGGGCCGCCACACCTTCAACCACACCGGTGCCGAATTTTTCGGGGTGCTTTGAATACGACTTTTCAATCCCGTAGCTCAGAAAAGATGAAATCGTTGCACCCGCGCCGGGCAGGATGCCGATAAAAAACCCGACCACTGAGCCGTTCAGAAAAGCGTACTTGCAGTCCTTCAGGTCTTGCCAGGTGGGCAAGAGGTTCTTAAGCCCTTTGGGCACGGGCAGCACATCCAGCGGCTTGTCGGGCTCCATATTGGCCATGACCTCACCCACCGCAAAAATACCGATGGCAACAATCACAAACTCAATACCGCCCAGCAGTTCGGTGCGTCCAAAGGTAAAGCGGGATGTAGCGGTGAAAAGGTCTGTACCCATGCTGGCTATCCACAAGCCCACCATCATGGCCAGCAAAGCCTTGGTCAGCGAATCGCCGGCCAGAAGCACCACCATCGCCAGGCCCAGCACCATCAACGCAAAGTATTCGGGTGCGCTAAAGGCCAGTGTCAGCTTGGCCAGTGGTGGTGCGACCAGCATCAACAGCACCGTGCCAATCGTGCCGGCGATGAACGAGGCAATCGCGCTGATGCCCAAAGCTGCACCCGCCCTGCCCTTGCGCGCCATCTGGTAGCCGTCAAGACAGGTGACCACCGAAGAAGTTTCACCAGGAACGTTCAGCAAAATGGAGGTGGTCGACCCCCCATATTTGGCACCGTAATAAATGCCCGCCAGCATGATCATGGCTCCTGTTGGGTCCATCTTGAAGGTCAGCGGCAGCAGCATCGCAATCGTTGCCGGGGGGCCAAGGCCAGGCAACACACCGACCACAGTGCCCAAAAAACAGCCTATAAAACACATCGCCAGGTTCATCGGCGTCAAGGCGACCGAAAACCCCTGCATCAAGCCATTTAAAACATCCATGGTGCTCGTCTCTTTATTGTTTTTATAGAAGGTTTTTAAACAGCGTACCCATGGGCAGGGGCAACTCCAGCGCCCAGCTGAACAGCGCATAAAAACCCACCGCACCGCCAACCGCGTAAGCCAGCGCTTCGGTCTGTTTGCGTCGGAACATGATGGCGATGATGAACCAGGTCAGCAGGCCAAAAGCAATCATGAAACCGACAAACTTGATGATGGCCACACATACGGCGAGCGCAGCCCAGCAGGTCATGGCGCGACGCAGCTCGTCCCAGCGGATGACTTTGCTTTTACCTTTGGGGTCATGCTTGAGCACTGTGCCAGCCGTGAGCAGCAGCGACAGCACGACCATGACCGAGCCATACCAGAGCGGAAAAAAACCCGGCCCTGGTCCTTCCTCAGTCATGTAACTCCAGCCCCAGGCCTGGGTGACGATAAAAATACCCAGCGCCGCCAGGGCCAGGCCAGCCCAAAAATCGCCCTTGCGGGTAAATGAATTCATGTCTTGTCTCTTGTCACTTTTTAATCACCGCCTCATAGGGGCGTTGATAGTTTTGCCCTGAGGTGCCTGCTGAACGCCCTTGCTGAACTTACAGAACGCCGAGTTGTGCGTAACGGCCAATCTCGACCAGCTCGGCAATGGTTCCACCGGGGTCACGGAACTTGATAGGGATGACACCGGGGTCGCTGATGATTTCACAGCCATGGCTCAAGAGGTCTTTACCCGACTGCTCAAGGTCTTCCACTTCGACGGCGAAATGGTGAATGCAGGGGCCGTCACCCGACGCGGTGGACTCGGCTGAGGTCGTGCCTGCG
>JANOCP010000403.1:0-3608 GCA_031412235.1 Polaromonas sp.
CGAATACGCATGGGACCATCCGCAGGTCCGCGACATCGCCAATGACTTGCCGTATTTCATCGCGTTGCCGACGACGTCGGGAACCGGCAGCGAAGTCGGGCGTTCATCGGTCGTCTCCGACGACACCAGCCACGTGAAGAAAATCGTGTTCTCGCCGAAGCTGCTGGCGAAAGTCGTGTTCGCCGATCCCGAACTGACGCTTGACCTGCCGGCGAACGTCACCGCGGCAACCGGCATGGATGCGCTGACGCACAACGTGGAGAGCTACCTCTCTCCCGCCTACCATCCCCTGTGCGACGGCATCGCGCTTGAAGGTACACGCATCGCCGCTGCGGCGCTGCTGACGGCTTACAAGGAGCCCGGCAACCTGCAGGCACGCAGTGACATGATGATGGCCTCAATGATGGGCGCCATTGCCTTCCAGAAAGACCTGGGCGCGGTGCATTCATGCGCCCATGCGCTTGGCGCGGTATTGGGCATGCACCATGGCCTGGCCAATGCGCTGATGATAGATACTGTGCTGGCGTGGAACTACGAAGCCGTACCAGCCAAGTTTGACGAACTGGCGCACGTGTGCAACGTACCCGGCGGCGGCAAGGCCTTTGTGGGCTGGCTCAAGCACCTCAAGGCCAGCCTGGGTATTGCAGGCCCGCTGTCGGCGCATGGGGTGACAGCCGCCCATATTCCGCGTCTGGTTGAGATTGCCGCCGCAGACATTT
Source organism: Polaromonas sp. (assembly GCA_031412235.1). Lineage (GTDB taxonomy): Bacteria > Pseudomonadota > Gammaproteobacteria > Burkholderiales > Burkholderiaceae_C > Polaromonas. The sequence goes on from JANOCP010000403.1 coordinate 720, forward strand.
GCCACCGGACCAATCCGCGTCCCTGCAATGCAGAGGATTTCAAGCACCTGTTTGAGCAAGCCTTATGACCGCCGCAAGCCGCCTCAAAATAGGTTTGTCAGCATGCTTTTCCTACGCTGACCCCACACGATCTTTTTTCTCAGGCAAGACGCTGCAATATGTTGAGCAGTCGATTGCGCACTGGGTCATGTCTTCAGGTGCCATGGTGGTGATGGTGCCGTGCCCAACTGGCAGCACGCAGCGCGGCGACGTGACGTATGAACACTACGCCCAGTGGCTTGACGGCCTGGTGCTGCATGGCGGGGCTGACGTGTGGCCCGGCAGCTATGGCGAAGCGCCGCTCGATGAAAAATGGGCCGGTGACCGCGTGCGAGACGAATACGACAAGGCGTTGGTCGCAGCTTTCGAGGCCCTGGGCAAGCCAATTTTTGGCGTCTGCAGGGGCCTGCAGTTGCTTAACGTGGCTTTTGGTGGCACGCTCTACCAGGACATCACCACCCAGGTGCCTGACTCTTTTGGGCACCGTGATGCTGAAATTTACGATTTGAATTTTCACAGCGTCAATATCGTGCCTGGCTCGCAGCTCTCGTCCCTCTACCCCGGCGTTGAGCGCGTGCGCGTCAACAGCATTCACCATCAGGCTATCAAAGACCTCGCCCCCGAGTTTGAGGCCGAGGCCTTCAGTGTGACCGATGGCATTGTTGAAGCGATACGCCGCAAAGACCGCTCCAAAAGCTACATCGCTGCTACGCAGTGGCACCCCGAGTTTCACAAGCCCGGCTCGGACACGATTGACGACGCAGCAGTGCTTGAAGATTTTCTGGCCGCCGTGGCCGCTGCCAAAACGCAAGATTAAGCGCCTGACAACATGAACAAGTTACCCGTTTACAACCCCGCAACCGGCGCCCTAATTGCCGAGCTGCCGGCTGACGACGCGACGTCGGTAACAGCCAAAGCTGTGCAAGCCCGTCTGGCGCAGGCCGCCTGGGCCAAGGTGCCGATGGCCGAGCGCAAGGCTTGCATTACGCGCTTTCGCGCGGGCATCGTCGCCGAGCTGGAGTCACTCGCCACCACCATGACCAACGAGACCGGTAAACCCATCAAGATGTCGCGCAATGAACTCAATGGCCTGCTGGGGCGCATTGATTTTTTCCTTGCTGAAGTAGGTGCCAGCACCGCCACGCAAACCGTTTTTAGTGATGGCGGCATGCAGGAAGAGATTGAGCACACCCCCCTCGGCGTGGTGGCCAATATTTCAGCCTGGAACTACCCCTGGTTTGTCGGCGGTAATGTGTTTATTCCCGCGCTGCTGACCGGCAATGCCGTGCTCTACAAGCCGTCTGAATACGCCGCCATGACGGGCGTGGCCATTGCGCGCCTGCTACATGCCGCCGGTGTGCCTGCAGACGTATTTGTGCTTCTGACGGGCGGCGGTGCGGTAGGCGCGGCCCTGCTTGAGCAAAAAATTGACGGCCTGTTTTTTACCGGCTCCTACGCTACCGGCGTAAAAATCGCAGCCGCACTCAGCACGCGCCTCGTCAAGCTGCAGCTGGAGCTGGGCGGCAAAGACCCGACCTATGTGGCCGACGATGCCAATCCGCAAACTGCCGCCGAGTCATTGGCCGACGGCGCGATGTACAACACCGGGCAAAGCTGCTGTTCGGTAGAGCGCATCTATGTGCATGAAAAAATTTACGACGCCTTTGTGGCCGCGTTTGCAGAAACCGTCAAAACCTTCAAGGTCGGCCACCCGATGGCTGAAGATACCTACATTGGCGCCATTACCCGCGCGCCGCAGCTCGATGTGCTTGATGCGCAGGTGGCAGACGCCAAAGCCAAAGGCGCAACGCTGCTGCTCGGCGGCCATCGGCTGGCGGGCCCCGGCAACTGGTACGCGCCAACCGTTTTTTCAAACGTCAACCACAGCATGGAGTTGATGAAGGAAGAAAGCTTTGGCCCCATCATCGGCATCCAGAAAGTGTCGGGCGATGAAGAAGCCGTCAAGCTCATGAACGACACCCGCTACGGCCTGACCGCTGGCGTTTTCACCCCTATTGAGGCGCGCGCCAAAGCCCTGCTGGCCCAGGTTAACGCCGGTAGCGTGTACTGGAACTGCTGCGACCGCGTGAGCCCGCGCCTGCCCTGGAGCGGCTATGGCGATTCGGGTGTGGGCCTCACGCTATCCACTTACGGCATTCAGACTTTCACCCGCCCCAAAGCCTGGCATCTGCGCCAACCTTGAGTTGCTTATGGATGCCTTTAGAACTAGATTTATAGAGGTATCCACATGAAGCTCACCCTGTTCGACCTCGACCACACCTTGCTAAGCGGTGACAGCGACGTGCTGTGGTGCGATTTTTTGATGGCCAAAGGCGTGCTCGACAAAAAGCACTTTGCGCCGCGCAATGCAGATATGGAAACCCGATACAAGGCCGGCACCGTTGGCCTGCAGGAGTTTGCCAACTTTTACGTGGGCACCCTTGCCGGGCGTACCGAGCAGCAGTGGGAGCCGTTGCGGCAGGAGTTTTTGGCCGACTGGATTGTGCCGCGCGTATCAAGCGCTGCCATTGATCTGGTTGACAAGCACCTGGAGGCGGGCGACCTGGTGGTGATGACCACCGCCACCAACCGCTTTATTACCGAGCTGACCGCGATTTACCTCAACATCGAACACCTGATTGCGACCGAGCCCGAGCTAAAGCACCAGCAGTTCACCGGCCACACCAGCGGTGACTTGAACATGCGTGAAGGCAAGGTCACGCGGCTCAAGGCGTGGATGAAAGCGCGTGGGCTGCGCCTTAAAGACTGCACCAGCACTGCCTACAGCGACTCCATCAATGACTTGCCGCTACTGCAAGCCGTCAATCAGCCTGTAGCCGTCAGCCCTGA
>JANOCP010000404.1:0-3481 GCA_031412235.1 Polaromonas sp.
TGCTTTTAGAGCCGGGTTCGGCTTTCAATCACTTCCTGAATTTCAGCGACTGGCTGTGGCTGACCACCCGCAAAACCCACGAATTTGCGCTTGAAAAGCTGGTCGATTTGCTGTTTGAACACCTCACCGGCGCGCGTGGGCTGCCAACCGGTGCAGTGCGCGATGCGCTGCTGGCTGACTACCGCGCCAGCGGCGCACGCGGCAGGCCGCAATGCCTGGGCGCGCTGCCTGTTAGTCCTTCAGTCCGGCCCATGACAGCAGGTACCCAAGCCAAAGCCCCACGTCAGGCGCGGCATCTTGGGCAACAACAAAGCCAGGCGTTAGCGCATCAAAAGGTGCTGACCCAGTTGTGACTGCGGTTATTGCGCGGCTTGAGCTGGTGGCCCTGGCTGGCCGGGCGGTCCGACTGCACCTGGCTTGCCCGGAGCGCCCGCTTTGCCGGGCTGACCGGGCGGTCCGGCTTCTCCGGCTTTACCCGGCGCGCCGGGTCGGCCAGGCTCTCCTGGTGGGGCCGGTTTGCCGCACGCGCTGAGTGCCAGCGCCATTATTAAGATAGCAAGATGTTTCACAAAGGCTCCGTTTTTTGATAAGCCGTCACTCGTGATAACTGTCAACTGACAGCAGGCCGAGTTTCGAAAATAAAATACTAGGTCCGGATTTCCGCTTTTTGAAGCTTGCTTTGCGCCCGTTTGCATGTAGGCTTATGTCGCTGCTCGCAAGGCCTTTCACCGCCCTGGTGTCACGCCCCGCGCGCCAGCCCGCTACCGCCTATCAAGAACGAATTGAATACACCGCCATGACTTCTGCGCCGCCTCGTGACCCTTCTGCTGCCACCTCTCACTTCTGGGCCGATCTGAAGAGTCCTGACTTTGCGGGCCTGGATCTGCACCGGTGTATTGCAGTGCTGCCGCTGGCAGCGATCGAACAACACGGCCCGCATTTGCCGCTCAATGTTGATGCCGCGCTGGTTGATGGCGTGATTGCAGCCACTTTGCCACATCTGGCTGCAGAGGTGCCGGTGCTGTTTTTGCCGACGCAATCAATGGGCTTTAGCCCGGAGCACACGGCATTCCCAGGCACTTTAAGCCTCAAGGCTGAAACCATCATCAGGCTGTGGACCGAAATTGGCGAGTCAGTGGCACGTACGGGGGTCAAAAAACTGGTGCTGCTTAACTCCCACGGTGGCCAGGTTGGCTTGCTTGATGTGGTGGCGCGTGACCTGCGCGCCCGCCTGGGCATGCTGGTGTATAGCGTGAACTGGTTCAACCTGCCTCTGAAAACACAGGCAGGCGAGTCCATCAACGACATGTTCAGCGCTGAAGAACATCGCTTTGGCATTCATGCGGGCGATATTGAAACTTCAATGATGCTGGCGCTAAAGCCCGACCAGGTGGACATGAGCAAGGCGCAGCACTTTCACTCCACATCGCAAGACCGGGCGCAAAAATTCAGCATCCTTGGCGATGGCCGAAGCGCCAAACTGGCCTGGCAGATGCAGGACTACAACCCGCAAGGCGCAGCCGGTAACGCCGCCGCAGCCACGGCAGGCAAGGGCCGCGCCCTGCTCGGTGCGGCAGGCCGCAGTCTGGCGCAACTGCTGCTTGAAATTGACCAGTTGCCACCCGACACGCTGCGCCATCAGGCTGCTTTTTAAACTTCTGAAAGTGGCGCCGTGAGTTGGCGTGCCTGTCAAAAGTCAGGTTCCTCAAGCGGGCGGTAACTCGCCTGAGGGCCTGTGCTGCCGCTGAGGCTGGTAAGCCCTGCTGCAGTGTTAAACAAGTATCGGCCAAGCCTTGCCGAAATATTTGCCTGATTTGCTGCTAATTTGGTTTGAATAAGAAAAATATTCCTTATCAGTTACTTTTGAAGGCAAAAAAACCTTTATCTACAGCCAAAAGAAAAGATTACTACGGTTTTTACACAAAAATATTGCGCAATCATCTGTGGAGTCGTTTTCGGGGGCGCCCGATTGATGCGGGCGCTGACATCAGATGGCGTCAATGCCTGACAGACAAGAAGCTGACAGGTGGCCACAGTGCCTGTAGGCGCTGCGCTGGTGTGGCCCTGCAAACGGGGTTTTCCATGCGCTCACAGGGCCGTTTCGTCAAAAACTCGCAAACTTCCAGGCTGCCATGGCTGGCGCTGTTTGGGCTGGCAATGGGTGGCCTGGCCGCTTGTGGCGACACCGCCACGCTCGCACCCTCGGCTGGTATGGGCGCTACGCCGACACTTCCCAGGCCGGTTACCTCCCTGATTCCAACCGTCAATATTGCGCCTGCAAAAGGCTGGCCCGAGGGCGTCATGCCCACGACCCTGCCGGGCCTGAGCGTTACCGCGCTTGCCGTAGGGCTTGACCATCCGCGCTGGGTGCATGTGCTGCCCAACGGCGACGTGCTGGTGGCTGAAAGCAATGCGCCCGCCAAACCGGATGACGGCAAGGGCATCAAGGGCATGGTCATGAAATGGGTCATGGGCCGTGCGGGTGCGGGTGTGCCGTCAGCCAACCGCATCAGCTTGTTGCGTGATGCGGATGGAGACGGCAAGGCCGAGCTGAAAACCGTATTTTTGCAAAACCTCAATTCCCCGTTTGGCATGGCGTTGGTGGGCAATGATTTTTATGTCGCCACGACCGATGCGGTGCTTCGCTTTCCGTATGAGCCAGGCCAAACCAGCATTAGCGCCGCGCCGGTCAAGCTGGCAGATTTACCCGCCGGGCCGATCAACCACCACTGGACCAAAAGCCTGATCGCCAGTGCCGACGGCAGCCGCCTTTATGCCACGGTGGGCTCCAACAGCAATGTGGGTGAGCGTGGTGTCGAGGCTGAGGCAGGCCGTGCCGCCATCTGGGAAATAGACCGTAAAACCGGCAGCCACCGTGTGTTTGCCTCCGGGCTGCGCAACCCGAATGGCATGGGCTGGTCCCCTGAAGGTGGCGCGTTGTGGACTGTCGTTAACGAGCGCGACGAAATCGGCAGTGATCTGGTGCCCGACTATTTGACATCGGTTAAAGACGGCGCTTTTTATGGCTGGCCTTATAGCTACTACGGCCAGAACGTCGATGTGCGCGTCAAGCCGCCGCGGCCTGATCTGGTGGCAACAGCGCTGTCACCCGACTATGCGCTGGGCTCCCATGTGGCGCCGCTGGGCATGGCATTTTCGGAAGGCAATGCGCTGACGCCGACGCTTGCAAATGGTGTTTTTGTGGGAGAACACGGTTCATGGAACCGCCGCCCCCTGAGCGGCTACAAGGTGGTGTTTGTGCCTTTCACGCAGGGCAAACCGTCTGGCTTGCCCCTTGACGTACTGACCGGCTTTTTAAGTGCAGAAGGTCATGCTTATGGCAGGCCAGTGGGGGTGGCTATGGACAAGCGCGGTGCACTGCTGGTGGCTGATGATGTGGGCAATGTGATCTGGCGGGTAAGCGGCGCGCCAGCAAAATAAATCGCGCTGACAGCCGGAACCTAAGCATACGTGATCCAGC
>JANOCP010000405.1:0-2882 GCA_031412235.1 Polaromonas sp.
ATCCCCTGGTTTGGTCGCAGCTTCCTTGATGCCTTTGTAGGTGGTGACCCCGGCGCAAATAATTGGCGCGGCATTGACTGCCGATAAGCCCATGGGAATACGCGCTACGTAATTCGGGTCGGCCAGGATGTAGTCGGCAAACCCGCCGTTGACGGTGTAGCCGCCGAACTGCGCGCTGCCGCAAACCGTTTCCCACGCCGACAGGCAATATTCGCAATGGCCGCAGGCTGAATAGAGCCACGGCACGCCGACCCGGTCACCTTCTTTGACATTGGTAACGCCCGAGCCAATGGCAGCGACGAGCCCAATGCCTTCGTGGCCCGGTATAAAGGGCGGCGCGGGTTTTACTGGCCAGTCGCCACGGGCTGCGTGCAAGTCGGTGTGGCATACACCGCAAGCCTCAGTTTTAACCAAAATCTGACCTGTACCCGGTGAAGGCCTATCCCATTCACGCAGTACCAGCGGCTTGCCGAAAGTTTCTACGACAGCGGCTTGCATTTTTAGTGACATAAACAACTTTTTGTTTGAGTGGCGGACGATGGCGTGTTGGGTAAAAGCCGTTTAACCCCTACTTTTCACCTCAATATCAGCACTGGAATGTGCGAATGGGTCAGCACATGCATGGTTTCGCTGCCCATCAGTACCCGCTTCAGACCACGCCGGCCATGTGAGGCCATCACAATCAGGTCGCATTTGTTCTTTTTGGCGACGGAAATGATGGACTCTGCAACCAGGTCTGAGGTGTGGGTCACGGCTTTTGCCCTGACGCCTTTGGCCTCGGCCTTGGCTTTAACTGCCGCAACCACAGCCTGAGCCGCTTCTGCCCATTGCTTTTCAATATTGGAGACGTTGTTGACCGACAGAGCGATACCGCCTTCAAAGTAGCTGACGGGATATCGCGGCACAACCTTGAGCGCAACGATCTGGGCGCCAGTCAGTTCGGCCATCTCGATGCCGCTGTCAACGGCTTTACGGGAGAGGGTGGATCCATCGGTGGCAATCAAAATGCGCTGGTACATGGTGTGCTCCTTTAGTTGGAACTCCACCTTAAGGCCGGGAGTGGCCACGCAGTTTGATCCATATCAAGGATTGGGCTCAATGTTCGCGGTAGTCTTGCGCGATGCATGCTGCCGCTTTTTCGCCTCAACCCGATTTTGGACCAATCGGTACTCCCGATACGGCTGCTGTACCGCATCTGGAGGTGTTTGACGACCCGGAGGACTGGGCGGCGTTTAGCCGGGCGCTTGATCCGATTGCTTCTGGTGCCCAGCCAGAGCAATGGGAATCGCAAGTCATGGTGCGCGGCATGCATTGCGCAGCATGTTCGTTGACGCTTGAGCAGGCGCTTCTTGGCGTCAAAGGCGTGTTTGCCGTGCACGTCAGCGCAGCCAGCGGCCGCGCCAGCATTACATGGTCGGCGAACTTGACCCGGCCCTCGGTGTGGATGTCGGCACCGCTGGCGCTGGGCTACCAGCTTGTGCCTGCGTCGGATGCGTTTTCTGCTGACGATAGCCGCCAGCAGGAGCGTTTGGCGCTATGGCGCTGGCTGGTGGCCGGATTTTGCATGATGCAGGTCATGATGTATGCGGCACCCGCTTATTTCGCCCAGGCTGGAGACATCACGCCAGACATTGAAAAACTGTTGCGCTGGGCATCGTGGGTGCTGAGCTTGCCGGTAGTGCTTTTCTCATGTCGCCCGTTTTTTGCCAATGCCCTGAACGACCTCCGGCGACGCAGTATCAGCATGGATTTACCTGTGGCACTAGGCATTGCCGTGACGTTTTCTGTCAGCACTGCAGCTACCTTCGAGCCACTGGGCTGGTGGGGTCACGAGGTTTACTTTGACTCGCTCACCATGTTTGTGTTTTTTTTGCTGACCGGTCGCTGGCTTGAACAGCACCTGCGGGCCCGCACTGCCGATTCGCTGGGTCTTTTGATGCAGCGCCTGCAGGCAACCGTGGAGAGGCAGGCAGCTGACGGCAGTTTCGAGCGTGTGGCTGTGCGGCGCCTGAAGTTGGGCGATCTCATGCGCGTTATGCCAGGGGAGGCTTTTGCCGCAGATGGCACTGTTGTTGTGGGCGACACCTTTGCGGATGAAGCGCTGCTGACTGGCGAGTGCCGTCCCGTGGCGCGTGCGCTGGGGCAATCTGTGATGGCTGGTAGCTACAACGTGGCAAACGCAGTACAGGTGCGGGTTGACCGACTCGGTGCAGACACGCGTTACGCGCAAATCGTTGCACTGATGCAGCGAGCGTCGCTTGAAAAACCTCGACTGGCGCTACTTGCCGACAAAGTCGCGCGGCCTTTCCTGATCTTCGTACTGCTTGCCGCTGCATTTGCCGCAGCGTTCTGGTGGAGTACTGACCCGTCGCGTGCGCTTATGGCTGCAGTAGCGGTGCTGGTAGTCACCTGCCCCTGCGCGCTCTCCCTGGCTACCCCGACGGCCATGCTGACAACAGCAGGCATGCTGGCGCGCAAAGGGGTGCTGGTTCGCAGAATGCAGGCGATTGAATCGCTGGCTGGCATTGACACCGTTATTTTTGACAAAACCGGCACGCTGACTGACGCGTCGTTGGGCTTGCGTGATGTGCAAACGCGTACGGGCATTACGCGCGAGCAGGCCTTGCAATTGGCCTCAAGCATGGCGGCGCAGTCGCTGCACCCGGTTTCGCGGGCTTTGGTAACTGCGGCCAGTGTTTCAGCTTGGTCAGGAATGCCTGAAATTGGGTTTCAACTGGATCGTGTCAGGGAGCTTGCGGGGCAGGGCCTGGAGGCAAGTCTGGCCGGTATTGGGATGGCAGGGGTATCAGGCCAGTTGCGTCTTGGGTCAGCCCGCTTTTGCGATGTTGATGCTGCACCGTCTGATGTGATGCAGATTTGGC
>JANOCP010000406.1:0-22008 GCA_031412235.1 Polaromonas sp.
CGTAGGCGCCACGATCGACGATGTTGCCATTACCGCCTCCATATCAGCCGAACTCGCAAAAGACGCGGACTTGAGCGCCATCAAGATCAACGTCGACACCAAAAACGGCATCGTTACCCTCAATGGCCCGGCACCCACAGCGGCGGCCAAAGACAAGGCCACCGTTTTGGCCAAAGCCGTCAAGGGCGTGACATCAGTCAACAACATGCTGGTTGTCAAAAGCTGAGCGGGCTGAGCCGGTTCATCTGGTCAAAGCTAACCTGGTAGAGCCTCCGAAAGGAGGCTTTTTTTTGGTCGCCGCCGAGCTCTAACGGGTAGTGGCGGGAAATATTGTTGTCGGTGCGTTGCCAGGGCAAAAAAATACGGGTGATGGCCTAGGCCAGCATCCGTATTTTTTTCGCACACACCTCAAGCGTGCAACACGCCCGAAATGTTGTGGGCCAGGCGCCGATTAAGGACGTACAACGATATCGTTACGTACAGCGCGAACGTTTTTCACGCCGCGTGCAATGGCTTCAGCCTGTGCTTTTTCGGCGCTGGACTTGGCGAAACCGGACAGTTGAACCGTACCGTTGAGCGTTTCAACGCTGATGGACGATGCGGCGACGGTTTTGTCCTCAACAAACCTGGCTTTGACCATGGTGGTGATACCGGCGTCGTCGATGTAGGCGCCGGTGGTCTCCTGGCCACGTCCAACGGCGCAACCGGTGGACAAAACAGTCATGCCGGCAAGGGCGGCAAATGCACAAATGGCAGCGGTGGAGCGAGCGTATTTCATATTAATTCCTCTTGAGTTGTGTGTTGAAGTTGGTGCAAAGTTTCAAAAAGCCTGCCTGTCAGCGGCACCACGCTGACAAGCCTGCGGATACGGGTTACAGGCTTATTTTTCGAGCCAGTCGCTGAGTTCATCTGCGTGTTCTTCTTCGTCAGCAAGGATGTCTTCGAGCAGTCGGCGGGTGGTCGGGTCTTTGTCTGCCAGCAAGGCAATCATCTGGCGATAGCTTTCCACCGCGATGCGCTCGGCTATCAGGTTCACCCGCACCATGGTTTTCAAATCGTTTGATTCGTCGTAGTCGGCGTGGCTGCGTTGCAGCAAAGTGCTGGGTGAAAAGTCTGGCTCTCCGCCAAGCTGAACAATGCGCTTGGCGATCCTGTCGGCATGCCCTGATTCCTCTTTGGCATGGACCATGAATTCTTCGGCTATTTTTGGCGACGACAAGCCGCTGGCCATGAAGTGATGGCGCTTGTAGCGCAGCACACAGACAAGCTCTGTGGCCAGTGCGTCGTTGAGCAATTTCACAATTGCTTTGCGATGCGGACCATAGGCTGGTGTTACTGCACCGTCATCAAGGCTTTTGCGGGCCGCATCCAGACCGGTCTGGTCAAGGGCGAGTTCGTCTGCCGCTGCAGCGTTTGTTTTTATCATCGTGTTTTTCTGGAGTTTGCAGATTCGTTCGGAGGAGAGGACAAAATAGAAAAGAGGGCGCTTGAAATATCCGAAGACTTCATCGCCGCAAACAGCACACCGCCCAGGGAAATCAGTCGCCAGGGCTTGAATACTGCTATTGCGACGCCCGCACCCGCCGCAATACCCAGCAACTTGAAGGGTTTGTCCCGCGCATACCGGCTTACAACTGGTTCTGCCAGGTCGAACGCTGCGCTGACCGGATGGTGCTGCCACCAGGCGCGGACAGCGTGCTTGATGATTGCCCAGGTGCTGTCAGACTGCGGCGACTGACCATCAATCAACAGGCGCCCGTGCGAGCCTGGGTTGTCCTCTTCATGTTCATCGTGGTGCATATGCCTGACGATGGCCCGGCGGCTGATCGCCAGTCGGGCTTGCGGCGTAAGCTCGGTTGCAATATTGATGGTCTCGTTCATGGCCATGATCTGTGCTTATGCCGCCATTCGCAGCGCGCGGGCGTCGTCGCGAATTTGCGCTTTCAGCTCGGGAAAGCGTTCACTCTTGAAAGGCCTGCTGGCCCACATGCAGGCAATGATCGCGAGCAGCAGCGCTGTCCCTGGCACAGCCACAAGTACCCAATGGAACTGGTTGTGAAGCAATCCCAGCATGAGCGCTGTGCCGCCGAGACCCAGAAACATCAGTCCCGTCAATACGGTCAGCGTCCAGGCCAAGGCTTTTCCAAGGAGTTCCGAGCCGGCAGCGCTTGCTTCCTCATGAAACAGCGCCGCGTAAGCCGCTGCATGGTCTACGACCAAATCCGGCCTTTGTACCAGCGTCGAGAAAAGGGGGTGCAGCATGTCAGAGACGCGTCCTTCTTGTACGTTTGAATCAGCGGCTGTTGCGGCTGTTGCGGCGATTGTTGCGAAGGGCTGCGACCATCAGCGCCACAGCGGCACCGACACCTGCTGCTATCAGTACAGAGCGCAAGGGCTGCTCTGACACATAGTGCGTGGTTGCTCCAGCGGCGCGGTTGAATTGCTTTTGTGCGCGTTCTTTTGCATCCACAGCCATGTCTATGCCCTGGCGCGCCAGCTTCTGGTTTTTGGCAGCGAACAGGTCAATGGCTGACTCAATGCTGCTGCGCAAATCGCGGACTTTGCTGTCAGCCCTATCGATCGCCCCATTGGCGTAGTCGCGCGTCACGTCCATCGCGTGGCTGGCCGTTTGAAGCAGCTCGTCAGAGGCATGCGGCACGGCAGGTTTGGCGTCGCGAAGAATGGAGGATGTTGAGTTGAACATGGCTTTTCCTTGGTACCGGGTTAAAAAATGCGAGTGAGAAGTTGGCGCCAGGCGTCAGTTTTTCCTGATCAGGCTGACGACGAAACTGACAATGGCCATGATGGCAAATATGAAGAAAAGGATTTTTGCGATTTCTACTGCACCTGCTGCGATGCCGCCGAAGCCAAATACCGCAGCAATCAGTGCGATGACCAGAAATACAACCGAGTAGTGCAACATTAAGAGTCCTTGCTGGCGATGAGGGAGGGGGCGGCCATGCCGTCCGGTTAAGCGCGATTCAGGAAGCGAATCCTGAAAGCCTATGCCGCAAGGTTAAAGAGGTAGCCGCTAATTCATCATCGGCTTTGGCCGCGCGCCATTGTCGGCAGCTGGGGCTATGCGCTGTAGGAGGGGGCTGACAGTTTCTTGGGTGGAAAACCCGAATCCCTGCAACACAGGTGGTCGTATCGTGCCGCAACGCGGCTTGCCCAGAGTGGTTTAAATCGTCTTGGGCAAAACGGCAGATATCTGCGTACCCACGCCGGGGGTACTGGTGACAGTAAGGCGGCCGCCAGCTGCCTCTACGCGGTGGCGCATGCCTGCCAGTCCGTGGCTGCTGGCTGCCACGCGGTCGGTTTCAAAACCTTTGCCGTTGTCATGTACTTCAATGGTGATGACACTGTCCATGTTTTGCAGACTGACGACGGCTTGAGTGGCCTCGGCATACTTGCCCATATTGGTCAGAGATTCCTGAACCAGCCGGTAAATCGTCAACTGGGCAGAGCCAGCCAGCACGACTTCTTCAAGATCAGTGGTAATCGATAGTCCCGAGCGTTCTTCAAATTCCCTGGCCAGAATTTCGAGTGACGCGACCAGGCCCAGGTGCGACAACGATGAAGGCCGCAAGTCTTCGACAATGCGGCGCTTCAAGGCGATTCCGCTATTGAGCGTACTGATCAGATGCGCTATTCGCTCGGCAACCTCGGGTTGAATGGTGCCCAGCCGGGACTTCAGCCGTGCCACATCAAGTTTTGCAGCGGTTAGCAGGGCACCCAGCTCATCGTGCAGTTCCCTGGCGAGGTGACCACGTTCATCTTCGCGCACGTTTTGCAAATGTGTTGCCAGTTCGGCCAGGTTGGCTGTTCTTTCACGTACCTGTAAATCAAGCTGGTCGCGCTCCCGCTGCAAGGACTCCTTCTCGCGCTGCTCCGAGCCCAGCAATGCCCGGGTCTGCCGGAGATACATGTAAAAGGCCAGCAAGCCCCCCAGTGCCATGATGGCGATACCAATACGCGACAGTTGCAGTGTTTTGTGGATCTGCACTTGCCCCAGCTCCATCTTGCTGTTGCTGAAGGCAATCATTTTGGTGGTTTGCTGGCGAATGGCTTCCATGTGCTCTTTACCCACATCAGTCGTGAGTACAAATTTCCAGGCCTCTTCTTTCTCTTCCTTGCGCATGCGCACGCTCAGATCCATCTCGGCCAGCTTGCGCGAGATATGCCTGGACATGGTGCCAAATTCGGCGAGCTGTTCCGGGTAGGGGACGAACATCCCGCGCAGCTCGTCCATGTTGCGGTCGATGTCCTGCACTGCGGTGGTGTAGGGCTCCAGATAGCGCACGTCGCCCGTCAGAAGATAACCACGCTGTCCGGTTTCTGCATCCAGCAGGTGCTGCATCAGGTGGTAGGTTGATGCGCGTGTCTGTTGCGCCGCTTCAATACTCGCCGCAGCGGTCTTCGATTCACGAAAACTCACCTCGTTTATAAAAATCAGTATGGCCGCCACCAGCACGGCCAGCGGCAGGCTAATGAGCATTTTTGGGAGCGAGATTTTTTTCATGGAGAACTCTGTTCAATACCGTTTCAGGTTATTCGTCAATAATGGATACTGAAATTCAACGCGGGCTGCCAGACCGGCTGCCTTTTTGTTTGTTGTTTGCCTGGCCTTTGCCGACAAAATAGAAAGTAGAAAGACATAGCCATGATCAAAATCGGAATTGTGGATGACCATGCCATCGTTCGCTCGGGGCTCAAACAGTTCTTTTCGGACCAGGTGGATTTGCGTGTCGTCGGCGAGGCCGGAAGCGGCCGTGAGGCGATTGATCTGGTGCGTAATGTCGAGCTCGACATTCTGGTGATGGACCTGTCGATGCCTGGACAAAGTGGTATTGATGCGCTGGCCATGATTCGCGCGAAGGCGCCGGACGTTGGTATTTTGATTTTGAGCGGCTATCCGGAAGAGCATTACGCCGTCAACCTGATTCGACAGGGGGCGAGCGGCTACCTCAACAAGGAGTGCGATCCGTCTGAAATTGTTGATGCCATTCGCGTGATTTCTCTGGGCAAGCGCTACATCACCCCTACCGTTGCAGAGCTGCTGGCGCAGCAATTGAACCGGCCGAACGACGTGGCCGCGCATGAGCAATTGTCGGAGCGGGAGTTTCAGGTTTTCCTGAAACTGGCCAAGGGCGAAACTGCGGGTGATATTGCAAAGGCCTTGTCCCTTAGCGTCAAAACGGTCAGTACTTACCGCACCAGGGTGATGGAAAAAATGAGTCTCGCTTCCAATAGCGATCTGACCTATTACGCGCTGAAAAACAAGCTGATTGACTGAACCGGTTTTCATCTGCTTTTGTCGTTGTGTTTGCGTTTGCCGCGTCTGCGGCTTTGCGCGGGTGCCGGCACTGGAGTGAAAACGCATTGAGCGCCTCGGGTGGCGGGGCGAAGTTCTCGCAGCCCTAGTCACTGGTGCCGCTCTGCTGGAGGCAATACTCCACCAGCGCGTCAATTTCATTGGATTTGTCAAATACGGCATCAACGCCCAGTTGGCTGCAGCGTTGCCTGATGTCGGCTGTTGCGTAGTTGCTAAGCACTACCACTTTCTGTTTGGGGCTGCGGGCCTTGCAGGCCGTCAGCACGCCCAGGCCACTTCCCTGCTTTAAAAACAGGTCAACAATCGCCAGGTCCCAGTCGTCCGGATGTTGGGTCAACCACAACTTCGCCTCGTTTTCAGTTTCGGAAGTGCCGATTGCGTTGACGCAGGCGAGCTCTTCCAGCGTGGCAATCAGGTTTTCTCGAATCGTAGGATTATCTTCAACGATATAGGTTTTCAGTCTCACGGGGCATATCCAGGGGGTAGCTGCATGGCTGTTTATCAGCGCGAAAAAAGGGGTCATGCCGGCAACGCGTCGGGTGTGGCCTTGCTCATAATTATGTATCTTGATGTGTATTTCTTTGCGCTCGATTCTGACAGGGCCGGGTGGCATTGCATGTAGGATGTTTCCTACTCTTGCTTTCTCTGCTGTCTACTGTAGGTGTATGCCCACAGTTTGTTGTCGTACTTGACCACCGCACGCCAGGCGAGGCGGTGAGATAGTGGCTTACTGATATTACATGCTGCCATCAATGTCCTGCCAACGCGTTACCCCACTCCGTGAACTGGCCAGCCATATGGGTGCCACGTAACCCTCCCTACCTTGTGAGAGACATGAATAACGCAACGGTGTTTTCTTCTACCTTCAGGCGCTGGCTCGCGGGCTTGGTCGCATTGATCGTGATTTTGACCTTGCTTGTACTTTTCTTCCCCTGGGATGTGCTGCGCGGACCTATCAATCGTTATGTGACGGATCAATTGGGACGACGCTTCGAGATCACCAGGCACCTGTCGGTCGATCTGGGTCGCACCACCACGGTCAGGGCTGATGGCATTGAGTTTGCCAACCCGGACTGGGCCAGTGAGCCTTATCTGGTCAAAGCCAGCGCTGCCGAGTTTGAGATCAAATTGTGGCCGCTCCTGTTTGGCAAAGTGGAGCTACCGCGTATTTCACTGATCGAGCCGCAAATTGGCCTGCAGGTAGAGCCTGATGGCAGGCGCACCTGGGCGTTGTCACGCGACACCTCTGACATCGGGGCGGTCCCTATTATTGGAGCCCTGACGGTAGACAAGGGAACGCTTAAATACCGGGCTTCAAAACAAGGCGCTGACATCATTTCCCAGTTTTCACTTGCGCCCGAAGCCGGCGAGCAAATGCCCTTGAGTTACAAGGCCAGCGGCAAATGGCGAAATGAGGCTTTCACAGCCAGTGGCCGCACCGGTGGCGTGCTGCAGCTGAGCAAGGATTTTGAAGAGTCCTTCCCGATTGAGGTCAATGCACAGTCGGGTAAAACCAGTCTTAAGGCAAAGGGCTCGATTGCCAATCTCGCGAAGTTTGCCGGACTGGACGCGACCTTTGATATTCAGGGGCGAAACCTGGACGAGTTGTACAAGCTGGCAGGCGTGGTCCTGCCCTCCACGCCGCCCTATAAATTACGCGGCAAGCTGAACAAGCAGGGCGAGGTCTGGGCAGCCAGCCAGATTCAGGGCGTCCTGGGCAGCTCTGACATAAGTGGTGCCTTGAGCTTTAACACTTCCGGCCCGGTGGCATTGTTGACCGGCAAGGTGCAGTCAAAAATTCTGGATTTTGTTGATTTAAAGCCCGTCATTGGGCTGCCCGTGACTGCCGCGAAAAAATCTGCTGGCACCGTCGCAGGCAATGCTGCTGCAGCCGCGCCGGTAAAGCAGATAAACGCAGGGCGCAAGGTATTGCCTGCCGCAACGCTGGACTTTGTTCGCCTTAAAGCCATGAATGCTGATGTGACCTACAGTGCGGCCGATATCCGGCACGTTGAACAACTGCCGCTGGACCGCGGCAATGTGCATGTCAAGCTGACCAACGGCGTGCTCCAGCTGGACCCGATTGCCCTCGGCGTGGCGGGTGGCTCTATTGCCGGAAAAATCAAAATTGACGCAAATGTCACTCCAGCTGCAGTTGATGCCCGGCTTGACCTTCGTGCAGTACAGCTCAATCAGTTGTTCCCGACGATTCAAACCACCAAAAGCAGTTTTGGAAAGATTAGTGGACAGCTTGATCTCAAAGGACGCGGCAACTCGGCCGCGCAGATGTTGGGCTCAGCCTCTGGCGATGTCGCGGTGCTGATGGGCAAGGGCGAACTGAGCAATATATTGCTTGAATTCATGGGGCTTGATGGTGGCGAGGTCATCAAGTTCCTCGTGCAGGGTGACCGCAATGTGCAGTTGCGCTGCGCTGCTGCCGCATTTGACGTGAAGCAGGGTCTGATGACCACTAAAACCATTGTGCTGGACACCTCGGATACCGTCATCAGCGGTAGCGGGCAAATCAGCCTGGCCAATGAAACACTTGACCTCACCCTTAAACCGCAACCCAAAGATCGCAGTATCCTGAGTCTGCGCTCTCCCTTGAAAATCTCTGGAACCTTTGCGGATCCGTCGGCAGGGCCAGACAAACTTGCACTTGCCGGACGCGCTGGTTTCGCGCTGGCGCTTGGCCTGATCAACCCCTTGCTGGCTCTTACTGCAACCATAGAAACCGGGCCCGGCGAGGACGCTGATTGCAGGGGAGTGTTGATGGCCGCAACAGAGCCAAAAACAAAACTCGCAGGCATCGCCAAATCGGCTCCGTTACCAGCGTCTGTTCCAGCATCGGCACCTGCAGCCCTGCCAGTGTCGAAAAGCGCCCCTCGCTAAGTCCTGCCCGTCAGGGCGCAGCACAAACCTCACATGCCGGGTTGCGTGGCATCCGGACTTCGCTCCACTGCATGTAGCGGCCGTCGAGCATCAGCAGGCGTCCCGCGAGGCTTTGTCCGATACCACTGAGCAGTTTCAAGGCCTCAGCGGCTTGAACACTGCCAATAATGCCTACCAGCGGCGCAAAAACGCCCATGGTGGCGCATTGCGTTTCTTCAAACGTACTGGACTCGGGAAACACGCAGGCGTAGCAAGGCGACTCTGCATCGCGCGGGTCATAAACCGACACCTGCCCGTCAAAACGTATGGCGGCACCTGAAACCAGTGGTTTGCAATGCTTGACGGTCGCGCGATTGATGGCGTGGCGGGTGCTGAAGTTGTCAGTGCAGTCCAGAACGACGTCAGCCTGCCTGACGAAGTCGTCGAGCAAGACCGCGTCGGCCCGCGTGGTTACTGTGGTCACCTGCACATCGGGGTTGATTGCGGCAATCGCGCGTTTTATTGAAACGGCCTTGAACTCGTCAACGCTCGTCAATGTATGCGCGATTTGTCGCTGCAGGTTGGTTGCGTCTACTCGATCGTGATCAACAACCGTGATATGCCCGACGCCTGCACTTCCAAGGTAAAGGCAAGCCGGAGAGCCTAAACCCCCCGCACCTATGACAAGTGCATGGGCAGCCAGCAGTTTTTGCTGGCCTTCAATGCCGATTTCGTCGAGAAGAATGTGGCGCGAATAGCGCAGTAGCTGTACGTCGTTCATAGTGGATGTGTCATTGCGGACTGATCCGCAATCCATGAACCCGCTCCCCAGCGAGATGTGCTGACACCATGGGCCCCGGGTCAAGCCCGGGATGACAGTTCTAGTTCTCTTTTTTCTCGTTCTTGTTCTCGACGGTTGTCGATTTGCTGACCATTACCGGCCGGCCCTTGAGCTGGTTGATGGCTTGTAGCAGAGGGAAGTCCTTGTCACTGCCAAGCTCTGGCGGGCGGCGTTGTTCAGGTGTTTTCTTGGCGTCTTCTTCCAGCTTTTTCAGCGCTTCTTCACGGGCTTTTTCGCGGTTCGCGTCCTTGATCTCGGCGTCCTGACCACTACCCAGGTGTTTTTGCAGGTCAGCTTCGCGTGTGCGCAACACAGCAAAAGGGCTACCTTCGGCGGTTTCGTCTACCCAAATATCGGGAACGATACCCTTGGCCTGAATTGATTTGCCGCTAGGCGTGTAATAACGCGCCGTGGTGAGCTTGATACCAGTGTCCGGGCCGAGTGGCCTGACCGTCTGTACCGAACCCTTGCCGAAGGTCTGGTTACCCATGATGAGGGCGCGCTTGTGGTCCTGCAAGGCACCGGCAACAATCTCGCTGGCCGAAGCCGAACCTTCATTGACCAGTACGACAAGCGGCACTGTTTTCAGGGCTGCTGGAAGGCGTTTCAAGGGGTCGTTGCCGCTACGACGCAGGTAAAACTCTGGTGCAGCCTTGTAAATGAACTTGCTTTCAGCCAACTGCCCGTTGGTGGACACCACAGTCACATTCTCGGGCAAAAAAGCTGCTGAAACGGCTACTGCGGCGTCAAGCAAACCGCCTGGGTCATTGCGTAAATCAAGCACCAGGCCCTTGAGGTTGGGTTCCTGCTTGTAAATCGCTTCCAGCTTGGTGGTGAAGTCTTCTACCGTACGCTCCTGGAACTGGCTCAGGCGAATCCAGGCATAGCCTGGTTCAATCACCTTGCTGCGTACCGACTGGGTACGGATTTCTTCGCGCACGATGGTGACCGGGAAGGTACGGCTCTCGTCCTTGCGGAAAATCGTCAGCAGCACCTTGCTTTTGGGCTCACCGCGCATTTTCTTGACGGCTTCATTGAGTGACAGGCCCTTGACTGCCGTATCGTCAATTTTGGTGATCAGGTCATTGGGCTTGAGACCCGCGCGGTCTGCTGGTGATCCTTCAATGGGTGACACCACCTTGACCAGGCCGTCTTCCTGCGTGATCTCTATACCTACGCCAACAAAACGGCCGCTGGTACCTTCGCGAAATTCCTTGAAGGATTTTTTGTCAAAGTAGACCGAATGCGGGTCAAGGCTGGAGACCATGCCCGAGATGGCATCGGTAATCAGCTTTTTCTCATCGACGGGCTCAACATAGTCTGACTTGACCATGCCAAATACTGCGGCGAGCTGCTGCAGCTCTTCGAGCGGCAAGGGGGTCAAACCACCACGTGCAACTGCCTGCAGCTGCACGGTGGTAAGCGCACCCGCGACAGCACCAATAGTTATCCAGCTTGCAATCTTGAGCTTTTGACCCATAAAAAATACCTTCATAAGCCTGTTGAGAAACCGCTGCTCCCCAATCTCCGAGCAATATACACCTATGAGAAAGACCTGGTGCTTCAGTTCCATCTCTTGCGCGGCCAACTGGTCGAAAAGTCCCTGAAAGTGCGTTTTTTTTAAATTCGGCCGCGCCTTTACGGTGCCTTTACGGTGCCTTTACAAGGCCGATTACAGATAGTAGCGGCGTAGGGGCTTCAGGTCAGCGTCCAGCTCATAAACCAGGGGTATCCCGTTAGGAATGTTCAGGCCCACGATTTCAGCGTCTGAAATATCGTCCAGATACTTGCAAAGTGCGCGTATCGAGTTACCGTGCGCGGCCAGCACAATCCGTCTGCCAGCCTTGATGGCGGGCGCCATGGCCTCGTTCCAGAAGGGTAGAACGCGTTCAACCGTGTCTTTCAGGCACTCTGTCAACGGCACTTGGCCGGCTTGCAGCTTGACGTAACGCCGGTCGGCGCGTTCGCAGCGCTCGTCTTCAGCGTTCAGGGCCGGTGGCGGCGTGTCGTAGCTGCGTCGCCAGATCATGACCTGCTCGTCGCCATATTTTTTGGCCGTTTCAGCCTTGTTCAGGCCTTGCAGCGCGCCGTAGTGCCGCTCATTGAGGCGCCAGCTGTTGACCACCGGCAGCCACGTCCGATCCATGGCATCCAGCGTGTGCCACAGGGTGTGGGTGGCGCGCTTGAGCACACTGGTGTAGGCCACGTCGAAGTCATAACCGGCTTCGCGCAGCAGTTTCCCTGCGGTTTTTGCCTGCGCAATACCTGTGTCGGTCAGGGGCACATCAGCCCAGCCCGTGAAGCGATTTTCAAGGTTCCAGGTCGATTCACCGTGGCGTATCAATACAAGTTTGTGCATGCTTTTGGGGAGGGAAGTAAGAAAAAGTTGAAGGTATTTGACAAGGTTTAACCGGTGTCTGCCGACCCGTGCCATCCCAGCATTCTAAAATCAGTGGCTAGGCGCTAAATTAGCGCTAAATAATCAAAGGCTTAACGTGAAATTTCTGATTGATAACTGGATGCTGATTGCCATTGCCATTTCTTCGGGCGGCATGCTGGTCTGGCCCCTGATTGCCAGCGGCATGAGTGCAGGTGCCTTGAGCGCCAGCGGGGCGGTACAGCTTATCAACCGCGAGCGCGCCGTCGTAGTCGACGTGAGCGAAATCGAGGAATTTGCTGCCGGACACGTGGGCGGTGCCAAAAACGTGCCTTTTGGCCAGCTTGAGGAAAAGCTCCCTACCGCAGTCAAAAACAAGGCTTTGCCGGTAATTCTGGTTTGCGCCACCGGTGCGCGCGCCAACCGTGCTGTGGCGGTGGCCAAGAAACTGGGTTACGAGCAGGCCCAAGCGCTGGGTGGCGGGCTCAAAGCCTGGAAAGAGGCTAACCTTCCGCTTGAAAAGGCTTGAGACTTTTTGGCCCCGCTTTCTTGCACCTGAAACCTGACGATCACCAGCTAACCCATGCAAACTGTCAAGATTTACACCACCGGAACCTGCCCCTACTGCATCCATGCCAAACAGTTGCTCAAGCAGCGCGGTGTGACTGAACTCGATGAGGTTCGCATCGACATGCTTCCCGGCGAGCGCCAGAAGATGATGGAAGTTTCGGGCCGCCGCACGGTACCGCAGATTTTCATCGGCCAGACGCATGTGGGTGGCTGTGACGACCTGGTGGCGCTTGATGGCAGGGGTGGTTTGCTGCCTTTGCTGAATGCCGCTTGAGCGTAAAGAGACCTTTCTGCCAGCTGAGATAATGCGGCTACGCCCGCTGTGCCGGCAGGCTCCAAAAAACTTGTTTCATTATTAAAAGCAACCCGAAAGTGCACCATGGCCGAAGCCAATCTTGACCCCGTTTTCCAGATTCAGCGCGTTTACCTTAAAGACCTGTCGCTTGAGCAGCCCAATTCACCCGAGATTTTGCTCAATCAGGCCCAGCCCGGCGTCGACATTCAGCTGGGCGTAGAAGCCGCCCCAGTCGCTGACGGCCTTTTTGAAGTGACCGTCACGGCCACCGTGCATGCCAAGATTGAAGACAAAACCGTATTTATGGTCGAAGCCAAACAGGCCGGCATTTTTGAACTCCGCAACATGCCGCCTGAACAGGTCGGCGCGGTACTCGGCATCGCCTGCCCGCAAATCGTCTATCCCTACCTGCGTGGCAACGTCGCTGACGTGGTTCAGCGCGGTGGTTTTCCGCCCGTGCACCTGGCTGAAATCAACTTCCAGGCCATGTATGAGCAGCAGCAGGCTCAGGCAGCAGCAGCGGCATCTGAAGCGCCGCAAATTATTGTCTGAAGCCAGCTTGAGCCGAACCTGCGCTCATAACGGGGCTTTGCCTTGAAAATCCTTGTGTTGGGTGCCGGTGCCTGGGGCACGGCAATTGCCGCCAGCGCGGCGTCTGGCCGCAGGCAGCAGCATCAGGTGACGCTGTGGGCACGCGATGCAGCGCAAGCCACGGCGATTCAGCTCGAGCGCTCCAACGCCCGCTATTTGCCAGGCATCGCGCTGCCTGACAGCCTGCTGCTTGCCGGTGGGCTGCAGGCCTTGCGCGGTGAAGTCACCTCAAAAGACCTGATTATTATTGCCACGCCCATGTCGGCTTTGCGCGGCATGCTGCAGGCGCTGGTCGATATGCGAATTCAGGCCCCAACGCCTGTCGCGTGGCTCTGCAAAGGCTTTGAAACCCCTTTTGAAGAGTCATTTGGCCTCCTTGCCCATGAAGTACGGGCACGAGTAGCTATTAATTTAAGAGCGGGCGTGCTCAGCGGCCCCAGCTTTGCACAAGAAGTTGCCAATGGCCAGCCAACGGCGCTGGTTGCCGCTAGCCAGCATGCAGACGTACGTGACGCGCTGGTGGAAGCTTTTCACAGCTCCACGCTGCGGGTGTATGCAAACGACGACATCGTGGGTGTTGAAGTTGGCGGTGCGGTCAAAAATGTGCTGGCCATTGCCACCGGCCTGTGTGATGGCCTGCAGCTGGGCCTGAATGCCCGTGCCGCGCTCATCACCCGCGGCTTGGCTGAAATGACGCGTCTTGGCGTGGCCCTGGGTGCCCGTGCGGAAACCTTTACCGGCTTGTCTGGCCTGGGTGACCTGGTGCTGACGGCCACTGGCGACCTGAGCCGCAACCGCAAGGTCGGTCTGCTGTTGGCGCAAGGCAAAACCCTGCAGCAAGCCGTCGAGTCGCTGGGCCACGTCGCTGAAGGCGTGTATTGCGCCCGCACCGTGGTGCAGCGGGCCGCTGCCCTGGGCATTGAAATGCCCATTTCGCAAGGTGTGGTTGCCCTGCTTGACGGCAAAATCACGCCGCGTGAAGCGGTGGCCCTGCTGATGGGCCGTAGCCCTACCGCAGAGCTGCTTTAAGCTTTGGCGGGTGCCGCCTGATTTTGTTTGCTATTAATCATATAGCTAAGTATAGCCGTTCTCATTGGGCTCCAGGCCTATTTGGCTTTAAATCAAGCGTCTGGGCGTATTTTTGAGCCTGGATTTACTGTTTTCATTGAGGTCATTTTTCTGCCAGTTCCCGGCACAACACATCCAGCGGCGCTGCAATCACATCATTCCCCAGCGGAATCGACTCATCACCCGGATAAACCACCAGCTTGCGTACCGGTGACAGGTCTTCACACGCTGCATGAAAGCCGCGTTCGACCTTGGGATTGATCGAGCGCTTGACTTCTATTGCCCACAAATCCCCGTTGGGCCATGCCAGCAACAGGTCAACTTCTGCCCCACCGCTGGTGCGGTAGAAATAGCCTTGTACACCTGCGGGTGCGAAGCTCAGCAGGTTGTCAATCACGAAACCTTCCCAACTGGCACCCACGACCGGGTGACCCAGCAGGGTTTCCTTGGTTTCGATACCGAGCAGGGCGTGCACCAGCCCGCTGTCGCGCAGGTAAACCTTGGGTGATTTGACGAGGCGTTTGCCAATGTTGGCGTGCCATGGCGGCAGGCGGCGTACCAGCAGAAGGGCGCATAAAAGCTCGATGTAGCTTTGTGCTGTTTTGGCATCCACACCTATATTGCGCGCCAGTTGCGCCACGTTGAGCAGGCCGCTCTGGTGGTGCGCCAGCATGGTCCAGAAGCGGCGCAGTGTGTCGGCCGCAATGCGCGGACCGAACTGGGGAATGTCGCGCTCCAGATAGGCGCGGATGAAGTTCTGCCGCCAGCGCAGGCTTCTGGCGTCGGTGGGTGCCGTGAAGCTTTCCGGGAAGCCGCCGCGCAGCCACAGAGCGTCGGATGTGCTTGCGGTTCGGCCTGCATTGGTCTCCAGAAGGGTCAAAGGCCCGAGCTCGAGGTAAGCGATACGACCCGCCAGTGTTTCGCCCGATTGATGCAGCAAATCAAGCGAGGCGGAGCCCAGCAGCAGGTACTGACCGGCATGCTTACCTTCACGCCGCGCCTGGTCGATCAGCCCCCGCAACACTGGGAAAAGGCCGGGTGCGCGGTGAACTTCGTCAAGAATGACCAACTTGTCGAGGTGATCGCTCAAATAAAGCTCGGGCTGCGTCAGTTTGGTGCGGTCACGCTCGGATTCCAGGTCGAGGTAGATACTGGGGATGGATTTTGCAGCCTCCAGCGCCAGCGTGGTTTTACCAACCTGGCGTGGTCCCAGAAGCGCTACAGCAGGCGAATGCTGGAGTTCGTCCGTGAGTTGAGTGAGCAGTTGACGAGAAAACATCCTTGTAATTATGGAGTTTCATTCCATGATTTGCAAGGATAAATAGTGCCCCCCAAGGAGTTATGCAGAGCGTCCCTAGATCTCCAGGTTATCAATCAGCCGCGTATTGCCCAGCTTGGCTGCGCCCAAAACCACCAGTGGTTGCGCCGCTACATCGCCCCACGGCGGCATCAGGTCAGCGCGGCGTCGTACGGTGAGGTAGTCGGGTTTCCAGCCGCGCCGGGCCAGGGCTTGCATGGCCTGGGCTTCAAGTGCGGGGAGGTCGCTGGCGGTGGCGGCTTTTGCGGCTATGCCCAATGCTTTCAGGGCCTGCGACAGTTGTGCGGCTTCGCTGCGTTCAGCGGCGTTCAGGTAGCCGTTGCGTGATGACAGCGCCAGGCCGTCGTCGGCGCGCTGGGTTTCACCGGCCAGAATTTCAATCGGCAGCGCAAACTGCTGCACCATGCGGCGCACTACCATCACCTGCTGGTAGTCTTTTTTACCAAAAGCAGCCACGCCGCCGGGCATACCCGCGTAAACGCATGAAAACAGCTTGAGCACGACGGTGCTGACGCCAATAAAAAAACCGGGCCTGAAGTGGCCTTCAAGAATGTCGCCCAGGTCGGTGGCGGGATGTATTTTGTAGGTTTGCGGCTCGGGGTAGAGCTCTTTTTCACGCGGGGCAAACAGCACGTTACAGCCTGCGGCTTCCAGGCGCTGGGCGTCGGCGTCAAGGGTGCGCGGGTAGCTGTCAAAGTCTTCGTGCGGTGCAAACTGCAGGCGGTTGACGAAGATGCTGGACACCGTCACGTCGCCGAGCGGATTGGCCTGTTTCACCAGTGCGATGTGGCCGTCATGCAGATTACCCATGGTGGGCACAAATGCGGGGCATTTGAAGCCCGAGAGCTTTTCACGCAGCTCGGCAATGGTGTGGACGATATGCATTTTTGTCTCCTCGACGGTTTTTTTGTGGTTATGGCTCACCACGCATGCGTGGCATTGACCGGAAAACTGCCGTTTTTAACTGCCTGCACATAGGTTTCCATGGCACCGCGCACGCTACCCGCGTCCTGCATGAAGTTGCGTACAAATCTGGGCATCTTGCCCAGGTTCATGCCCAGCATGTCGTGCAGCACCAGTACCTGGCCCGAGGTACCGGTGCCAGCGCCTATGCCGATGGTGGGGCAGTGCGTGAGCGTCTGGGTCAAGGCTGTAGCCAGGGCTGCAGGAACCATTTCCAGCACCAGCATCGCGGCACCGGCGTCTTGCAGGGCGTGGGCTTCCTGCTTGAGCGTGGCGGCGGCTTCGTCTGATTTGCCCTGTACGCGGTAGCCGCCCAGCGCGTGTACGGTTTGCGGCGTCAGGCCCAGATGCGCGCACACGGGTATGCCGCGCTCGACCAGAAAGTGCACGACTTCGGTCGTCCAGCCGCCGCCTTCAAGTTTGACCATGTGCGCACCAGCCTGCATCAGCACCGCGGCGCTGCGCAGGGCCTGCTCTTTTGATTCGTGATATGCCCCAAAGGGCAAATCGCCGATCAGCCAGGCCGTAGCCTGCGAGCGGCGCAGGCCGTTGGCTACGCATTCGGTGTGGTGGCGCATGGTTTCAAGGCTGACGCCGACAGTACTGGTCAGGCCCTGGCAGACCATTCCCAGCGAATCACCGACCAGAATGCATTCAACGCCCGCTGCGTCGGCCACAGCGGCAAAGGTCGCGTCATAAGCGGTCAGCATGGCGATTTTTTCGCCCTGGGCATGCATCTCGCGCAGGCGTGGCAGGCTCAGCGGCTTGCGGGCTGAGGGCGTTGATGTCGGGCTCAAGGTGCCATAGGGGCTTGCGGGGGCGTTTGCAGGCGTGGTGGCGCTGGATGGTGTCATGTGCGTGTCCTGAATTTAGGGGCAGTCTAAGGGGATTGGTTGGCGCTTACAACGCTACCGGAGCAGACCGGCTCATGCCCAGACGTTCCAGCAATTTCACGTCGGCTTCTGTGTCGGGGTTACCGGTAGTCAACAGCTTGTCGCCATAAAAAATCGAGTTGGCGCCCGCCAGAAAGCACAGCGCCTGCACGCCATCACCCATTTGCTGGCGGCCTGCCGAAAGGCGTACTCTGGCGGTCGGCATGGTGATGCGGGCTACGGCAATGGTGCGCACAAATTCAAACGGGTCCAGGTCGGCCTGATTCGCCAGGGGTGTGCCTTCAACCTTGACCAGGTTGTTGATGGGCACTGACTCGGGGTAGGGCGTAAGGTTGGCCAGCTCGGCTACCAGGCCAGCACGCTGGCGGCGGGTTTCACCCATGCCGACAATGCCGCCGCAGCAGACCTTGACGCCTGCGCTTCGCACGCGCGCCAGCGTATCGAGCCGGTCCTGGTAGTCACGCGTGGTGATGATGTCGCCATAAAAGTCAGGTGCGCTGTCAAGGTTGTGGTTGTAGTAATCAAGGCCTGCGCTTTGCAGGGTCTGGGCGTGGCCGTCTTCCAGCATGCCCAGCGTGGCGCAGGTCTCAAGCCCCAGCGCCTTGACGATGCGCACCAGCTCGGCAACTTTTTCAATGTCGCGGTCTTTGGGGCTGCGCCAGGCTGCGCCCATGCAAAACCGGGTGGCGCCTGCTGCCTGGGCCGCTTTGGCTGCAACCAGAACCTCGGCAGGGCCCATCAGTTTGCTGGCTTCAACGCCGGTGTCGTAACGGGCAGCTTGCGGGCAGTAGCCGCAATCTTCTTCGCAGCCGCCGGTTTTAACGGACAGCAGGGTGGCAAATTCAATGCGCGTGGGGTCAAAATTCTCACGGTGCACGGTTTGCGCACGGTGCATCAGCTCGGGGAAGGGCAGGTTAAACAGGGCTTCAATGGCATCGACGGGCCAGCGCGGTTCTACGGCAATTCCAGCGGGTATCTTGACGCTTGCAGGCCTGTGCAGGGTGATGGTTTGTTCGGTGGTGGTCAGCATGGGTGATCAGGCTTGTTGTACGGGCACAGTCGAGCGCTCTTCTTTGATCCGGTTGTCCGGGTTCACAAACACCAGTTTGGGTGCAAAGCCCTCAAGTTCTTTTTCATCAAGCTGCGCAAACGCCGCAATGATGACCAAATCACCTACCGAAGCGCGCCGGGCGGCCGAGCCATTGACCGAGATGATGCGGCTGCCGCGCTGGGCGCGTATGGCGTAGGTAATGAAGCGTTCACCGTTGTTGATGTTCCAGATGTGCACCTGCTCGTTTTCGCAGATGTTGCTGGCGTCCAGCAGGTCTTCGTCAATGGCGCAAGAACCCTCGTAGTTCAGCTCACAGTGGCTGACGCTGGCGCGGTGGATTTTGGACTTAAGCAGGGTGCGTTGCATGGTCTGTGATGGGCAAATGTTGGGAGAGGCAAATATCAGGCAAAACAGGGTTAACAATATCGGCGACACAATACGGGTGGTCGCACTGTTGCGGCAAAAATCCGCCAACCGCACTCGCTGGGCGCAAGTCTAGGTTAGTTCTTATTCGAATTGGTTATGAAAAAGTCATTTGATTTCTCTGAAGAGTCTATTAAAGCGCTTGCCGGGTCTGATGCCACCCGTGCCCTGGCTGAAGATGTGGGCAGCGGCGACCTGACCGCTGGCCTGATTGACGCCGCCCGCGGGGCCAGGGCGCAGGTGCTGGCGCGCGAAAGCGCCGTGATCTGCGGCAGCGCCTGGGTGCAGGCGACCGTGCAGCAGCTTGACCCGCAAGCCACATTGACCTGGCATGTGCGTGACGGTGAGCGCTGCGCCGCCAATCAGGTCGTGCTTGAAGTCACAGGCCTTGCACAGTCGCTGCTGACGGCTGAGCGCACCGCGCTCAATTTTCTGCAAATGCTCAGTGCCGTTGCGACCAAGACTGCCATTTATGTAGACATCGTCAAGGGCACGCAGGCAAAAATCGTCGACACCCGCAAAACACTGCCTGGCTTGCGGCTGGCGCAAAAATATGCGGTGCGTTTGGGTGGCGGCACCAACCACCGCATTGGCCTGTATGACGCGGTGCTGATTAAAGAAAACCATATTGCTGCAGCGGGCGGTATTGCCCAGGTGCTGGCGCGTGCTGCAGCAGTAGCTGCGCAGGCCGATTTTGTGCAGATTGAGGTTGAAACCCTGAGCCAGCTTGTCGAGGTGCTCGATGCTGGTGCGCGCATGGTGCTGCTCGACAACATGGATTTGGCGCAACTGCGCGAGGCAGTGCGCATCAATAGCGGCCGGGCTAGCCTCGAGATATCCGGCGGCGTAACACTTGAAGGCTTGCGCACCCTGGCTGAAACCGGGGTAGACCGCATATCCATAGGCGGTCTGACCAAAGACGTCAAGGCGATTGATTTCTCCATGCGCTTTCTGGACTTGTAAAGGCTGGCCATGAGCACCGTCATCAAAATTGAATACGAGCAGCCCAGTTGTAGCACCCAGCACGCTTGGGCACGTGTACCGGAAGAGCCCAGCCCAAGCGAGCGCGCCGACCTGAAAGCCAAAATCCGCCGGCTGCTCAAAGAGCGTAACGCGGTCATGGTGTCGCACTACTACGTGCACCCCGATTTGCAGGACCTGGCCGAAGAAACTGGCGGCCTGGTCAGTGATTCACTTGAAATGGCCCGTTTTGGGCGCGACCATGCCGCGCAAACGCTGGTAGTGTCAGGCGTGCGCTTCATGGGCGAAACCGCCAAGATTTTGTCGCCAGAAAAGCGCGTGCTGATGCCCGACCTTGACGCGACCTGCTCGCTTGATCTGGGTTGCCCGGCAGACGAGTTCAGCGCTTTTTGCGATGCGCACCCAGACCGCACCGTGGTGATGTATGCCAACACCAGCGCAGCAGTCAAGGCGCGCGCTGACTGGCTGGTGACGTCAAGCTGCGCGGTGGATATTGTGCGTGCTCTGAAAGAGCAGGGCCAAAAAATACTCTGGGCACCCGACAAGCACCTGGGCAGCTACATACAACGCGAGACCGGTGCCGACATGGTGCTGTGGAACGGCGCCTGCATAGTGCATGACGAGTTCAAGGCATTTGAACTGCAAGCCCTTAAAAAAGAACACCCGCTGGCCAAGGTACTGGTGCACCCCGAGTCACCTGCAGACGTGGTGGCCCTGGCCGATGCAGTGGGTTCAACGTCCGCCATCCTCAAGGCCGCACGCGAGCTTGATGCGCGTGAGTTCATAGTCGCCACCGACAGCGGCATGATGCACAAGCTGCGCACCCTGAACCCCGGCAAGCTGTTTATTGAAGCCCCCACCTCAGGCAACAGCGCCACCTGCAAAAGCTGCGCCCACTGCCCCTGGATGGCCATGAACGGCCTGGCCGGGCTGGCCTATGTGCTGGAGCACGGCACAAACGAAGTGCATATCGACCCGGCGCTGGGCTTGCGTGCGAGGTTGCCGATTGACCGGATGCTGGCGTTTACGGCTGCGCTGCGTGGTCGTCAGCCTGTGGCTGGGTTGGTGCCGGGGATTGGGGCGGCTTGAGGGCAGCGCTTTGGGCGTTGATGGCTGTTTCAGCCTGACTCTGACCGTTCACATGGGTCTATAGGCGTGACTCAACTGTCGAAAGGAGGGGCGGGCGACCGGGGTGGCGTGCGCCTGCACCCTCAAAGAGGTATTAATCCTCATTTGGCAAGGCCCGCGATAAAGGCATAGCCCAGCACGCTGGCCCCAGCAATGGCGCATCCCACAGCTACTACAAGAACAAAGACCCAGAAACGAAGAAACATCCGGACGCTTGGTTGCTGCGCTTCCTCTAGTTCTTGCAGTACTTGAAGCAGTCGCTGGGGATTTCCCCTTACTTCAGGCGTCTGCAGCAGGACCATTTTCCTAATCAAGGCTTGCGAAACCAACACCATCTTTGTCACTTCAAACAGTACAAAGGTGAGCAACGAAACCATGATCAGCAACGCCGACCACAATGCTTGCTCTTTAGACAGATGATCTTTTGCCAGTTGCCAAATTGCAAAAAAGCCAGCGTAGCCGCCAAAAACAATAACGGTCGTATATGCCGCAGCTTTGTCGTATGCGATAGTGACGAGCTTCGTTTGAGCCTCTGCGATTCGTGCAGCGAGAGCATCTTGCTGCTGCTTCGCGATGTGCTGTATGACTTCTTACAGGTTTTTGGGCTGCATCTAGCTCTCCCTGAGGTTTGACTAATCCCCGATCAAAACTTTACCGTCCAATCCTTCCGAAGTCGGCGTAGCTCGTTGATAAGGGCCGGTCTACGTGTTTCGCTCATACAAGCTCATGCCAATTGAGCCACTGCAGGCCCGGTACACGGGAGAATTCACGAACGTTGCGCGTCACCAGCGTGGCCTGATGGCGTAGCGCCGTAGCGGCAATCAGCGTGTCGTACGGGCCAATGGGTTTACCTGCTGCTTCCAGCTCAACCCGAATACGGGCGGCCTGTGCTGCACAGTCGCTGTCAAACGGCAGCAGCTGCATGGGCCGGAGCAACTGCTCCAACGCTGCCAACCTGGGCGCTGCCGAATCACTGGGCATGCGCAGCAGGCCATAACGTAGTTCATATTCAACAATCGCTGGCACGCCTACCTCTGCAGGGCGCAGGGCCTGTAAGCGCGGCACCACCAGCGGGTCTCCGCGAAAGTAATAGCTGATGGTGTTA
The DNA here is from genome assembly GCA_031412235.1 of Polaromonas sp. GTDB lineage: Bacteria > Pseudomonadota > Gammaproteobacteria > Burkholderiales > Burkholderiaceae_C > Polaromonas. Next base: position 21,811 of record JANOCP010000406.1, read on the forward strand.
CTGTCAAGAATCAGCATGGCGTGCCATCAAAACGCCAGGCGCGGCAGGTCAGCGGGCAAACTGCCCACGCTTGCAGCGTCGTTTAAAGGGAAGTCTGCAAAACGCCCGGCAAGCGCGAGGCAATCCTGGGGCCATTCATGGGCGGCGTGTTTGCGAATGATTTCTGCCACCCAGCGACTTTTTGACATGCCATCGGCC
>JANOCP010000407.1:0-4781 GCA_031412235.1 Polaromonas sp.
GGCGGCCACGTCGTACAGCACCAACAACCGCATCATGATCCCGTTTTACGTGTACTACTCAATGTTTGGCTTTCAGCGCGTGGGCGATCTGGCCTGGGCTGCGGGCGACATGCAGGCACGCGGCTTTTTGCTGGGCGGCACGTCTGGCCGTACCACGCTCAACGGCGAAGGCCTGCAGCACGAAGACGGTCACAGCCACATCATGGCCGGCACGATTCCCAACTGCATCAGCTACGACCCAACCTTTGCGCATGAAGTTGGTGTGATCCTGCACCACGGCCTCAAGCGCATGGTCGAAAAGCAGGACAACGTGTATTTCTACCTGACCCTGCTGAACGAAAACTACGCCATGCCTGGCCTGACGCCCGGCACCGAAGATCAAATCATCAAGGGCATGTATTTGTGCAAGGAAGGTGCCAAGTTGACGCCCAGGGTACAGCTTTTAGGTTCAGGCACCATCCTGCGCGAATCCATTGCCGCGCAAGAGCTGCTTGAAAAAGACTGGGGCGTTTCCAGCAACGTCTGGAGCTGCCCAAGCTTTAACGAGCTGGCACGTGATGGCCAGGATGCCGAGCGCTGGAGCTTGCTCCATCCGCTTGAAGCGGCCCGCGTGCCCTTTGTCGGCCAGCAGCTTGAAAAGCACCCCGGCCCGGTTATCGCGTCAACCGACTACATGAAGGCCTACGCAGAGCAGATTCGCAACTACATCCCCAAAGGTCGTACCTTCAAAGTATTGGGTACTGACGGTTTTGGCCGTAGCGACTTCCGCAGCAAGCTGCGCGAGCACTTCGAAATCAACCGCCATTACATTGTGGTGGCGGCTCTAAAGGCTTTGAGTGAAGAGGGCACTGTGCCGGTCGCAAAAGTGGCCGAAGCCATTAAAAAGTACGCCATACAGGCCGACAAAATTAACCCGCTTTACGCTTGAAACTGCGTGCAAGCGCTTGAGGAGATACAAATATGGCAACAGTAGATATCCAGGTTCCAGACATTGGTGACTTTGACGAGGTCACGGTCATTGAGCTGCTGGTCAAACCCGGCGACAGCATCAAGGCCGACCAGTCGCTGCTGACGGTAGAGTCAGACAAGGCTTCGATGGAGATTCCGTCCAGCGCGGCGGGCGTGGTCAAAGAGCTCAGAGTCAAGCTTGGCGACAAGGTCAAGCAGGGCTCTATAGTTTTAACGCTTGAAACAGCTGCTGATGCCGCCGCAGCGCCGAAAATCGAGCCAAAACCGGCCGCTGCCCAAGAAATACGGCCATCAGTAGCTATCAATTCAGTAGCGGAGCCTGCTGCTGCCGCGGCCGCCGCCCCAGTTGCTGCACCCGCTGGACTGATCGAGATTCATGTCCCGGACATCGGTGACTTCAAGGACGTGACCGTCATTGAAGTGCTGGTCAAGGTTGGCGACGCCATCAAGGTCGAGCAGTCACTGGTCACCGTTGAGTCTGACAAGGCCTCAATGGAGATCCCGTCATCGGGAGCCGGCGTGCTGAAAGACCTCAAGGTCAAACTGGGCGACAAAATCAATATAGGTGATTTGCTGGCCGTGCTGGAGGGCGCTGCTGTCGCTGGCACAACTGCTGCGCCAGCGTCTGCGCCGGTTGCCGCAGCATCCGCAGCGCCCGCTGCAGTGGCTGCACCCGTAGCGCTTGCAACAGTTACTGCTGCCCCGCACAACCCCACCGCCGCACCCACGGGCCAGTTGCCCCACGCTTCACCTTCAGTACGCAAGTTTGCGCGCGAACTCGGCGTGCCGCTGGCTGAAGTCAAAGGCGCTGGCCCCAAAGGCCGTATCACACTGGACGACGTGCAGGCATTTACCAAGTCCGTTATGGCGGGCGCGGTGCAAACACTGGCTCAAGCCGCCAGAACGCCTGCGTCTTCAGGCGGTTCGGGCGTCGGTTTGGATTTGCTCCCCTGGCCCAAAGTGGACTTCACCAAGTTCGGCCCAATCGAGCGCAAAGAGATGGGCAGGATTAAAAAGATCAGCGGCGCCAACCTGCTGCGCAACGCCATCGTGATTCCCGCTGTCACCAACTTTGATGATGCAGACATCACTGATCTGGAAGCCTTCCGCGTCGCCACGAATAAAGAGAACGAGAAAAGTGGCGTCAAAGTCACGATGCTGGCTTTCCTCATTAAAGCTTGCGTGTCGGCGCTCAAGAAGTTCCCCGACTTCAACGCTTCTATCGACGGCGATGCGGTGGTCTACAAGCAATACTTTCATATCGCGTTTGCCGCCGATACGCCCAACGGGCTGATGGTGCCGGTCATTCGCGATTGCGACAAAAAAGGCGTGATGCAAATCAGCCAGGAAATGGGCGAGCTGGCCAAAAAAGCGCGCGACGGCAAGCTTAGCCCGGCTGAAATGCAGGGTGCCTGCTTCACCATCTCTTCACTTGGCGGTATTGGCGGTCGCTACTTCACTCCGATCATCAACGCGCCTGAAGTCGCCATCTTGGGCGTTTGCAAGAGCAATATGGAGCCGGTATGGGACGGCACGGCGTTTCAACCGCGTTTGATGCTGCCGCTGTCGCTTACCTGGGATCACCGCGTCATTGATGGTGCGGCGGCTGCGCGTTTCAATGCGTATTTAGGTCAAATCCTGAGTGACTTCCGCCGAGTCTTGCTGTGACCACACTGGTTGTTGTTAAAAAAGCCGGCCAGGTCGTGATGGCGGCTGACACGCTGGTGACGTTTGGCGATACGGCACTGCCGCACCGCTATGAAGCCAACAGCAAAATTTTCAAGGTCGATACGCCTGCCGGCATCAGCTATGTGGGCATGGCCGGTACCGTGGCGCATTTTCCGGCACTGCGCAAAGCCATGACGGCCCTGCCCAAGGCGGACCTGAGGCTCAGTTCCAAAGACGAGGTGTACGACACGTTTTTAAAGCTGCATCCGCTGCTGAAAGAAACCTTTTTTCTGCAAACCAAAGAAGACGATAACGACCCGTATGAGTCGATGCAGTTCACGGTGGTCATTGCCAATTCAAGCGGTATTTACGGGCTGTACAGCTACCGTGAGATTTTTGAGTTCAAGGAATTTTGGGGCATTGGTTCAGGCCGCAGCTTTGCACTGGGGGCGATGCACGCCGTGTGGGGCCGTACCAAAACCGCCAAAGAAGTCGCTATGGCCGGTATGCACGCAGGCTGCGAGTTTGACAAAAACTCGGGTGGCCCGATTGATATCTACTCCGTTAAATTGAAAACCTAAAAGGTTGAGTATGTTGGAAATAAAAGTACCCGATATTGGTGATTTTGATGAAGTTACGGTGATTGAGTTGCTCGTCAAGGTGGGCGACAGCATCAAGGTTGACCAGAGCCTGTTGACTGTTGAAAGCGACAAGGCGTCGATGGAAATCCCGTCGTCAAGCGCTGGCGTGGTTAAAGAAATCAAGGTCAAGCTGGGCGACAAGGTCAAGCAGGGGTCAGTTGTATTGAGCCTGGAGGGAGTCGAAACCGCTGTTTCAGCACCAAAAGCAGCCCCTGTCCAAGAGGTACGGGCATCAGTAGCTATCAATACTGTAGCGCCAGCCCAAGCTGCTGCGCTGGCAGCTTCAGCACCAGCAGCAAGCTTTGCAGGTACCGCTGACCTGGATTGCGACGTGCTGGTTTTGGGCGCTGGCCCAGGCGGTTATTCAGCCGCCTTCCGCGCTGCGGATTTGGGCCTTAAAGTGATTCTGGTCGAGCGATATGCCACCTTGGGCGGTGTCTGCCTGAACGTCGGGTGCATTCCCTCCAAAGCGCTGCTACACGTGGCGGCGGTGATGGACGAGGTCAGCCACCTTGGCGCGCTGGGTATTGAGTTTGGCCCGCCCAAAGTCAATATCGACATGCTGCGCGGCCATAAAGACAAAGTCATTGGCAAACTCACGGGCGGACTGGCGGCGATGGCCAAAATGCGCAAGGTCACTACCGTGCGCGGCCTGGGGCAGTTTGTCGGCGCCAACCATCTGCAGGTTGAAGAAACCACTGGAGCCCAGGGCCAGGAAAAAACCGGCAAAACCCAGACTATCAGCTTCAAAAAAGCCATCATCGCTGCAGGCAGTCAGGCCGTGCGCCTGCCTTTCATGCCCGAAGACCCGCGCGTGGTCGACTCCACTGGCGCGCTGGCTTTGAAAGAAGTACCCAAGCGCATGCTGATTCTGGGTGGCGGCATCATCGGTTTAGAGATGGGCACGGTTTACAGCACGCTGGGCGCACGCCTGGACGTGGTTGAAATGATGGACGGCCTGATGCAAGGCGCTGACCGCGACCTGGTCAAAATCTGGCAAAAAATGAACGCCCCGCGGTTTGACAACATCATGCTCAAAACCAAAACCGTGGGCGCCAAAGCCACGCCGACGGGTATTGAAGTGACTTTTGCTGCAGCAGAAGAGGGCGGCACAGCGCCCGCGCCACAAACCTACGACCTGGTTCTGCAAGCAGTCGGACGTACCCCGAACGGCAAAAAAATCGCCGCCGACAAAGCAGGCGTTGCAGTGACTGACCGTGGCTTTATCAATGTCGACATCCAGATGCGCACCAACGTGCCCCACATCTTTGCCATCGGGGACATCGTCGGCCAGCCCATGCTGGCACACAAGGCGGTGCATGAAGCGCACGTTGCTGCTGAAGTCATCGCCGGCGAGCTGCAAGGCAACAAAGAACTCGCCAGCGCAGCCTTCAACGCCAGAGTCATCCCAAGCGTCGCTTACACCGACCCAGAAGTCGCATGGGTGGGCCTGACAGAAGACCAGGCCAAAGCCCAAGGCATCAAGGTCAAAAAAGGCCTGTT
>JANOCP010000408.1:0-4519 GCA_031412235.1 Polaromonas sp.
CGCGACGGTTGCGAAATTCACCTGCATGTCTGCACGAACGCGCTGATTCCGGAAAACACGGCCTGCTACGTCAGAACACCCAGCACCGATGCGCTCTACCAGGAGTTCAAAAAACGCGGCGTCAGGCTCAGGCCGCCTCAGGAAAAGCCATGGGGCATGAAGGAGCTGTACGTTATTGACCCGCACGGAAATCGCCTGAAATTTGGCGAACAGGCCTGACGGCTGATAGCCCTGGTGATTGAAACCAGCGTTCAGGTCTTGGTGCGCTGCGACACAAACTCACCCTCGTAATCTTTTGCCAAAGACAGTTTTTGGGCTTCAGTCAGCACCTTGCCAGCAAGCTGAAAAACACCCTGCTCTTCGTCCTTGAGGTGATGAAAAACCTTGTGATGCAGTTCCTTCGCCGTGACCAGCCAGCCGGGTGAGCTGGGGTCGGTGCTTTCAAGCGCCTCAATCAGCTTGTCCATCTGGTGATGCTCGGCAATGCCATGGCGGGACGGCTCCTGGGTCATGTCGTGCGCAATCAATGGCACATAAAAAAACCGCTCTTCGGCGGCAGCATGAGCCGCCAGCTCAAGCTTGAGCTCCTTGAACAACAAAGCGCGTTCAGGGCTGTCGCCCACCGTGGCCACCAGGTTGTCGGCCAGCTTTCGCTGGGTGTCGTGGCTGGCGCGCAAGGCTTCAAAAATATTCATGGCGGGATTTTCCGGGTATCGGGCAAAGCTGTATGTAGGATGACGCCGGATTCTTTACCATCACGCAGATAACCCAAACAGGCTAAATTAGTACTTATGAAAAAAATCCTCATCCTCGGCGGCACAGGCTTTGTGGGCCGTCACCTTTGCGAAAAGCTGGCGGGGCTGCCGTGGCGGGTCACGGTTGTCACGCGCAGACGCGCCAACGCCAAACACCTGCAGATGCTGCCCATGGTGGACATCACAGAAGTGTCCTCGCACGACACGGCAGCGCTGACGCCGCTGCTGGCTGAGCACGACGCAGTGGTTAACCTGGTGGCGATTTTGCATGGCACTGAAGCCGCCTTTGAGAAAGCCCACGTTCAGCTACCCCTTGAGCTGGCCAGGGCCTGTAATGCGGTCGGCCAGCGGCGCATTGTGCATGTCAGCGCACTGGGTGCCAGCCTTGATGCGCCATCACTGTACCAACGCAGCAAGGCGCGGGGCGAGGCGGTGCTGCTGGAATCAGGGCTGGACGTCACGGTATTGCGCCCCAGCGTGATCTTTGGCGCTGAAGACCGGTTTCTCAACACTTTTGCCAGCCTTCAACAAATTTTTCCCGTCATTCCCCTGGCAGGCAGCACGGCACGCTTTCAGCCGGTGTGGGTCGAAGATGTGGCTGCTGCACTGGTCAAATGTCTGGAGGACAAAAGCACCATCGGGCAAAGCTTTGAAGCCTGCGGACCAGAGGTTTTCACCCTCAAGCAACTGGTGCAGCTGGCTGGCCGTTACAGCGGCATCAACCATGGGAAGGGGCGGCCCGTCATCGGCTTGCCCGATGCCCTGGCGCGGGTGCAGGCCCGCCTGATGGAACTCGCGCCGGGCGAGCCGCTGATGAGCCGCGACAACCTTGACTCCATGAAAGCCGATAACGTGTCCGAAGGCAAGCTGCCCGGCCTGGAAGCTCTCGGCATCAAGGCTTCAGCACTGGCTGCCATTGCACCAGGCTATCTGGGCGCGCAAGGCCTGCGTAGTGGACTGATGGCCAAGCGCAAAACGGCTGGAAGGTTCTAACGTCATCAATTTGGCGCTTTTTTTGCATTAATCGATAGCGGGTGTGGCTATAGCATGGGGACCGGACTTTTTCCACCGCGTCTCAAGGAACACAACAATGCTCAAACTCTACATCGGCAACAAAAATTACTCGTCCTGGTCCATGCGGCCCTGGGTGCTGCTCAGGCAGGCGAACATTGAGTTTGAAGAAGTCAGGGTTCGTTTTGACTCTTTTGACAGCAGCTCCAGTTTCAAAAAAACCATGGGTGATGTGACGCCGGTTGGGAAAGTACCGGCGCTGGTTGATGATGGTTTTGTCGTCTGGACAGCCTGGCCATTGCTGAATACCTGGCCGAAAAATTCCCGGCCAAAGCGCTCTGGCCGCAGGACACGCAGGCCAGGGCCAGGGCGCGCAGCGTCTGTGCTGAAATGCACAGCGGTTTTGGCGCACTTCGCTCGGCTTGCCCCATGAACATTGAGGCCGACCTTTCTGCAATCGGTCAGCTGGCGTGGCGCGACAAGCCCGCCGTGCGTGCAGATGTAGCACGTATCGTGGCCATGTGGAGCGAGTTGCTGGACCAGCACAGCGGCCCCATGCTGATGGGTGAATTCAGCATTGTTGATGCGTTTTTTGCGCCGGTTTGCATGCGGCTGAAAAGCTATGCACTGCCGGTACCTGCCAACATAGGCGCTTACATGGAACGCCTGGCCAACCTGCCCGGCGTGAAAGCCTGGATAGACGACGCGCTGCTCGAAAAAGACTTTCGTGATTTTGAAGAACCCTATCGCATGGCCCCGACAAAGGATTTTTCCTGATCACTGGCAGCTGCCTGCTGGCCCCGCAAAGCTAAACTGCCACCATGCAAATTTACATGGTCGGTGGTGCGGTTCGCGATGCCTTGATGGGCTTGGCAGTGCACGACCATGACTGGGTGGTGGTTGGCAGCACGCCGCAAGAGTTGACAGCACTGGGCTACCTGCCTGTGGGCAAGGACTTCCCGGTTTTTCTCCACCCCGAAACGCGCGAAGAGTACGCGCTGGCCCGCACCGAGCGCAAAACGGCGCGTGGCTACCATGGCTTTGAAGTCCACGCAGCCCCTGACGTGACGCTGGAGCAGGACCTGGCCCGACGTGACCTTACTATTAATTCAATAGCAGCATACAGCCGAAATCAATGGGCAGAGACCTCATTTGATACAAATTTTGAGGATTTGATCGACCCCTACGGCGGTCAGGCCGATATCAAGGCCAAAGTGCTGCGCCATGTCACCGAAGCCTTTCGTGAAGACCCCGTGCGCATCCTGCGCGTGGCCCGCTTTGCGGCGCGCTTTGCCGACTTCAGCGTGGCACCTGAAACCATGCAACTCATGCAGCACATGGTGGCAGACGGCGAGGTGGATGCGCTGGTGGCTGAGCGTGTCTGGCAAGAGCTTGCACGCGGGCTGATGCAGGCCAGGCCGTCGCGCATGTTTGAGGTGTTGCGCGAGTGCGGCGCGCTGCAAAAGCTGCTGCCTGAGGTGGCCAAGCTGTGGGGCGTGCCGCAGCGCGCTGTTAAATTGGGGTCAGATTCCAATTTCATAGCAGCGCAAAGCGCTGCGGGAAGGCCAGACCCCTGGCCGATGAATTTGGAATCTGACCCCAATTTAACAACCGGCGTTCATTTAATGATGGTGCTCGACATGGCGGCGCAACTCGACGCGCCGCTGCCCGTGCGCTTTGCCTGCCTGATGCATGACCTGGGCAAGGGCACAACGCCTGCGGATGTTCTTCCGCGTCATATCGGCCACGAAGAGCGCAGCGCCAGGCTCTCCAAGGCGGTATGTGAACGGCTGCGCGTACCCGTTGAATGCCGAGAAATTGCCGACGTGGTAGCGCGCGAGCATGGCAATATTCACCGCAGTGCGGAGTTTGGTGCGGCGGCACTCGTCAGACTGCTGGAGCGTTGCGATGCGTTTCGCAAACCGCAGCGTTTTGCCGATGTACTGCTGGCCTGCGAGTGTGATACGCGCGGCCGTCTGGGCCTGCAAGACTCAAGCTACCCGCAGCGCCAGAGGCTGCTGGATGTGCTGGCGGCAGCCCAGTCAGTCGTGACCAGCGTGATTGCAGAAGAGGCGCAGGCCGCGGGCCTGGACGGAAAAAAGATTGGCGAGCTGATTCATGCAGCGCGGGTGACTGCTGTGGCAGCTCAGCAAAGCTGATTAAAACAACTAATCAGAACAACTGCGAAATGACGCTGGCTACCAGGCTCAGCAAGATCGTGGTGGTGAGCGGAACATAGCGCTCCCTGCCAAACAGCTTGAAGCGCAAATCGCCTGGCAGTTTGCCAAAACCCAGCTTGTTCAACCAGGGCGTGAGCGCGCTAATGAACACCAGCACGAGGAAAATAACGATCATCCAGCGAATCATGGTGTTTTATAGGGTGTGTGTCCTGTCGCCCGCTGCAAAGCCCATCGGCTGCCATACCGCAGCGCTTTTTGCCCCAAACGCAATCACCTTGAACAGCTCACCCATCTCGTGTTCATTAATCAGCTTTTGCGCCATGGCCCGCTCGGCAATTGGCGCGTCCTGCATGCCGTCAAGCAAGCCGCAGTTCAATAAAAACCGCCCCTGACCGGTGTAGCCCAGCACTTCCAAACCAGCCTCTTGCCCCGCCAGTGCAATGCCGGTGAAGTTGACATGCGCAGTGATGTCCTTTTGCCCTACATCTGCCAGCGCATCGGCATCCACCCGGTGCGCGCGGTGGCACACCAGCGTGCCCATGCTGCGCTGCGGGTGGTAGTACTCATGCTCGG
>JANOCP010000409.1:0-6918 GCA_031412235.1 Polaromonas sp.
CCCGCGCTGGTCAATGAAGGCATCACGCTGATCAAGGACTCGTCACTGGTATCGGCCATCGGCCTGGCCGAGCTGGCGCTGGCTGCGCGTACGGTGGCAGGCGCCTATTCACGTTACTGGGAGCCCTACCTCGCCATTTCAGCGGTGTATCTGGTGCTCACACTGACCTTGTCGTTGCTGGCCAAGCGGCTGGAAACGCCAACCCATTTGCGCGGGCGCTGAACGGCTGGAAATCGTCGATTAAAAGTGTGAAGCCCGCCGATAAGCCGGATTTTGTGCGCTGAAGCGTTTTGCAACGCCCCAGTGTGACCGCCATTAATCTGGGCCGGGGGTCGCCCACCCGGCTCGGTGCTACCTACCCGCCAGCTCCGCGGAGCTACATCAACGCTGGCCTATTTGGTATTGCTGCGCGTAGAGATTGCCCGTTTCACCCGTTCCGGGTTGCCCCGGCTCGACTCGTCTCTGTTGCTCTGATCCTCACCTCACGGTGGAGAGGTATTACCTCCTACGCTGTCCTGTGCAGTCCGGACGTTCCTCCAGTGCGGGGTTTCCCCCACAGCGACTTCTCAATCGCTGCCTCTTGCGAGTTGCACCAGCGGCGGTCTGGCGTGCTTCACGGGGTGGATTATCCACGCAGCAGGATACCCAAACTAAAATAACGGGCTAGATCCGAAAAACAGATCCACGAAAGCCCCGGTTTACATGATTCGCCTGACTGAACTCAAGCTCCCGCTCGACCATGCGGATGACGCTTTGCCCGCACTGATAGCCAAAACGCTGGGCATTGCGCACGGCGACATTGCCAGCCACAAAATCTACAAGCGCAGCTACGACGCGCGCAAGCAAAAGCTGCTGCTGGTCTATATCTGCGACATTGAGGTCGCCCCCACCCTTGAAACACTGCTGCTCAAGCAGTTTGAAGCGCACCCGCACATTCGCCCAACCCCCGACCAGGCCTACTACCCCGTAGTGCAACTTGATGCCGCACCTGCTGTACGCCCCGTGGTTGTCGGCTTTGGCCCCTGCGGCATTTTTGCGGCGCTGCTGCTGGCGCAAATGGGTTTTAAGCCCATCGTGCTGGAGCGCGGCAAAAAAGTACGCGAGCGCACCAAAGACACTTGGGGCTTGTGGCGTAAAAGCACGCTCAACCCGGAGTCGAACGTGCAGTTTGGTGAAGGCGGCGCGGGCACGTTTTCAGACGGCAAACTCTGGAGCCAGATCAAGGACCCGCGCCATCTGGGCCGCAAGGTCATGATGGAGTTTGTCAAAGCTGGTGCACCCGAAGAAATTTTGCTGGTCAGCAAGCCACATATCGGCACCTTCAAGCTCGTCAAGGTAGTCGAAAATATGCGTGAGCAGATCATCGCGCTGGGCGGTGAGGTTCGCTTTGAGCAGCGCGTAAGCGATGTACAGATTGAAGACGGCCCAAAAGGTCAACACATTCGCGGTCTGACGGTGCAAAACCTGAACGACGGCACGCACTATGAGCTGCGCGCCGACCATGTTGTGCTGGCGCTTGGCCACAGCTCACGCGACACCGTGGCCATGCTGCATGAACGCGGCGTTTACATGGAAGCCAAGCCATTTTCAATTGGTTTTCGTATTGAACACCCACAAGGCGTAATTGACCGCGCACGCCTGGGCCAGCACGCCGGGCACCCACTGCTGGGTGCAGCCGACTACAAGCTGGTTCACCACGCGAGCAACGGCCGGTCGGTTTACAGCTTTTGCATGTGCCCGGGTGGCACGGTGGTGGCCGCCACATCTGAAGCGGGCCGTGTGGTGACCAACGGCATGAGCCAGTATTCGCGCAACGAGCGAAATGCCAATGCCGGCATTGTGGTGGGAATCACGCCTTCTGATTACCCGGGTGGGCCGCTGGCTGGCATGGCTTTTCAGCGCGCGCTTGAATCCCATGCCTACGTTTTGGGCGGCAGCAACTATGAAGCGCCTGGCCAGCTGGTGGGCGACTTTGTAGCGGGCAAGGCGTCAAGCCAGCTTGGCAGCGTTGAGCCGTCTTACAAACCCGGGGTACGGCTGGGTGACCTGGCCAGCGCCCTGCCCGACTACGCCATTACCGCCATGCGTGAAGCGATTCCCGTATTCGGTAAAAAAATACGCGGCTTTGACATGCATGACGCCGTATTGACGGGCGTCGAAACCCGCACTTCATCACCTATAAAAATGACGCGTGGCGACGATTTTCAAAGCCTCAACGTCAAGGGCCTTTACCCGGCCGGTGAAGGGGCAAGTTACGCAGGCGGCATTTTGTCAGCCGGCGTCGATGGCATTGAAGTCGCCGAAGCGGTAGCAAGAGCCGTAGCGCGCGGCCTCACCCAAAAGATTACCCATAAGGCATAAAAATCAATGAGCGACAACATCCACTTTTACGAGCCCTCAAAAGGCCACGGCCTGCCGCACGACCCTTTCAATGCCATCGTCGGGCCGCGCCCCATTGGCTGGATCTCGTCACACAATGCGCAAGGCCAGCTTAACCTTGCGCCTTACAGTTTTTTCAATGCTTTTAACTACACGCCGCCCATCATCGGGTTTTCAAGCATTGGTGCCAAAGACAGCCTGCGCAACATCCAGCAAACCGGTGAATTTGTGTGGAACCTGGTGACGCGCCCGCTCGCCGAACAGATGAACCAGTCGTGCGCAAACGTTGCGCCTGACGTCAGCGAGTTTGACCTGACAGGCCTCACGCCCGTAGCGTCGCGCTGCATTGCAGTGCCGCGCGTGCTAGAAAGCCCCGTGTCTTTTGAATGCAAGCTCACGCAAGTGCTGCAGTTGCAGGGCGTTGACGGCGTACCCGTACCCACGTGGATGGTGTTTGGTGAAGTGGTGGGCATTCACATTGCGCGCCATTTGCTCCCTGACGGGATTTACAGTACGGCAGTAGCTGAGCCCATTTTGCGCGGTGGTGGCCCAGCTGACTATTTCACGGTCACCCCGGACAATCTATTCAAGATGTACAGGCCGCGATAATGCATCAAGCCCCTATCCAAACTATCCCTACAGACCCGATGACCGAAGCAACTCAAGCCGAACCCCAAGCCGAAATTCAAATCGCTAACGAAGTCGCTACCGAAAAAGAAAATCCACAGGCCAGAGCTGCAAAGTCGCAGCAGGCCCAGCCAGTTAACCATGTGCTTGAAAAGCTGTTTGAGCTTTATCCCAAACTGTTTGGGGCGCACTTTTTACCGCTCAAACTGGGGGTTTTCCATGACCTGATGGCGCGGCACCCGGATGATTTCAAGAAAGACGAACTCAAGCTGGCCATGGGCAAGCACGCCCGGTCAACACGCTACCTGGAGTGCGTAGCCGCAGGCCTTGCGCGCCACGACCTTGACGGCAACGCGGTAGAGCCCGTGTCACCAGCGCACGTTCACCACGCGATTCTGGAAGTCTTTCGCAGGCGTCAGGCGAGGTCACGAGAGGACCTGCGGCCCCGGCTGCGTGTGCTGCTCATGCAGGCGGTTGAGGCGTCTGGCTTGAGCCGTGAAGATTACGCTGATCGCGTACGCGTGCAGGACGACGCTACCAATGCGCTGCTCGACGATGCCATGGCCGCGTTGGGCGTGGAAGCCGCCAAACGCGAGGCACTGGTGCGCGCCTTTGAGGCCAGCGGAAAAACCGAAGCCGAGTTTGCCGACATGTACGGCATGAATCCGGCCCAGGTTACTGCAGTGCTTGAAAGGGTACGGCACGAGCGAAGTCTGGCTACAGTGACCAGTGTCGAACCGGCAGAGACTGAATAAACCGGTTTGGTATGGCTATTTAACGCCGACCCAAACCAACGTAGCACTACACCCGTTTACCGCGCCTGACCTACCCCGCCAGGCCCGCAAAGATATTCTGCACATCGTCATTGGCGTCGATGGCGGCGAGAAAAGCTTCTACATCCCCCAGATCGCCAGAACTTAAAGTTGCAGGGTCAACCGGGTTTTTGGCCTTGTAGCCCAACTTGGCCGACAGCACCGTAAAGCCCTGGGCAGGCAGCGCACGGCTGACCAGATCAAGGTCTGTAGGGTCAGTCAAAAACAGGGTGCTGCCTTCTTCCTCACCGGGCTCAAAGTCCTGCGCACCGGCCTCAATGGCGGCTACTTCGGCATCGGCACCCGTGGCCGCAGGTTCGGCCTCAATCATGCCCACATGGTCAAAATCCCAAGCTACCGAACCAGCAGAACCCAGCTGCCCCTTGCGAAACAACACGCGCATTTCAGACGCCGTGCGGTTCAGGTTGTCCGTCAGGCATTCGACCATGACAGGCACGCGGTGCGGCGTAAAGCCTTCGTAAATGACGTGCTCAAAATGCACTGTTTCACCGGTCAGCCCAGCGCCTTTTTTAATGGCTCTATCAAGCGTATCTTTGGGCATTGAAACCTTTCGCGCCTGCTCAACCAGCAACCGCAAGCGCGCATTGCCAGCCGGGTCAGCCCCGCTACGCGCCGCGATCATGATGTCTTTGGACAGTTTGCCAAATACACGGCCCCTGGCATTTGCGGCAAGTTCCTTGCCTTTTGCTTTCCACTGCGCGCCCATGTTTGATGCTCCTGAATGTTGCGGCGCATAGAAGCGCCTGGCTATGTTTTGTTTGATTTGGGCATGCGCGCGGTGCGAGAAGCCTGCCACATGACCGAAAGGCCTACGGTTATACACCCAAGAAGGGGGTTCGATAGTCGAGCGCTAAAAAGCAAAACGCCGACGCAGTCTCTTAAAGATTGGCGGAAAACTCACCTGCACCAGTTTCATGAGAAATCTTATGATCTTCCGGGACGTAACGTTATCAGGAGCCCCGCTGTTATTCAGTCCCGGTATCGTCTTTCACCACGAAGGCCGCAGCCACGATCGCCTCGATCTCTTCCAGTTGCCCAGGCTTCAGCAAGGGCAGCTCCGATGGGCGCTTGCGCCGCTCGGGCATGCGGCAACCGTTTTGACGAATCCACCGAATCAACAGACTAATGATCCGGCACGAGTTATTACGGAATCTAAACTCCGTTCGCCTTGAGCTTGTCGAAAGGCTTCGACAAGCTCAGCCCGAACGGGTTCATTGATAACTCGTGCCGGGTCAATAATGAGGGTCGGCAGGGATTCGTGCAGAAAACGCAGAATTAGATCTAACCCATTGTCAATACTGAACATTTGGCTTGCACTGCCATCATAAAACTGCCAATTTATTATTTTTGTCGAAACATACAAACATTCCTTCGAATTGGGAGACTAGCATGAGTATCCATACGTTTTCCAGCCGTGACTTCACGCGTGACGTGTCGGCAGCCAAGCGCGGCTGTGGATGGCCCTGTGTTTATTACTGACCGCGGGCGTCCTGCATTTGCGCTAATAAAAATCGACGACTACTACCGCATCGCCGGGCAAAGCAAGCCTTCGCTCCTCGACGTCATGGATGGCATTCCTGGTGGGGACGCCATCGATTTCGAACCGCCCCGTCTCGATCTCAAGATCCAGGGCGCATCATTTGGTTGAGGGTGCTGAATGTTCGTACTCGATACCAACGTTATTTCAGAGCTACGCCATGTCAAACACAATCAATCAGCCGAGGTACGGGCCTGGGCCGCAGGGCAGCCGAGCAGCAGGCTTTTCCTTTCAGCCATAACGATCCTTGAACTGGAAATGGGCGTCTTGGCACTAGAGCAACGCACGCCACCCCAAGGGAGCGCGCTGCGCGTCTGGCTTTCTGGAGTGCGTGAAGCATTCGCTGGCCAGATCTTGCCATTTACCGACATCACCGCCACGGTGTGCGCTTCACTGCATGTGCCGAACCCACTCTCAGAGCGTGATGCGATGATTGCTGCAACAGCGATTGAGCACTGCTTTACCGTAGTGACACGCAACGTGTCGGATTTTGCTGATACGGGCGTAGCGCTCGTGAATCCCTGGACTGCGTAAGACATACCAATCGTACACACACGACTCAATTATTTGAGTGCCCGGTTTTTACGAGTTTATTGTCGGGTGTACGGCTTTACTCCCAGCGAACAAACACAGCATGATCCTATAAATAAAGAGTGTAAAAAAACCGTCTCTGACCCTCGAAATTTTATGGATCTGTAAAAGTCGGTAATTTGTAAGCACCCGGCGAACACACCTTGACGTGGTCGACGTGGCGGTACTGGACTGCAGTTACGAGGGGAGTGGCTGCCAGCGATGAGGCAGTAGTTCTATGATCTGATTGTTCTTGTGCGTGGGCAGGCGCTGCAGCACATCTTTCAGATAGGCATACGGGTCATGCCCATTGAGCCTGGCACTCTGGATCAGGCTCATGACGGCAGCGGCCCGATGACCGGCGCGCAGCGAGCCCGCAAATAACCAATTGTTTCGTCCAATGGCGATTGGCCGGATCTGGTTCTCGATCCAGTTATTGTCGATCGGCAGCTGCCCGTCGTCGAGGAAGCGCGTGAGTGCGCCCCAGCGCCTGAGGCTGTAGTCCAATGCTTTGGCGGTGGCCGAACCATCAGTGATCTTCTGGCGCTGCAATTGCATCCAGTCATGCATGGCATCGCTCAGCGGTTTTGATCGGGTCTGGCGAATTTTTTGTCTTTCCTGCGCGCTGAGACTTTTCACCTCGCGCTCGATCTCGTAGAGCTGGCCGATGTATGTCAGCGCTTGCCCTGCAATCTCGCTCTTGTTGCTCACATGCAGGTCAAAAAATTTGCGCCTCGAATGGGCCAGACATCCTGCCTCAGTAATGCCCAGGGTGAACGACTGCTTATACCCAGCAAAGTTATCACATACCAGCGCGCCTTTCCACTCTCCCAGAAAGGTGCGGGCATGTTCACCTGCGCGGCTTTCACAGAAGTCGTAGACCACTGCCTTCAATTCTTCAAAGGCCCCCGGTGCATAGGCCCACAGGTAAGCCCGGTGCGTCTTCTTGTTACCCGGCTTGAGCATGGCCAC
>JANOCP010000410.1:0-8041 GCA_031412235.1 Polaromonas sp.
CAGATTGTTACTGTTTCCAGTGGGGGGCATGGCCGCTTTCTGTAAAGAGCACAATGAAAGATGCTGTGGGGGCAAGACTTGCCAGGCAGACAGGGAATGCCGCCGCACAATTTTGGGGCACGCGTTTTGAAAAGCGAAGCGCTATAGTTACATTCCGTCATGCGGACGTCTGTACGCTAGCCCACATAGGCTGGCTGCATCACCTTAAAACAGGCGGGGCTGTTGCCTTGCCGTTATTCTTTGCATCATGATTTCACGCTTCATTCTCGCCGCCCTGATCACAACCAGTTTTGTACTTGCCGGCTGCAATGACGCCAAAACCACTGCCGCCAAAGACGCCAGTGCGGCTGCAACGCCAGTGTCGGTAGCCGCTGTGGAGGCTGGCGCCACCGGTTTTACCTTCGGCTCGCCCATGAGCGCGCGCACGGTTTACGTCTTTTTTGATGCCCAGTGTTCCCATTGCGGCGCGCTTTGGTACGCAGCCAAGCCGCTCAAGTCGCAGGCTAAATTTATCTGGATACCGGTGGGCATCCTCAACGCTGCCAGTACCTCGCAGGGGGCGGCCCTGCTGGCGGCCAGTGACCCGGCAGCCGCGATGGACGAGCATGAGGCCTCGATGATGGCCAAGGGCAGCGGCCTGAGCGCAACGGGCATCACTGATGCGCAAAAAGATGTCATCAAGAAAAACACCGAGCTGATGAACCGTTTTGGTTTTGCGTCTATCCCCACAATTGTGGGCACACACGCCCAGACCGGAGCGCTGGTCAAACAGGAAGGCGCCATGCCTACTGCTGCGTTGGCTGGCCTGCTGGGTTTGCAGGTGCCAGCGCAGTAGGTTCAGCAAACCTGCAGCGTGCACCCATAGCGAGGTCATTTTTGCGGTTTTTGGTGTAGATAGTGCTGCTAGCCCAATGAGGACGGGTGTAGACTGCTATATTGTTAATAGCAATTTGCATGCTCCGGCTGCCTGGACGGTTTGCTGCTTCAACCCGACCTGTTTTTGCTGGGCGGCGTAGTGCAGAGCCTAAAACAGCACCCGGCTCCGAATAGTCCCAGCCACATCATGCAGTTTGGCCAGCGCTACGTCTGAATGTGCGGCATCAATATCAATCACCACATAGCCAATATCGCCGTGGGTTTGAAGGTACTGCGACGCAATATTGATGCCGTTGTCGCCAAACACCTTGTTGATTTCTGACAACACACCGGGCACGTTGCGGTGAATGTGCAGCAGCCGGTGTTTGCCGGGGTGGGCGGGCAGAGCGACTTCGGGGAAGTTGACGGACGAGGTAGAGGTGCCGTTGTCTGAGTACTTGACGAGCTTTTCAGCGACTTCAATGCCTATGTTTTCTTGTGCTTCCATGGTCGAGCCGCCCACGTGGGGCGTCAAAATCACGTTGTCGAGGCCGCGCAGGGGTGACTCAAAACTGTCTTTGTTGCTGCGTGGCTCGACCGGGAACACGTCAATCGCTGCGCCCAGCAGCTTTTTATTGCGCAGCGCTTCGGCCAGTGGTTCGATTTCAAGCACAGTGCCGCGTGAGGCATTGATCAGCACCGCGCCCGGCTTCATGGCGGCAATCTGCGCTGCGCCCATCATCCATTGCGTGGCCTGGGTTTCAGGTACGTGCAGGCTGACCACATCGGCTTCAGCCAGCAGCTCTTCAAGCCGCTGAATTTGCCGTGCGTTACCCAGTGGCAGCTTGGTGACCACATCAAAAAACACGACCCTCATGCCCAGCGCCTCGGCCAGCACTGACAACTGCGTGCCTATGGAGCCATAGCCAACGATGCCCAGCGTTTTGCCGCGAATCTCAAAGGCGTTGTCTGCAGACTTGAGCCAGCCGCCACGGTGCGCCACGGCGCTTTTCTCGGGTACGCCACGCAGCAGCAAAATCGCTTCGGCAAGTACCAGCTCGGCGACTGAACGGGTGTTTGAAAACGGCGCGTTAAACACGGCAATGCCGCGTTCGCGTGCGGCCTCCAGGTCAACCTGGTTGGTGCCTATGCAAAAGCAGCCCACAGCGGCTAGCTTGCCGGCATGGGCAAACACATCGGCCGTGAGCTGGGTGCGCGAGCGTATGCCAACAAAATGCGCGTCTGCAATCTTGGCTTTGAGCTCGTTGCCCTCAAGCGCGCCGCTCAAGCTTTCAATTTGCGTGTATCCGGCTGCCTTGAGCACCTTGACGGCGGAAGGGTGAATGCCTTCAAGCAGCAGGAATTTGATTTGGGCTTTGTCGAGCGAGGTCAGGGCGGTTTTGGTCATGGTGACAGAAGGGGCAGGCTATGGCGGCCAAAAGTTGTCGGAGCGTAAGTATGCGGTAAAGCGCAGATTGACCTGGTTTTGTAGCGCTTTGCCCCTGCTGGCGACCTGTTTGAGCCATCAAAGCTTAATTTTTAAGTGAAACATGCCTTGTGCCCAACAATTACGGCTATTAAATGCTATGTATTTAATAGCAAATGGGAGCTGGTTTCTGCGCAGCTCAAAGCGTCACCGCGCAGCCTTGATATCTGCCCAAAGCCCGGCTGCGTATGCCTTGACGCGTGCTTTCAGGCGGCCGCAAGCCAGCCACAAGCTGGAGGTACGAAGCTGCACCAGCATTCGGTCTTTCCAGACTTTCCAGGGCACATAAAGGCGTGTAAACCAGCGCAGGCGCATCAACGCCGGTTGGGTAAGCTGAAAAAGCCGCGCTGCCAGTGCGGTACCTGTGATTTTTGCGCCTATGACCAGGCTCAGGCCAAGCGCCACCTGTCCTTTGCCCAGGAGGTATAGCGCCAGAAGTTTGACCGGAATCAGTGCCAAAGCCGGGATTCCAAAAGCCAGCAGCGCGGCCCATGGCGGCAATTGCGTAATGCGTCGTTCAAGTTTTGCCCAAAAGGGCAGGCGACCCAATGCGGCGAAAGCCCTGGCCAGCGGTACCCAGCCCCATTCTTCAAACAGCAGCACCAGCAGTATGGGTGCAAGCAGTACGGCACGAATGATTTTCTTAAGCTTCTGCAATTTGGTCTCCGGTGTGTCGGGCGCCAGGGACCCTGTGGGGATACCAATTCGGGCAAGCGGTCTGCAGCGTCGCCCTCGCCCCGAGCATAGCGATGCCCGGTGCAGGCAGTATTAGGCCAGTCTTAAGATTGGTTCATGCGGAGCACTGCAGGCTGACGGCCTGCAAGGTCTTGCCGGTCTTGCTGTCAAACACGACCAGATTCACCTGGCGCTCATGGCCAGGCGTGGCGGCAATGCTGCGAAATGTCAGCTTTTGCGGGTTTGTGTCACCCGCTTTGTATTCGCCCGCCTGGGTGTACTGGCGCACCACAAAGTCATGTTTGAGGAATTCACCCCGGTTTTCACCCGCCTGCACTTTTGAGTTATGCCCATGCTCGGTAATCGTCCAGTAGGCCGACCAGTTACCGCTGCCCGCTGGCCCAGCCAGTGGTGCGACGCTGGCTTCAAACTGGTCAGTGCCCAGCTGCTTTAGCGCAATGCTGGCGCGCGCTGGTTCTTTGCTAATGAGTTGGTTGGCGACATTGGACCAGTTGGGCCAGTCTTTGCCGTTCAGCACCGCTTGCGGGGTGTAAATGCTGCGCAAATTGTTTCTGGCTGCCACTTCGCGCTGGCGGTGGGTATATGCAGGGGCGGCAAAGCGGTCTACCCAGCCGATGTAGTCCCAGTAGCCGACATGAAAAGCCTGCACTACGGCGCCTGCGCCCTTGAGCGATGAGGCCCATTTGTCGGCTGGCGGGCAAGAGCTGCAGCCCTCTGAGGTGTACAGCTCGATAACCGGCGTCATCGTTGGACCGGAATTGACGAAACACGGGTTTGTTTGAGCCACTGCACCGGCTGCGCAGGCGAAAAGGGCAGAGGCAGCTAGTGATCGTGTAGTGATTGTGAAGGCGCTGGCTTGAGTCGAGTGGGACACGGAAAGTCTCCTGGCGGTTTGGCGATGACGTCAAAGGTGCGTTGCTGCACGATTTACCTGTTGGTCGCCGGTGTGCCGGGTTTCTTACATTGCCCGGCTCCAGGCCTTTTGACGGGTGACATCCAGGTCTGAGGTGACGTGCCCGAGCCTGTCCTCCAGTTGGGCAAGATAGGCGGCTGTGGTGCGCTCTGAAACTTCGATTCGACCCAGTAATGTGGCCTGGGCTTGCGCCAGCCGTTCGGCCAGAACGGTTGCGGTGGCGGCTTCACGCTCCAGATCGGCTCTGGCCTGCAGCTCAAGAAAACGGTGCAATTCGGTAAAGCGTGAGGCTTCAGCCTTGTCGGCCAGCTCGCGCTGTGCGCTCAATTCACGGGCGTACTGCCGGGTTTCAATCAGGTTGCTGCTTTGTATGTAAACGGTGGTTGCCAAAAACACCAGCATGACCGCCACAAGTAACAGAAGCATGACCAGACCAAGCGGCACCTGAATGGTTGTAAAACCCAGACTGAGCACACTGGCGCGGGTGAACTCATCCACATTGAGTGCGGCAAAGGCCGCGACCAGCACGATGCCGATGATTAAAAAAATGGTTCTTGCACGCATTTTTGGCTCCTTTGATAACGGTTTTACAGTTTGGAATCAACTCTGAGTTTCGGGTCAGAACATGCTTTTTGCTGTGGGACAATGCCCCCCCGCAACGTCAGTTTGCGCAGGATGCTGAAAAGAAATATGCAAAAAATAATTCACCAGATCGCTCTGGAAATCAAGGTCCAGGACCATCAGGTCAAAACCGCTGTTGATCTGCTCGACGGTGGCGCTACCGTGCCGTTTATTGCCCGCTACCGCAAAGAAGCCACTGGCGGGCTTGACGACATCCAGTTGCGTGAACTGGAATACAGGCTGGGTTATTTGCGTGAGCTTGAAGACCGGCGTGAAGCCGTGCTTAAAAGCATTGAAGAGCAGGGCAAGCTGAGCCCCGAGCTGCGCGCCGCCATAGAGCTGGCCGCTACCAAGCAGGACCTTGAGGACCTGTACCTGCCCTACAAACAAAAGCGCCGCACCAAGGGCCAGATTGCCCGCGAGGCAGGCATTGAGCCGCTGGCTGACAAGCTGTTTGCCGACCCATCGCTGGTACCCGTTGATGAAGCCGCGGCTTACGTCAAGGCCGAGAAAAACGAAACCGGTGACGACTTCACCACCGTACAGGCCGTGCTTGACGGCGTACGCGATATTTTGAGCGAGCGCTGGGCCGAAGATGCCGCGCTGGTGCAAATGCTGCGCGGCTGGCTGTGGAGTGAAGGCCTGTTCAGCTCAAAACTGGTGACCGGCAAGGACGAAAACAACAACGACAACGCCAAGTTTCGCGACTATTTTGACTACGACGAACCGATTGGCCGCGTGCCTTCACACCGCGCGCTGGCGGTTTTCAGGGGTCGCGGGCTCGAAATTCTGGACGCCAAGCTGGTGCTACCTGCGCCGCCTGAACTCGCACCTTTGGCTAGCGGCAGGGCAGCGCCCGTGGTGTCAATGGCTGAAGGCAAGATTGCGCTGCATTTGCAATGGAGCCACAAGGCCCGGCCGGCTGACGATTTGATCCGCAAATGCGTGGCCTGGGCCTGGCGCGTCAAACTCAGTCTGTCGCTGGAGCGTGACCTTTTCACGCGCCTGCGTGAAGATGCCGAAAAAGTCGCCATCAAGGTGTTTGCCGACAACCTGCGCGATTTGCTGCTGGCCGCCCCCGCGGGTCCGCGCGTGGTGATGGGGCTTGACCCCGGCATACGCACAGGCGTGAAGGTGGCGGTGGTTGACTCTACAGGCAAGCTGGTTGAAACCGCCACGGTGTTCCCGCATGAGCCACGCAAGGACTGGGATGGCTCGCTGCACACCCTGGGCAAGCTGTGCGAAAAGCATGGCGTGAATCTGATCGCCATTGGCAACGGCACCGCCAGCCGTGAGACCGACAAGTTGGCGGCTGACTTGATGAAGCGTATCGACGGCATGCAGCGGGTGGTGGTGAGCGAAGCCGGTGCCTCAGTTTATTCAGCCAGCGAATTTGCATCGCAAGAAATGCCCGATGTGGACGTCAGCCTGCGTGGTGCGGCCAGCATTGCACGCCGCCTGCAAGACCCGCTGGCTGAGCTGGTCAAGATTGACCCCAAATCAATCGGTGTGGGCCAGTATCAGCATGACGTCAACCAGTCAGACCTGGCGCGCAGTCTGGACACTGTGGTTGAAGATTGCGTGAACAGCGTGGGCGTGGACCTGAACACCGCCAGCGTGCCGCTGCTGGCCCGAGTGTCTGGTTTGAGTCAGACGGTAGCCAAGTCCGTAGTGCGCTGGCGCGATGCTAACGGGGCGTTCAAGTCAAGGGCTGATTTGTTCAAGGTAGTCGGCCTGGGTGCCAAAACCTTTGAGCAGAGTGCAGGCTTTTTGCGCTTGCGCAGCCAGGCTGAAGGCAGTAATCCGCTGGACATGACGGGTGTGCATCCTGAAACCTACCCGGTGGTTGAACAGATCATGCTGCACACCGGCAAGCCGGTAGCCGAGCTGATGGGCCGCGCCGACATGCTCAAAACACTTAAGCCCGAGCTGTTTGCCAACGAAAAGTTTGGCGTGATTACTGTCAAGGACATCATTGCCGAGCTTGAAAAGCCGGGCCGCGACCCGCGCCCTGACTTCAAGGTGGCACGCTTTAACGACGGTGTTGAAGACATCAAGGATTTGAAAGAAGGCATGGAGCTTGAAGGTACCGTCAGCAACGTCGCAGCGTTCGGTGCCTTCATTGACATTGGCGTGCACCAGGACGGCCTGGTTCACGTCAGCCAGCTCAGCCACAAGTTCACCACCGATGCACGCGAGGTGGTCAAAACCGGCGACATCGTCAAGGTGCGTGTGACGGAGGTGGATGTAGCCCGCAAACGTATCGCGTTGACCATGAAGCTGGGCGAAGCTCCAGCGCGCAGGGATGCGCCGCGTGACAACCGGTTTGAGGGCGCAAGGCCCGGCCAAAATCAGAACCGTGGCGGAAGAAATGACAGTTTTGGTAGCCGCCCAGGCACGCCTCAGCAGGCCGCGCCTTCAGCGATGGAATCGGCTTTTAGCAAGCTGGCAGGTTTGCGGAAATAAGCTACTTTGGGGGAGTCCGGCTTTCCAGCATCACCATCACCTGCTGGGCCAGAAAGCGCAGGTTTTCAAGCTGCTTTTCGCTCAGGGTGCGCGCTACGGTATCTATCACGCAGATGGTCCCGACGGCATAGCCATCACTGGTAAGCAGTGGCACGGCAGCATAAAACCTGATGTGCGGGTTAGACACGACATACACATGATTGGCGAAACGCTCGTCTTTGGACGCATCTTCGATGATCAGAACTTCATCGGCGTTGTGAATGGCAGCAGAACAAAAGCTGTTCTCACGCGGTGATTCCGTGAGCTGGATGCCGACGCGTGACTTGAACCACTGGCGCTGCTTGTCTACAAGCGATATCAGGGCAATCGGTGCACCACACATATCGGCAGCGAGCCTGGTGATGTCGTCATAAGCCTGCTCGTCGGGGGTATCGACGATTTGCAAACGATTCACTGCGTTTTGCCGCGCTGCTTCGTCGAGATTCTTTTCTGGCATGTCATGCGTGCTTTGCTAAAGATGCGGCAACTTTAGCCTGAAAGAATCGATTTGAGCGTGCGTCACCGCACAGAGTCGACGGACAATGCGGCGTAAACAACACCCGGAAACAAAAAAGCCCAGACATGTCTGGGCTTTCAGGAGTTTTTGCTGCTGCCTGGAAATTTGCAGTAACTTGACCTCACATCAATTTTGGCGGAAGAGGCGTCTGCGTCAAGGTAGTTTCACATCATCCCGTTTAGTGCCAATTTCTCTAGTTTTCATTGAAGAAAATAAAAAAGTATATTTCTTGCAATCCCTTGTCATTCCGTATAATCCCGTTTATATTGTGGGAACTTATGTGGATTGGGTTGCGGTTATATGCCAAAAAAGGCGGTTGAACTTGGAGCACTGCAGGTAGCTCGGCTGACTGAGCCGGGGCGCTATGCCGTGGGCGGCGTGGCTGGCCTGCACCTATGGGTTAAACCGTCCCGCCATCGGTCCTGGGTACTGCGCGTACTTGTGGGCT
>JANOCP010000411.1:0-2187 GCA_031412235.1 Polaromonas sp.
AATTCGGTCAACGGCTTCTTCACCGGCAACCAGGCCATGCGGGCCGGTGTGGTCTATAACAAAACCGATGCAACTCTCGGCACCATCAGTGGCGCAGCAGCATTCCAGCGCAGCAGTTTCACAGGCGCTACCACCGTCGTGACCGGAACCACTCCAGTCCAATAAACGAAATTTGACTCCGCTGATCGCTAAATTTCTATCAGGGTTCTTCACGCGCCTGACCCGCTCTTTCCTTTTGAAAGAAGCCACGACTGCAACATGGCTTCGTTGGCCTGCGCGCCGTGTCTTGATAGGGCGTCTGCCCTGGCTTCGACCCCTGCCTGCGAGGCAATCTCTCGCTGTCTCTGCAAGTCAAGAATCGTGTCGTAAGCCTCTTCCTGAGACCGCACCAGCCAGCCGCTGATGCCGTGGCGAATCACTTCAGCATAGCCGCCAGCCTCGCTTGCCACTACCGGCAGGCCGCATGCCATGGCCTCAATCACAACCCGGCCGTAGGCTTCAGCCACCCCACCGGTACGATAAAAAAATACATCCAGCGTTCGGTAAAAGTCTGCGGCGCTCTCAGCGCCCACTGGCAGCAGTTCCACATTAGCTGTGCCAGCCAATTCGGCGGCAAGGCAGGTACCACCCATAATCCGAACGCGAATTCCGTGCGCCGCCAGCATGCGATAAAGCGAAGGGTCCTGCGCATGGTGTTTCTGCGGCACGTCGCGGCTCACACGCCCCACCGTAAAAGCACGCGTTAATGGCGGTACAGGGCTCACCGCCAGATACGGTTCAAGATCAATAAAGCTGTTGACGATTCGGCCAGGCAGTCCAGCCGAAAGCTGCAGTGCGCGCGATACAAATTCAACTTCAGGTTCGCATCCCGTCAGGTCTCGCAAAGCCTGCAGTGTGGAAAAAAGTCTCTCATGGCTGACAAGGTTATACAAAAGAATCACCCGTTGATAGCGTGCGTACTTCAACCAGCTTCCCAGGGCCACATGAATCCCTGCAACCAGCAAGGTGCCAGTTTTCGGGAACTGCTGCAGGTACGGCTGAACCAGGCGCACGCCGCGCTCTGCATAAAACCGGTGCGGCGGCACACTGGACCATAGCTGTACTTCTCGCCTGCCGGCAATCATTTTGGTCAACTCCACAAGCCCCCGCTCTGCGCCGGTAAACGGATCGTCAAAACGCCCAACGATATGCAGCGTTGTCGATGGATCCGGCGTAATTGAATTCACTGGCTTCATGTCAATTTTTTAAGGTGAATGTCGAAACACTTGCCAGCGTTTCACTCACAAAAGCCAATCTTCGACAAGCGCATTTTGACTCGCTGCGCCATGTACGGCGACGGCTTGCTCGCGAGCGCGCCGTCCAGCCTGCTCCCTCAACTGCGGTTGCCGCGACAGCGCCATTAGCGCGTCATAGGCCTCTTCTTGTGACTTGACCAGCCAGCCAGAAATGCCGGGACGAATCACCTCGGCATACCCACCCGTGTCTCCCGCCACCACCGCAAGCCCGGACGCCATGGCTTCAAGTACAACCCGGCCATAAGCCTCAACCCACGCACCAGGCCGATAAAAAAATACGTCCAGTGACTGATAAAAATCTGCAGCGCTTTGGCTACCCGCAGGCAATAACTCCACGCCTTCAACATCGTGCAATTGAGCCGCCAGGCAGGTACCGCCCATGACCCGTACGCGAACACCTTGCGCGGCCAGCATGCGATAAAGCGAGGGGTCTTGACTGTGGTGCTTTTCGGGTATGTCCCGGCTGATGCGGCCCACGGTAAATGGTCTGCTCCCGACAACCAGCCGTGCTGCATGCGTAAACGGTTCAATATCAATAAAGCTGTTCAAAACGCGCCCCGGCAAGCCTGCGGACAGTTGCAGTGCACGCGATACGAAAACCAGCTCGGGCTCACAGTCTGTCATGTCCCTGAGCGATTGCAGCATGGCAAACAGCTGTTCGTGGCGGACCAGGTTGTACAGCACAATGACTCGCTCAACACCGGCGTACTTCAGCCACGGACCAAGGGCTACATGCACTCCGGCGATCAAAAGCGTCCCGTTCTTCGGGAAAAATTGCGCAAATGCCTGAATCCCCTGCACCCCGTGCTCACTGTAAAAGCGGTGCGGCGGCACCACAGACCACAATTGCACCGGGCGCCGCTTGGCAATCATTCGGCGTAAATCCAGCAAC
>JANOCP010000412.1:0-9284 GCA_031412235.1 Polaromonas sp.
CTACCTGCAACCCATGGACAACGTTTTGCGTGCAGACAACACCGCGCTGTGCATCGCTCTGTGCATGCAGCGCCCGGCGTGGCGGTTGAGCCTGCAAACCCACAAAATCACCGGAATCAGGTAAACGTCATGGCCTACGAAGTCAGTCAAAAGTTTTTTTTCGATGCTGCCCATACCCTCAAGCGCGAGATAGAGGCCGACAGCAGTCGCCGCATCCACGGCCACACCTACAACGCAGAGGTCACCCTGTCAGGCCAGCCCGATCCGCGCAGTGGCATGGTGGTTGACCTGGGCCTGGTAC
The DNA here is from genome assembly GCA_031412235.1 of Polaromonas sp. Classification (GTDB taxonomy): domain Bacteria; phylum Pseudomonadota; class Gammaproteobacteria; order Burkholderiales; family Burkholderiaceae_C; genus Polaromonas. Next base: position 302 of record JANOCP010000412.1, read on the forward strand.
GGCTGGCGATTGAGCAATTGCGACCGCGGCTTGACCACCACATGCTGGACGACGTGGCCGGCCTTGGCCCGGCAACGCTTGAAAACTTGTGTGCGTTTATCTGGCGCGAGCTGGCGGCCAGCCTGCCAGCGCTGTCGGCCGTACGCGTATGGCGTGACTCGGTAGGTGACAGCTGCACGTTGCGCGGATAGAACTCATTGCGTATGGCATATGCGGCAGGTGCTGCGCTGCGTTAACCTTGCGGCATGAAAGCTTACCGCGCCTCCCTTCTTTATTTTTCTGCTGATCAGGGCGATGCCCAGGCCGTGTTCGAGCAGGATGGCCTGCTGGTCACCGGCCCCGACGAGTTCGGCCGCCCGGTCGTGCAGGCTATTGGCAGTTATCAAGGCAGTTATCAGAGCCTTGCTTCCAGCTACCCGGATCTTGCCATCGAACACCTGCCCGGCCGCATCATTGCCCCAGGCTTTGTGGACATGCATATCCACTACCCACAGCTTGACGTGATTGGCTCGCCCGCCGAGGGTTTGCTGCCCTGGCTTGAAAATTACACTTTCCCGCATGAAAAGCGCTTCTCTGCCCCAGACTACAGCGCTTCAGCTGCTACCTTCTTTGTAGGCGAGCTGCTCCGCCACGGCGTCACCACGGCGCTGACCTTTGCCACCTCACATCCCGAATCGGTCAATGCCTTGCTGGCAGAAGCGCAAAAGCACAGCCTGCGCATGATTGCCGGCAAGGTTCTGATGGACCAGAACGCGCCCGACGGCGTGCGTGACCAGACCGAGCAAAGCCTGATTGACACCGAAGCCCTGATTGAAAAATGGCATGGGGTTGATCGCCTGGGTTATGCCATCACGCCGCGTTTTGTGCCCAGCTGCAGCGCGGCCCAGTTGCGCGGTGCTGGCGAGCTGGCGGCCAAGTACCCCGATGTATGGGTCCAGTCGCACGTCGCTGAAAACCTTGATGAGGTGGCCTGGGTGCGCCAGCTTTACCCCGACGCCCGCAGCTATTTAAGTGTGTACGAAGATTTTGGCCTGCTGAGGCCCAGGGCGGTTTACGCGCATTGCATCCATTTCGACGACGAAGACCGCGCCTTGATGCGCAATACGGGTGCGGCAGCGGCTGTCAGCCCTACCAGCAACCTTTTTTTGGGCAGCGGGTTTTTTGATTACGCCAGCGCCGACCGCACCGGCTTTTTGTACGGCCTGGCCAGCGATGTGGGCGGCGGTACGTCTTTCAGCCCGTTTCACACCATGCTGGCCGCCTATTACGTCGGGCGCGAAGGGCAGACCAAAACGGGTGTGTCCCTGAGTCCCCGGCAGCTTTGGTGGCAGCACACCGCCGGTGCAGCCCGGGCGCTGGGGCTTGAAGGTGTCGTCGGTAACCTGCAGCCGGGTTGCGAGGCTGATTTTGTAGTGCTCAATCCTTCTGCCACGCCGCTGCTGGCCCGCAAAACCGCCCAGGCGGCCAGCCTTGACGAACTGCTGTTTGCGTTGATCGTGCTGGGCGACGACCGGGTCATTGAAAAAACGGTCATTTCACAAGCCCTGAAAGCCTGAAAACCCGGTTTTTATAGCGTAAATGGTGCTGTGCCCAATAAGTACGGTTACTTATAGCTATCAATAAAGTAGCGCCACTGGCTCTTTGTGACAAGTCCGGGGCTGCCTACAATCAGGGCGAAACAAGCCAAACCCAGGAAACCCGCGATGAGCATCAAAAGCGACAAATGGATACGCCGCATGGCAGAGTCAACCGGCATGATCGAGCCCTTCGAGCCGGGGCAGATTCGTCAGGCTGATGGCAAAAAAATCATCAGCTACGGCACCAGCAGCTACGGCTACGACATACGCTGCGCGCCCGAGTTCAAGGTGTTCACCAACATCCACAGCACCGTGGTTGACCCCAAGAATTTTGACGAAAAGAGCTTTGTCGACTTCTCTGGCGACAGCTGCATCATTCCGCCCAACAGCTTTGCGCTGGCCCGCACACTCGAATACTTTCGTATTCCACGCAATGTGCTGACGATCTGCCTCGGTAAAAGCACCTACGCCCGCTGCGGAATCATCGTCAACGTCACCCCGTTCGAGCCTGAATGGGAAGGCTATGTCACGCTGGAGTTTTCAAACACCACGCCACTGCCCGCCAAAATTTATGCAGGCGAGGGCTGCGCCCAAGTGCTGTTTTTTGAGAGCGACCCCGATGACGTGTGCGAGGTTTCGTACAAAGACCGAGGCGGCAAGTACCAGGGGCAGGTTGGGGTGACTTTGCCGAAGGCCTGAGGGTTGTGCCTGAAATGTCAGCATCAGCTTAAACTCCGCAACAGCATGAAACCCTCGGATCTTTTAAACCTGCATCGCAAGCAAGTCAGAGATATTGCATTGCGTCATCGCGTTACCAGCGTCAAGGTATTCGGTTCTGTGCTGCGTGGTGATGACATCGATGGAAGTGATCTGGATTTACTGGTGGAGCCTACAGCGCAGACAACCATGTTTGACATTGGCGGTATTCAGTTCGAGGTGTCTGAATTGCTGGGTATCAAGGTAGACGTTTTGACTCCAAGCGCTTTGCCAGAATCGTTCAGGGCTAGCGTGCTGGCCGAGGCGCAAATGCTATGAACGCTGCGCTGAGGGTGCAGGATTTTTTGGGGCACATTCTTCAGGCCATAACGCGAATCGAGGCGTTCTCCGCTGGTCTAAACGAAACCAGTTTTCTGGCCGACCTCAAGACTCAGGACGCTGTCATTCGAAATATGGAGGTTATTGGTGAGGCCTGCAGCAATATCCGCAAGCTTGCACCTGAGTTTGTACGTGCGCACCCAGAGGTCCCTTGGGGTAGCGCGATAGGAAATCGCAATGCCTTGTCGCACGGTTATTTTTCTGTTGATCTCAAGCTGATTTGGGCGACGATGATGAATGATTTACCAGCTTTAAAGGCTTCGGTAGAACGCCTCAGCGGCAAGTATCAGGGGCAGGTTGGGGTGACCTTGCCTAAGGCTTGAAGTCGACCGGGCTGCGTTTTCGGGCTTCTGTTTACCTTAAATTTCAGGCGTTTCCCGTCCTGAGCAGACATGTTTCCCACTAGATGGACAAGAGAAACACCGTGTTACATTGCACGGCATCGTTTTTTTATTCCAACAAAAGGGAGCTTTTTTAATGTCCATTCGCTTGTGTTCCATCGCCTTCGCCTGTGTCGCCATGACCGGTTGCGCATCCATCGTTAACGACACCACCGCACCGGTTCGTTTTGAGACCTTCAGCGCATCCGGTGTCGAAATCAAGGATGCGGAGTGCAAGCTTGAAAATGATTACGGTCAGCAAACTGTTAAAACCCCTGCAACCGTCAACGTCCGCCGCTCATCAAAAGACCTGCAGGTGACCTGCGTCAAGGCGGGGGAAGCTGATGGACGTGGCGTTGCCATATCGCGCGCCAATGGCGGCATGGCTGGCAATATCATTCTCGGTGGCGGCATCGGTGCCATCATTGACCACAATAAGGGAACAGCCTACACCTACCCTGTGTGGATACAGGTCGTGATGGGTAAATTGCTCACCTTTGACCGCCGGGCTGACGTCGAAGGCAAGCCCAATGCTGGCGTACCAAGCATCACCCCCGTCGCTGCCAAATAAGGTGATTTCAGGCGGCTAATCTGCTACGCTTTAGCCTCTGAATTTCTCTAATTTGAAGGCCATCATGATTAAACCCATTCCCACCAGCGTCAATTCGCAGGAACAGCTCGTCAGCGACATCAAATCCGTTATTTCTGAAGCCGAAGAAATGCTGGGTGCCACCGCCGACCAGGCGGGTGAAAAAATCGCCAATCTGCGGGCGCGGATTCAGGAACGACTGCGTGATGCGAAAGCGCGTCTGGCGGATGCTGAAGAAGTGCTGGTTGCCAAAACCAAAGCTGCAGCGCGCGCTACTGACGACTATGTACATGAGTCACCGTGGACGGCAGTTGGCATAGCCGCAGGCGTGGGCTTGCTGGTCGGTCTTCTTATTGGTCGCCGCTGAAAGCTGGTTCCCGCATGAGATCAGCTTGTGAAGAGCCAAGTGGCTAGCGAGTCCGGGCCGTTTGGCGCACTAAAAAACATCGCTGCCACCTTGCTGGGCACGCTGCAAACGCGGCTGGCCCTGCTGGGCAATGAGGTACAGATTGAAAAGCGCCTGATTCTGCAGCAACTGGCCCTGGGCCTGGCGCTCGTATTTTGCATGGGCGTCAGCCTGCTGCTTGCCGTGGGGCTGGCGGTTCATGTGTGGTGGGAGCAACGTGTCTGGGTGCTTGCAGGTTCTACGGCCCTGTTTTTGGCGCTTGCTGTTTACTTTTACATGGCGATCCGCCGCACGTTGAGCTCCAGCGAAGATATTTTTGCTGCCAGCCTGGCCGAACTTCAAGAAGACTTGCGCCAGCTCAAAGCCGCTACGGGTCACGACACCAACCAGCGTTAACTGTGTCTAAACATGAATAAACATGAGTAAACATGAGTAAGAGCCTGGTTGATCTGCAGCTGGAGCGCGGCCGTTTGCTGGAGCGTATCGCCAGTCAACGCGTGGCCTTGCAGGTCCAGCTTGCACCGCTGCAGACAGCCTCCGCTTTTGGTGATCGCACCGTTTCAGTGTTCCGCAGTGCAGTTCAGTACGTCAGGGCCCGGCCTGTTGCCGCCCTGCTTGTGGTGTCTGCGCTGGTGCTGCTCAGGCCGCGCGGGGCCATGCGCTGGGTGCAGCGTGGCCTGTTTGTCTGGCGCAGCTGGCGGGCTGTGCGCGCTTTGGTGCCACCGGGCCTTTGGGGCATGGTTCGCCAATCATTGTGGCGTTGATGCGCCCATAGCCACGCGCGCCGCTGCCAGGTCCCAACCCGCCCATCCGCAGCTTTTTAACAGTACCGGGCCGCCCGGGCTTTCAATGCGCTTGCGTATCACGTCAGCCAGCGTCGCAAACGAATCGACATTCAACCCGGCTTGCAGCAGGTCACCCGCCTCATGAAGCGCGTCTGCGGTGTCTGTAAACACGCTGCCCTGTGCTGCAAAGTAACGACACAGTTCGGGGCCTAGCTCCACCATCGCCGGTGTAAATGCACCCACGGCGCTGATGAATGCGTCTTTGCGGGGCAGGGCGTTCAGCACCACGGCGCTTGCCGGTGTGCAGGTCACTGCCAACGGGCAGTCGGACAGGGCCGCATTGGCATCGGGCACCACGCTTGCTGTCAGGCCAAGCGTTTGCGCGTGACGCGCTAGCGATTGCGCACTGGCAGCGCTGCGCGATGCAATCATCACTTCGCTGACATCCAGCACGGCAGTAAATGCCTCCAGATGTGCTTTGCCCTGCACCCCTGCGCCCACGATCAGCAACGGCCCCCGTATGTTGGGCGCCAGTCTCTGCGCCGCCAATACGGATACCGCAGCGGTGCGCCGCGCTGTCACGGTCGGGCCGTCCAGCACCAGGGCGCGCGTGCCAGACGCCACGTCGAATATGACGACGTCACCTTGAATGGTGGGTGTGTTGCGAGCGGCATTGGCTGGCGTAAAGGTAATCAGCTTGGTGATGGCCACCCGCCTGTCGTGCGCGGGCATCACAAACAGGCTGCCGCCGCCTGGCAGGGCCTGCACCAGACGCGGCGGTACGCGCACCGAATCGTCCTCCAGCAGGCGGGCAATTTCATTGACCAGCGCCAGCCAGGGCAGGCGGTCGGCGGTTTGCTGGGCGTCAAGCAGGAAATTCATGGTCGGTATGGCTTGGTGTGAGTGTTGATTGGTTTTTATCCTACATCCTGATGCGCAAGCTTCTGAATGGCATTACCCGGCCGCCCTCATAGCATCTAGTTACACACTAACCAGACACTAACCAAAGAGCTTCACCATGTTCTCAGACCACATTCGCAAAGTTGACAATGCAAGCGGACGCACCTTGCTGCTGGTGGCAGCGGGCTTGGTGATTGTCTGCCAACTCGTGGCCATGGCACTGGTGGCTGAAGGGCAGGTTAAAAAAGCAGAAGTGCGTGAATCCCAATTGAGTTTTCAGCGCACTGCCACCGCACGCTGCTTTGAAACCAACAGCCGATTTGACCGTCAAAGTTGCCTTGACCAGGCCAACGCTGACCTGGCCAGGTCCGATCCTGCCGCAGCTCTTGCCACGGCGTCGGTCGACACCCCAGATGCTGCGCAGGAAAGTCTTTGGGCCAGGCTACAGGTAAACCCCTTTGGCGCATCACCACAGGCCACGCGTGGCCTGATGCCCGTCGCATTCAACTGATTTTTCCGGCGCTCAGGTTTGTCACGGCTGGCGCATGCCGGGCCATCAAGGCGCATTCAATAGCAAGACGCAAGCCGCGCACCATGTCGGTCAGCGGCATTGACGGCGTTCCCTGCTCTGCAAGCCAGGGCACATGAATAAACCCGCCGCGCGCACGCTTGAAGCCCCGCTTTGTCGCCAACGCGTGCATCAGCGCGTAAAAAACATGGTTACAGACAAATGTGCCCGCCGTTTGCGACACCTCAGCCGCAAGGCCAGCGCGCTGCAAGGCCTGCAACATGGCTTTTATAGGCAGCGTGCTGAAGTAAGCCGCCGGGCCTGACGCCACCACCGGCGCGTCCACTGGCTGCTGGCCCGCATTGTCGGCCATGCTGGCGTCAATCATGTTGATGGCAATTCGCTCAATCGACAGTGCACTGCGCCCACCCGCCTGGCCCACACATATCACCAGCCTGGGCTTGTGCCGCGTCAGCAGTTGCGAAAGCGCCTTGGGCGAGGCGTCAAACGCCGTGGGTAACTGCGCAGCTACCAGCTGGTGCCCGGCCAGTATTTCAGCGTCAAGCGCTTTTACCGCCAGCCAGCTCGGGTTGATGCTGGCACCGCCAAAGGCATCAAACCCCGTGATCAGCACGCGGGGTAAAGCGCCTGCAGTCAGGTTTGCAGGCAAAGGCGATGCGCTACGAATCATGCAGACATTGTGCTGCATGTGCACCCCTGTGGCTCGCCTTCACTTCTTGCTGACTTGCCCCGTCTTGCTGTCAAAGCTGACCACCCGCACCCGGCCGTTGGGCCCCGGAAAACCGTCAAACACGGCCCGCACCAGATAGGGCACCAGGTCAGGCAGGTCTTCGTTGTCGCCCTCATACACCGCCCTTGACTCAAACACCGCGCGCGGCTTGCCGGGTGCGTTGCCCTGGGCGTCGAGCAGGCGCAGCCGCAGGTTGCTGACCTGCACCGTGCGTGTCACTTCCCGGTCACCCACATAGCGCGGGCCAAAGCGGTCAGGGGCCCAGAAACCGGGGAACACATTGCCCGCAGCGTCGCGGTAAGGGGGCTGAAAAACGTAATAGTCCTGGTAAACGGCCTCACGAAATTTTTTCTCGCGCGTGCGGTTGCCCGTGACGATGTCAACCTGAATGCGGCCTACCTGCCCGGTAGCGGCGCGCTTGAGGCCCAGTTTTTCAAGTTCAAGCTGTACATAGCCCTCATACGCCTCTTGCTCAAGGTCATTGGCCTTGTCTGCCGCCCTGATGTAACTAAAGGTGCTGCCAGTTGCATCGGCAGGCCACTGGTTAAAACTGGTGACCTTGGCAGTGATTGGGCTGGCGCAGGCCGTCAGCAGGGCAACTGCAAAGAGGGCAAGCCAAGGGCCCACGCGCGAAAAAATTTGCGAGGCGCTGTTTGTTTTCATAAGTGTTTGACCTGTCAGCTAAAGCTTGGTTCCATCAGGCAGCGCGCTGCCCGGTCCGGCTCAAGTAAAGTCGGCATATCTGCTGACATCTGCAGGCCGCACAGCACGTTAAGGTCATGACCAAGATCAGGAGTCATCATGAAATGGGAAGGCAATCGGGAATCCGACAACGTCGAAGACCGGCGTAATGGCAGTGGAAATGGCGGCGGCGGCTTTGGCGGTGGTGGCCTGCTGGGTGGCCGCAGCATTGGCATCGGCACCATCGTGGTGGCGCTGATCGGTGGCTGGATATTCGGCATCAACCCCATGACCATTTTGAGCCTGCTCAGCGGCGGCTCACCGCCCGCACAGGTTCAGCAGGCGCCTGCGCAACGCCCCCCTGCAGACGACCGCATGGCCCGATTTGTATCTACCGTACTGGCCGACACCGAAGACGTGTGGAAAGACATTTTTGCCAAAGGCGGCGCAAGCTACAAAGAACCGCGCCTGGTGCTGTTCAGGGGCGCCACGCCCACTGCCTGCGGTCAGGGCCAGTCTGCGATGGGGCCGTTTTACTGCCCCGGCGACCAGAAGGTCTACATCGACCTCGACTTTTATGAAACCCTCACAAAGCGCTTGGGCGCGCCCGGCGAGTTTGCCCAGGCCTACGTGGTGGCGCATGAAGTGGGCCACCACGTGCAAAATCTGCTGGGCATCAGCGCCAAGGTCGATGAAAGGCGAGGCCGCGTCAGCAAGGTCGAATTCAACGCGCTAAGCGTCAGGCTTGAGCTGCAGGCCGACTGCTTTGCCGGCGTTTGGGCTTACCACGCCAATAACTCCCGCAAAATTCTTGAAGGTGGCGACATCGAGTCCGCCATGAACGCCGCCGCCAAAATCGGCGACGACGCCCTGCAGCGCTCCAGCGGCGGTACGGTGGTGCCTGAAAGCTTCACCCACGGCACCAGCGCCCAGCGCCAGCGGTGGTTTAACACCGGCATCACCACAGGTAGCGTCAAGGCCTGCGACACCTTCAGTGCCCGAAATTTATAGCCAAATGGGCTCTTTGCCCAATATTTACGGTTACAGACAGCTATCAAATTAATAGTAAATGGAAGTTTTTTTCTATCGGGTCTACGCGCTTTCTTATTACTGGCAGGGGCTGCCAGGCCGCCAAATCGGTTAATTCACCCAAAGTGAGACAATGCAGGCGTAGGCGAGCTTTGCTAAGCCCTTGCGGTTTGCAGCTTTGCCTTTTTTGCCAGTAGCTTTGCTATTGGCTGTAAACCGCGCCCTGGATCCCATCCCGATCCGTGCGCCACAACTTCGCACGAGTTACGCAGAGCTTCCCTA
>JANOCP010000413.1:0-5605 GCA_031412235.1 Polaromonas sp.
GGCGCGGATTTTCTTCCATGTCGCGCAATATCCTTTGTCTGACAGCCGCCATATACCGGCATCAGACAGTGAGCCGCCAAGTTCGGCCAATCCATCCGCGTTAAGCTTTAACTCGATCGTTTTACCCATGCTGGGGCCGCCGCCTATAAGTGCGACCACGGTTTTACCCACCCAGGACGATTGAATCTCCTGTGGTGTCATGACCGTGTCCTGTGCATGCAGTGAAAATGAAAGCCCCATGACCGAAATCGCCAGAATCGTCGTCAACAATTTGATGGTTCGCATGCATTGCTCCTGTTTGACTGAAATTAAAACGTCCCCGGGAAGGCCCCGCCATCTGCCAGAACATTTTGCCCGGTCATATAGGCAGCATGTGTGCTGCACAAGAAGGCGCAAATGGCGCCAAACTCCTCGGGTGTACCAAAACGCTGGGCAGGAATATTTTTGCGCCGCGCGTCCATCACAGCCTCAAGTGGCTGGCCAGTTTTTTGGGCGGCGCCGCTCATGGTGCCGCGTAGCCGGTCGGTGTCAAAAGCGCCTGGCAGCAGGTTGTTGATGGTTACGCCTTGGGCCGCGAGCCTGGTTCGCGCTGCGCCGGCTACAAAGCCGGTCAGCCCACTACGTGCGCCGTTGGACAGGCCCAGAATATCAATCGGTGCCTTGACCGAGCTTGAAGTGATGTTGACGATGCGGCCGAAGCCGCGCGCGGCCATGCCGTCTGCCGTGGCCTTGATGAGTTCAATCGGGGTCAGCATGTTGGCGTCAATGGCTTTGATCCATGAATCGCGGTCCCAGTCACGGAAGTCACCAGGGGGCGGTCCGCCTGCGTTGGTGACCACAATGTCAAAGTCCTTGCGTACAGCAAAAACTTCAGAACGGCCTTCTGTTGCGGTGATGTCTGCAGCAACAAACAAGACTTCAGCCGATGAAGGACGGTCACTATCAGCTATTAATTTGCTAGCAGCAACCTGCAGGGCTTCAGCTCCACGCGCTACGATGATGACGTTAACGCCCTCACGCACCAGCGCCTGTGCACAGCCAAAACCCAAACCCTTGCTGGCACCACACACCAGCGCCCATTTACCGGCAATACCTAAATCCATAGCTGTCTTTCCAATAAGTTAAGCGGGTCAGCGGCTTGCGCGACCAAACATGAAAATACCCGTAATAACGAGCAAGGTGCCCGCTACCACCCAGGCCGTAAAGGGTTCGCCCAAAATAACCACGCCCATGACGATGGTCGACATGGTACCCAGCATGCCGATTTGTGCCGACAGGCTGGCGCCTATGCGCTCAATGGCCATCATGACCAGCAACACGGGCAACACCGTGCATACGGTGGCGTTCAGTACTGACAACCAGATTACCTCTGGCGCAACCCAAGCCGCGCTCAAAGGCCGTAGCAGCGCAAATTGCAGCAGGCAGCAAACGCAGGCCACGGTACTGGCCAGCCCCACAAGACGTATGGCGCCCAGCCGTCTGACCAGTTCGCCGCTGTAGACCATATACAGCGCATAGCTGATGGCACTTAAAAACACCAGTAATGCGCCCCAGACAGCGTCGGCGCCCTGTACTGTTATTTCATGGCCAAACACCAGTACCACGCCGCTGTAACTGACTGCCATCCCCACAACCTGCCCAACCGTCGCGCGGCGCTTGTACAGCAGCAGCCCAAGCAGCATGACCAGCGTGGGGTTGAGGTACAAAATCAGGCGCTCAAGCGATGCGCTGACGTACATGAGCCCGGCGAAATCGAGAAAACTGGCCAGGTAATAACCGCTAAAGCCCAGCCCGACTACGCCCAGCCAGTCTTTTGACGTCAATGCATCCTTGCCGCGGCTGGCCCACCAGGCCATGAACACAAAGATCGGCATGGCAAACAGCATGCGGTACATCAGCAGCGTCACCGCATCGACACCATGGCGATACGCCAGCTTGACGATGATGGCTTTGCCGCTGAAGGCCAGCGTGCCAAACACGGCGAACAATACGCCAGGCAGCATGCGCTGGACAGGTGCTATTATTTTAATAGCTGAATGTAGCCGTTCTTGTTGGGCTACGGGCTGATCTGACTGTGAAATGGGCTTCAAAACGAGTTTTCAATAGCCTACGGCCTGTCCATCACGCCGGGAGTCGCTGGCAGCTACATAACCCTCAACTTTTGGGTCCCCAGCACGCCAGATGAACTGGCCAGAGCCAAAGTCCTGGTACGAGTCATTAATGACTTCCATGCGGTGACCAAGCGCGGCAAGGCCCTGCACGGTGGACGGGTTCATGGCAGCTTCAACATTGATCTCAAGCCCGGCATTGAAGCGCCAGCGCGGTGCGTCACAAGCCGCCTGCGGGCTTTGCCTGTAGTCAAGCATGCGTACCAGCGTTTGCATGTGGCCTTGCGGCTGCATATTGGCACCCATGACGCCGAAGCTCATCACGGGCTGACCGTCTTTGGTCAGGAATGCCGGGATGATGGTGTGAAAAGGCCGCTTGCCGGGCGCAACCTGATTGACGCCAGCATCAAGGCTGAAGCCGTGGCCACGGTTTTGCAGGCTGACGCCAAACTCGGGCTCAACGCAGCCCGACCCAAAGCCCATGTAGTTGCTCTGGATAAAGCTCACCATCATGCCGTCTTCATCGGCCGTGCTGAGGTAAATGGTGCCGCCCTTGACGGGATTTCCGGCGCCAAAGTCCTGTGCCTTTTTCATATCGATGAGTTTGGCACGGCTTGCCAGGTAGGCGTCATCCAGCATTTGCGCGGGGGTCACCGCCATTGACGAGGGCTCGGCGACATATTTGTAAATGTCGGCGAACGCCAGCTTCATGGCTTCGATCTGCAGGTGCTGCGAATCGACGCCGTCCAGCGCCAGGCTGGTGACATCAAACTTGTCAAGAATGCCAAGGGCAATCAGCGCCGATATACCCTGCCCGTTGGGCGGGATTTCATGCAGCGTATGGCCACGGTAGTTTTTGGCAATCGGCTTGACCCATTCGGGCTTGTAGTTTTCAAAGTCTTTGGCCGTGATGCTGCCGCCATGGGCTGCCGAGAACTTTTCAATCGCATGCGCAATTTCGCCGCCGTAGTAGGCTTGACCCTTGCTCTCGGCAATGGCACGCAGCCCTTTGGCTGCCGCCTTGAATCTGAAAAGCTCGCCGACATGCGGCGCCCTGCCCCAGGGCAAAAATGCATTCGCAAAGCCTGGCAGTGCTTTTAGCTCATCCGTTGCGGCAGCCCATTTTTCCTGCACCACGGGCGTCAACAAATAACCACGTTCAGCAATCTCGATGGCGGGCTGCATGAGGTCTGCAAACGGCAGTTTGCCAAAGCGCTCGCTCAGCGCGACCCAGCTGCTCACGGCGCCAGGTACTGTCACAGAGTCCATGCCGCGCTTGGGTGGCATGGTAGTGTGGTTGCCGTACTTGCGCTTGAAGTATTCAGGCGTCCAGCTTTGCGGTGCGCGGCCAGAAGCGTTCAGTCCGTGCAACTCCTTGCCGTCCCACAGGATACAAAACGAGTCGCTGCCCAGGCCGTTGCTGACCGGCTCGACGATAGTCATGGTGGCCGCCGTTGCAATGGCTGCATCGACTGCGTTGCCGCCCAAAAGCCGCATGCGCAAGCCGGCCTGGGAAGCCAGTGGGTGCGAGCTGGACACCACATTACGCGCAAACAAAGGGATACGGGTCGAGGTGTAGGGGTTGTTGAAATTGAACTGCATATAAAGTGCAAATAAAGTGCTTGAGAAAAGACTGATAACGAACCTATTGATCCGGCACGAGTTATTACGGAATCTAAACTCCGTTCGCCTTGAGCTTGTCGAAAGGCTTCGACAAGCTCAGCCCGAACGGGTTCATTGATAACTCGTGCCGGGTCAATAAACAAACCTGCGCGTCAATAACCGGATATTTGTCAGCTATTCTTTGACAACTAGCCTGCAGTTAGCTGGCTGCAATTTTTTGACGCAGCTTGCGAAAGAACCACCATACCGACAGGGCCACGACGGGAATAGCCAGGGCTGCGCTAATTTCGGGGCTGTAAGGCCAGCCAACTTTTTGCAGACCCTTGGCCAGATACATGACCAAGCCCACAATGTAGTAAGTGATGGCAGCGATAGACAAGCCCTCGACCGTTGCCTGTAATTTGAGCTGGAGATCTTGCCGGCGGTTCATGGTACCCAGCAGGGCCTGACTGCTTTGCTGCTGCTCGATCTCAACCCGGGTGCGCAGCAGGTTGCTCATGCGCGATACCCGTTGCGACAACGCATCCTGCCGGCGCGTGGCCCATTCGCAGGTGCTACGCGCCGGGGTCAGGCGGCGCTCCATGAACTCGCCGATGGTCTGAAGGCCGCTTACACGTGACTCGTCAATGTCTGCGATGCGTTTGTCCACCAGTTCAAAATAAGCCGCACTGGCCGAAAACCGGGAATGTGTGGCGGCATGCTGGCTTTCGACCTGCCCTGCCAGGCTGGTGAGGCGGTCCAGCAGCTGCGCCTCATCGTCGCGCGCCGCCACCCGGATGGACTGCGCCAGCTCGGCCAGCTCACGCTCGGCGGTTGCCAGTACGCTATAGGCTTCGCGCGCAGCGGGCAGGCCCATCAGCGCGGCCATGCGATAGGTCTCGATCTCAAGCAACTGCTGCACCAGCCGGCCCATGCGGCGCTGGGTCATGCCACCAGGACCGTTGGCGGCAAACAGCACCATGCGCGAAAAACCGTCAGCGTGAATGGCAAAGTCGGTAAACACTTCCCCCTGCTCGTCGGCCACGCAAGCCCCTACCAGTGTGTCTTCATGTAGCAAGTGCTTGACCAACTCCTGCCGGGTGGTGGGCGACTGCGGCAAGACCCAGAGATGCATGCTGCTCAGACACTGGCCAGGCAGCCCAGCCAACCAGTCCTGGGGAACAACATCGCTGGCAGTCAGCGGCTCGCGATCGCGTGCGATCCGGACGAGGGCCTGGGGCTCAAGTGGCCGGGCGAAGGTGTAGCTTACGAACTCGGTATGCAGTTCCCACCGGATGCGAAACAGGCCAACATCCATGCGCATGTGCGTTGAATGTGCATCCGGTTGAGGCAGATGGTGGTTGCGAAGCAAGGCCGCGACGTGCTGGCGACTCGCCTCGCGCTGTGCGCTGTCACACAACATGACCACATGCGAAATAGCCAGCGGTGCCTCCATGGATTCTGGCGGGCGGGCATGTATTTCGTTGTGCAGCGCAGCGCGGCTGGGGTACTGGGAAATTTGAAACTTGGGCGACATAAGGGTAGGTGGGTCCAAATAAATGCAGTTCCCCTATTCTGGCAGCGAAAAAAAACGGCACCAGAAGGCGCCGTTTTCAGGGAAGTAAACGCAAGATGATCGCGTCTGGCGTTCGGGAAGACTAGTCCTCGACGAAGGCTTCTTGCCGTTTATTCTTGATCGAGGGTAGCAGCACAATAATCAGCAGCAGCAACCCAGCCCCCAACAGGCCAGCAGACAGGGGGCGCGTCACAAATACGCTCCAGTCACCACGGGAAAGCAGCAGCGCGCGGCGCAGGTTTTCCTCCATCATCGGGCCCAGAATAAAGCCGAGCAGCAGAGGAGCTGGCTCACATCCGAGCTTGACAAACAGGTAACC
>JANOCP010000414.1:0-4089 GCA_031412235.1 Polaromonas sp.
AGTTCTATGCCCAGCAGTTGCTGCGGGGTCACGGTTTGGCCTTCAAGGCCCAGGCTGCTTTGGGTTTCACCAAAGGCTTCCAGCTGGTTGATGACTTCGCCTTCAAGGCGCTTTAAATGCTCCAGCGTCACGTACAAAAAATTTCCGCTACCGCAGGCGGGGTCAAGCACGCGCAAGCTGCACAACTGGTGGTGAAACTTGCGTATCTCGGTGCGTGCCTCCAGCATTTTTTGCTCATGCGCCTTGCCGGTCAGTTCAGCCGCCTCGCTGGCCAGCAGCACGGCTGCGGCCTGCACATTGGCCCAGTCAGCGCGCAGGGGCTCAACCACCGTGGGCAACACCAGCCGTTCTACATAGGCACGCGGCGTGTAGTGCGCGCCCAGGGCGTGGCGCTCGGTGGGGCTCAGGGCGCGTTCGAGCAGGGTGCCAAAAATGGCGGGCTCGACTTCACGCCAGTTGGCTTTGGCGGCGCTGATCAGGCGCTCAATCTGCTCACTATTTAGTAGCAGTGAATAGCCGTCTTGCATGGGCTGCTTGAACAATTTGCCATTAAACCGCAGGATTTGGGTCGCCAGCGCCACTGAAAACCCGCCGTGGTCCATATCGGTCCACAGCGCCTGCAACATGCCTTGCAGCGCACGCGGCTCAGTCTTGTGGTTTTGCAGCAGCTTTAAAAAGCTGCCCTTGGGCAGCAGCTCAACGTCTTCGGCAAACATGCTGAACAAACTGCGGGTTAAAAATGCCCCAACGTGGTCAGCGCGGTGGCCCGATTGCTCAAGCGACCGGGCCAGCTCAGCCAGCTGCGCGGCTACCTCGCGGGTAATGCGGGCGCTTAGCCGCGCCGGGTCAAGCGCCAGCGGGTCGGTCCATATCAGGCGCAGGCGGGCGCGAACCTCGGGTTTGGCAAGCTCGGCCAGCGCAATACGGTGGCTGCGCGGGTCTGGAAAAGGCACATAGGTTGCGCCGCTGCGGGTGAACTCGCTGTACAGCTCAATCACCGTACCTACGTCAACTACCAGTAAAAACGGCGGGCGGCCTTCAGTGGCGGGCAGGGCGCGGGCATAGCCCTCGGCCTGGGCACGGGCGCGTAGCAGGGCGTCGTCAAAGCCCCGGGTGTGGCTGGCCGCCTTGAGCTTTTTGGCCTCCAGTACAAAGTGGCCGTGCCGGTAGCAGTCAATCCGGCCGTCGCTGGTGCTGCCGTCGCCATGGCTAAAGATAATCGGCCGCTCAAACATATAGCTTTGGTCTGGCGTGGGGTGCGGCACGGGTACGCCCAGCAGCTCACACAATTCGCGTACAAAGCTTTGCGCGGTAGACAGCTCACTGGCAGGCACACCCTGCCAGCGGGCTATGAAGGCGCTGGCCGGGTCGGTGGCCGGGTTTGTATCAACTGGGGGCAGGGCGGCGTCGTGCATCTTGGGGATGATAGCGGGCGCATTGGGCATGCGGCCAGCCGGCCGGTGTTGCAGACAATGGATAAAACCAGTTAACCTCGCGGCAACAAAAACCCGCGCCAACATAACCCCCCGGAGGATTTCCCATGTCATCCCAAACACTGGTTTTGATTGCTGTACTGGCCCTGCTGATTTTTTGGTCAGTGGGCGCTTACAACCGCCTGGTGCGGCTTAAAAACGTGATTGCCAATTCATTTGGGCAAATTGACGTGCAGCTCAAGCGCCGCTACGACCTGATTCCCAACCTGGTCGAAGCCGCCAAAAAGTACCTGCAGCATGAGCAAGCCACGCTTGAAGCCGTGATTACCGCACGCAACCAGGCCAGAACTGCCAGCGACGCGGTGCGCAGCCGCCCGGCCAATGCTGGGGCTGTAGTGGCTTTGTCGGTAGCCGAGCAGGCGCTCGACGGCTCGCTGGGGCGCCTGTTTGCGGTGGCTGAGGCCTACCCCGAGCTGAAGGCCGACCAAACCATTCGCGAACTGAGTGAAGAACTGACCAGCACTGAAAACAAGGTTGCTTTTGCCCGGCAGGCCTACAACGATGCCGTGCTTGACTACAACAATGCGCAGGGGCAGTTTCCGGCGCTACTGATCGCGCGTGTGTTCAGCTTTGAGCCTTCGGCCATGCTGCGGGCGACTGAAAACGCGGCTGAACGGCAGGCAGTTCAAATCCAGCTCTAAAGAAGGTGGATAGCTGCACGCGGTCTGGATTGAGCCATGCGCTTTTTTGAGCACCAGGAAAACGCCCGCGCGCAAACCACGCGGCTGCTGCTGCTGTTTGCGCTGACGGTGCTTGGCCTGGTGCTGGCGGTTAACCTGGCTTTGGCGGTGACGTGGCGCGTGCTTTGGCCGGTGGGTAGTGGTTATCCGGCGTACTTTTTCACGGTCAATACCGTGATGACGCTGGTGTTTGTGCTGGGCGGCTGGTGGCTGGAGACCTCGGCGCTGGATGGTGGCGGCGAAAAGCTGGCGCGGCGCGTGGGCGCGCGTGAGGCCTGGCCTGCCAGCCGTGAGTCAGAGCAAAAATTTTGCAACATCGTCGGCGAGCTGGCGATTGCCGCCAGCATGAAGCCGCCCACGCCCATGGTGCTTGACCGCATCGACAGCATTAACGCTTTTGCCTGCGGCTGGGACGAAGATGACGCCGTGGTGGCCGTCACCCGCGGCGCGCTTGACCAGCTGACGCGCGACGAACTGCAGGGCCTGGTGGCGCATGAGTTTAGTCATATTCGTGAAGGCGACACACGCCTGAACATGCGGTTGGCGGGCATGGTCTACGGGCTGGAGATGATTTTTAACCTCGGCAAAAGCATGTGCGAGGTTGACGACATGCGCAATCGCTCGGTGCTGGCCTTGCCCGGCTTTGCCATCAAGGCCACGGGCTCGCTGGGCTGGCTGGCCGGGCGGGCGCTGAAGGCGGCGGTGTCGCGCCAGCGCGAGTTTTTGGCGGATGCGCGGGCGGTGCAGTTCACCCGCAGCAAAGAAGGCCTGGGCGGCGTGCTGCGCAAGGTGGCCGGGCAGCAGGGCGAAGGGCCATCGCGCGCGCTGCACCCGTCGGTGCAGCACATGCTGCTGGTGGGCAGCCTTGCCGAGGCGGGTTGGCTGGACTCGCATCCGCCCCTGGCCGAGCGTATTCGCCGCATCTATGGTCGCCCCATGGCAGCCCTGGTGCAGCGCCCGAACGACGAAGCGGTGACGCAGCCTGACCTGATGGTTTGAGAACCGCTTGATGCGCAGCCTGCTAGCCATAATTTTGGAATAAGCACATTTCAAATGATTCGAACGAAACCCTGTGCGCGGCCATGGGGGTACTGGATACTCCCTATAGGTGCCGGAGCGTCCGGCGTTAAATTGCTGACAGAGAAAAACCACACGGAGAAGTCATGAAAATCACCACTATTGCAGGCCATGCCTTGTTTTGCCTTGCGCTCAGCCCGCTGGCGCATGCGCAAGGCGACGCCGCAAAAGAAGCGCTGTACGTCAAAAGCCTTGCCGCTACCTGCGCCAACTGCCACGGCACCAACGGCAAGGCGGTTGAGGGCTCAAGCGTGGTATCGATTGCCGGGCTGGACAAGGCCTACACGATTGCGCAGATGAAGGCTTTCAAGGCCGGTACCCGGCCTGCAACCATCATGCATCAGCTCAGCAAGGGCTACAGCGATGCGCAAATTGAGGTGCTGGCCACCTACTTTGCAGCACAAAAAAAATAAGGCCCCACCATGAACACAACACCTGATTTCAAACGCCGCGCCTTTCTGCAATCATCGGCCGCCTTCAGCCTGCTGGGCGCTGCGGGCCTGTACGGTTGCGCCAGTACGGCAGGCATCCCATCCAAAGCCAAAGTGGTGGTCATTGGCGGCGGCTACGGCGGCGCTACGGCGGCCAAATACGTTCGTCTGCTGTCTGACTACAAAATTGATGTGGTGCTGATCGAGCCGCAAGACGCGTTTGTGTCGTGCCCCATGTCCAACCTGGTCGTCAGCGGCGTCAAGCAAATTGATTTTTTGACCACTTCGTACGCAGGGCTGGGCAAAAACCACGGCGTTACCGTCGTCAAGGACTTTGCCGACAACATCGACACCGCCAAAAAAACCGTGACGCTGCGCGGCGGCAGCGTCATTGCCTATGACAAGCTG
>JANOCP010000415.1:0-2220 GCA_031412235.1 Polaromonas sp.
ACGTGGGTATTCCGTAGAAGCAGACGCTATGACAGGACGAACGCCCAAGGTGAATTCAAGGGATTTCCGTAAATACCGTTCTGCGTTTACTCCGCCTATTTCCGTGATTCGTATGTTTTGTTGAAGTCGATGCCGCTTGTAAGTCGGCCAGGGATTGCTATAACGAGATATTCCTCATTGCTAGTGTCCCACTTGGTAGCCGCCCCGGAGGGGAGGAAGCGTTGTGCAATCGGGGTGCTGTTAGTTCGTATCACCCACTTAATGATCAAGCTATCGTCCTTGACTGCGTGAGTTAGTAATGGATCAAAATCACTCGACTCTAATTTAGTGCGACCCTCCCTTTGCCATGGCAGCTTGATATCGTTTGTTTTGAAATACTCGCGCATGATCGCGCGCACATCGATATCTTCAAGAATGAATTCCCTTCCGTCTTTTAGTTTCCAGCGGACATGCAGTGGGTAATACGCCTGCAGGCCAATCATGTTGGCACCTGCTCTGCTTGTTGGTTGCAAATCTATCCACCATCGCTGTTTAGCGTAAGGTGAATATTCAGACTGCGCTCTATCGATATTGGCAAAATCTTCCTTACTTTGCGAAATACCCCACGCGTAATTCCAATACCCACCAGGCAAGTAGTCAGCCTGCGATGCTTGATTGCCAACCGTACCCCCAACACAAGCAACCAAGCCAAGACTCAGGCCCAAGAGGCAAAAAAGCCGAAGAAATTTTTTCATTTTTTAATCTTTACAACAAACTCATTTGCCACCTGCGCCTAAGTCGGCGAGGCGTGGTTTGCAAAGCGTAACCCGACTTGCGAGTTGCTCCCCTTGCTAATGAACGGTATCCAGCCTGAAGGCACAATATACCGGTGTCAATCCCCCAAACATTTATCCAGGAATTGCTGGCCCGTGCCGATGTGGTTGACATCGTCGGCCGCTATGTGCAGCTTAAAAAAGGCGGCGCCAACTTCATGGGGCTTTGCCCGTTTCATGGCGAAAAGTCACCTTCGTTCAGTGTCAGCCCGGCCAAGCAGTTCTATCACTGCTTTGGCTGCGGCAAAAACGGCAATGCCATCAGCTTTTTGATGGACCATGGGGGCATGACGTTTATCGAGGCCGTCAAGGACCTGGCGCAGCAATACGGCCTGCAGGTGCCTGAGGACGACGTTTCGCCACAAGACCGCGCCAAAGCCGCCCAGATGCGTGAGCAGCAGGCCACCCTGACCAGCGTGCTTGAAAAGGCTGGGCTGGCCTACATCAAGCACCTGCGTGGTTCTGAAAAAGCCATCAACTACTTCAAGGGCCGGGGCCTGTCGGGCGAGATTGCAAAGACTTTTGGACTTGGCTATGCACCCGAAGGCTGGCGCAGCCTGGCGAGTGTGTTTGCGGACTACAACGACCCGCTGCTGGTGGAAAGCGGCCTGGTCATTACCGGTGAACCGGGTGAAGAAAACGCGCAAGGCGAGGCCAAGCGCTATGACCGCTTTCGTGACCGGGTGATGTTTCCGATTCGCAACGTCAAGGGTGAATGCATAGGCTTTGGTGGGCGGGTTTTAAGTGATGAAAAGCCCAAATACCTGAATTCGCCCGAAACCCCGGTGTTCAGCAAGGGTCGCGAACTTTATGGCCTGTTTGAAGCGCGCACCGCCCTGCGCGAGCACGGCTATGCGCTGGTTACCGAAGGCTATATGGATGTGGTGGCGCTGGCGCAAATGGGCTTTGCCAATGCTGTTGCCACGCTGGGCACGGCCTGCACCGCCGAGCACGTGCAAAAGCTGTTTCGCTTTACCGATTCAGTGGTTTTCAGCTTTGATGGTGATGGCGCGGGCCGCCGGGCTGCGCGCAAGGCGCTGGATGCCGCCCTGCCCTTTGCCACCGATGTGCGCACCGTCAAGTTTTTGTTTCTGCCTTCCGAGCATGACCCTGACAGCTATATTCGCGAGCATGGCAAGGACGGCTTTGCGGCCTATGTCAACAAGGCAGTGCCACTGAGCAAATTCATGCTGGAAGCCGCGGCTGAAGGCTGCGACCTTGACACCGCGGAAGGCCGCGCCCACATGGCCAGCAATGCTCGCCCGCTGTGGAGCCTGTTGCCCGATGGCGCGCTCAAGCGCCAGCTGCTGGCCGAGATCGCCGAAAGGGTGCTGATTGACCTGCGTGACCTGCTGGAGCTGTGGCAACCCGCCGCCAAAAACACTTCAAACTATAAAAACAATAGCAG
>JANOCP010000416.1:0-17326 GCA_031412235.1 Polaromonas sp.
CGGCTACCTGCTGGACCAGTTTTTGAAAAGCGGCTCCAACCACCGTGAAGACGACTACGGCGGCAGCATTGAAAACCGCGCCCGTCTGCTACTGGAAGTAACGCGCGCAGTCACCAGTGCCATCGGCGGCGGCAAAACCGGCATTCGCCTGTCGCCCGTCACGCTCGCAAACGATGCCTATGACGCTGACCCGCAGCCCCTGTTTGACTACGTGGTGCGCGAGCTGGCCACGCTAAACCTGGCTTATATCCACATCATCGAAGGGGCAACCGGCGGACCGCGTGAACTGCCAGACCGCCCGTTTGACTACGCCGCGCTCAAGGCCGCCTACCGCATCGCAGGTGGCAAGGGCGCATGGATGGTCAACAACGGGCTCGACAAACCACTGGCAGAGCAAGCCCTTGCCGACGGCGCAGACCTGGTCGCATTTGGCCGCCCCTACATCGGTAACCCGGACCTGGTTGAACGCCTGCGAGCTGGTGCACCCTTTGCCGAAAGCAACAAGGCCACCTGGTACGGCGGTGGCGCTGAGGGCTACACCGACTACCTATCGCTATCTAAATAGTAGCAACATCTAGCCGAAAAACATGGGCTTCGGGCTGTTTTGATTTAAAAATAGCCCGCCCCGTGCCTGGCAGACCACTTCTTTCTACTCTGCTCCCACGCCTATAGGCGCTGGTGCCTTCGTAAGGATGCGGGTAAACAGGCGGTCGTAGCAGGGGTCGTAACTGCCACCGGCAAGCGGGTCACGGCTGCGTTCAAACTCCGCGTCCAAAAATGCCCAGTCGCTTTCAGACAGAGCGGTTTTGGCGACCGGCAGTAACTGCGTCTCTTCAATGCGCATATGTTCAAGGTAGAAGCTGACGTAGTTTTGCGCGGCTTCTGCAAATTCAGTTCGGCGTATCTCTCCAAGCAGTTCCCAGGCAAGCAGCAGGTGCTGCAACTCGCGGATTCTGCCTTCACCGCGCATGTGTTCGGCCTCAAGCCTGGCGATCACGGGCATCAGTTCCGGGGCGGCGCGGGCCAGCCGCGGAAACAGCAGGTCAGACTCTTTGGGGTGATGCAGGCGCTCTGGAAACTCGTCGATGTAAAAAAGCATGGCACGCATGACGTCAAAAAACCGTTCCGGGTTGTCGCCCGGGCCACGGTTCATCATCAGCAGCACAGAACGCAGTACCGATGACAACGCGGCATGCTCGTCAAGGATGATGCCAATTGCTGGGTGTGGGATAACAGCACGCATGCCTTGAGGATGGCCGGTTTTTACCCCGGCCGCCTTGATGCAGATCAACATCTGTCGCGAGACCGCGCAAGCTTAAAGCCAGTGCCGGTAACGGCTGCGCCAGTATCTCAGCTACCCTGGCGCGCAGGCATGACCGCCAGCTTCAATCCTGCCAGGCTGGCCTGCTCCGGGTCCGCCGCCAAGGTCACCGCACTAACCACCGCCACACCATCGTTCTGACCGCTGAGGCAGGCCATCACTCCAGCCATGTGCTCCAGCGAAATACCGCCTATGGCAACGACTGGATACGGCGCGGCCTGCGGTGCCCACAACTTCAGCCGCTCAAGCCCAACCGCGTCGTATGGCATCACTTTGAGTGTGGTCGGGTAAATCGGGCCAATGGCAAGGTAGCTGGGTTGCACGGCTTTGGCGCGAGCCAGCTCGGCGGGGGTGTGGGTGCTCAGGCCCAGGCGCAGGCCAGCGCTGCGCAGCGCCTCGATATCTGCCGTGTCAAGGTCTTCCTGGCCCAAATGCACGCCGTAAGCACCTGCAGCCAGCGCCAGCTGCCAGTGGTCATTGATAAACACCTGCGCACCGGGCACCGCGCGGCCCGCTTCAACCGCTGCGCGCACCTGCAGTGCAATATCTGCCGGGCTGTGGTCTGCAGACTTGATGCGCAACTGGATGGTGCGAACGCCCCAGCCCAGCAGGCGCTCAACCCAGTCAGCTGTGGGAACTACGGGGTAAAAGCCGATGGGGGCGATGGTTGGGGCGAAAGGATTTATGTTCATGGTGATCTGATTTTTTCTTGTCATTGCGGACCTGATCCGCAATCCATGAGCCGGGATTCGGAGTCATGGCTCCCGGATCAGGTCCGCAATGACAGTTTTAAGAAGAATGCCAAAACGGCATGCCTACCGTCGAAGTCGACGCCTGCGCCGCAGCGCGCTCTGGCATCGGGGTGGACTCATAGGCCGCACGGCCGGCGGCCACGCCATCGGCAAATGCACGTGCCATGCGTACCGGGTCACCAGCCTGCGCTACTGCGGTGTTCAGCAGCACGGCATCAAAGCCCAGCTCCATCACGGCAGCTGCATGCGACGGTCTGCCCAGGCCAGCATCAACCACCAGCACCACATCGGGCAGGCGGCGGCGCAAGGTTTCAAGTGCGTAGGGGTTAAGCGGCCCGCGCCCGGTGCCAATCGGTGCCGCCCAGGGCATCACGGCGGCGCAACCGGCATCGCGCAGCTTTTGCGCTATCACCAGGTCGTCGGTGGTGTAGGCAAACACTGCAAAACCATCTTTGGCCAAGACCGTTGCCGCCTGCAAAGTGGCATGGGTATCGGGCTGCAGGGTGTAGTCGTCGCCAATCACTTCGAGCTTGATCCACGCGGTGTCAAAAATCTCTCGCGCCATTTGCGCCAGGGTAATGGCTTCTTCAGCCGTGTGGCAACCAGCGGTGTTGGGCAATATATGGCACTTCATGGCCTGCACCCGCTGCCAGAAACTGTTGCCGCCGCCGCTTTCAGGCTGCAGGCGGCGCAGGCCTACCGTGAGTACTTCGGTCCCGCTGGCAGCCACGGCATCGCTCAATACCTGCGGTGACGGGTAGTGCGACGTACCCAGAAAAAACCGGCTCTGTAATGTGGTGCCCGCCACAGTCCAGGGCTTGCCATGCGCGATGGATGCAGATGTTGTCGTGTTCATCTCATCCCCCGGTGATAGGGGTCACAACATCAATGCGATCCCCAGCTTCAAGCCTGCGCTCAGGCCACTGCTGGCGCGGTACAAAAGTGTTGTTGATGGCGCAGGCAAAAGCGCTTTTCAAATCGTAGGCCTGGGCCAGCAACAGGGCCTGCAAACTGGCGGCATCGGTCTCAATGCGCTTGCCGTTCAGGGAAATTTCAAAAGTGGTCATGACGGTCATTTTGATCCCTCTAAAAATCTATGGGCCAGGCCATCAACAAGTGCAGGCGCACACAAATAGCCATGCCGGTACAGCCCGTTGATGTGCCACACACCGTCACGCTGGCTGATGGCCGGGCGGTGGTCGTCGAGTGCAGGGCGCAGCGCGGCGCTCATGCGCAGCACGCGTGCCTCACCAAAAGCCGGGTGCAGGCTGTGCAGCGCACTGGCGAGTTCCAGCACTGAACGCACGGTGACAGGGCCAGCGTCTTCAGATTCGAGCTCGGTTGCGCCCACCACAAACTGATTGCCAGGGCGCGGCGCAACATACAGCTGATAGCGGGGGTGCATCAGCCGTACCGGGCGCTGCAGGCTCACGCCCTCACATTCAACCCGCAAGACCTCGCCGCGTACGCCGCGCAATTGCGGCCATGCCGCCTTGCTGCCAACACCACGCGCATCAACCGCCACGTCAACCGCGTGCGTTTTGCCTGCACAACCAATGGCGTGCGCTTCAATGCGATCAACCGCCTGGCCTTCATGCCATTGCACGCCCAGACGATCCACCTCAAGCGCCAGCGCCGCCATCCACTGGTCGTTAGCCAATTGGCCTTCACCCTGCAGGTACAGCCCGCCAGCAAAGCGTCCTGCAAGTGCAGGCTCCACGCTTCCCAGAGCCGATGCATCCAGTGTTTGCACCTGGTTTTTTGCAGCATCAGGCAGCTTGTGATTCAGCAAGCGAGTGAAATGCTCCAGCGAGCTCTGGTCCTGCGCATGCGCCACCACCAGCGTGCCGTCCTGCCTGAAGTAAACCGGCTGCCCTGAATACTCAGCAAGCTCGGCAATCCACTGTGGCCACAACTGCATGGAGCGCTGGCCCAGCTCAAACACCGCATCGTCGGATACGGCCAGTTCGGCCAGGGGCGACAGCATGGCGGCGGCGGTTTGCGACGCGCTACTGAGGTCGTCACGGCCCTTCGCATCAAACAGGCTGACTCTGGCACCCGCCCTGGCCAGACGCCACGCAAGCGTACGACCGGCAAGGCCTGCGCCTGCTATGCCAATATGAGGAGTACCCATGTCAGGAGTAAATCTCGCTCCCGCCCTCGCGAAACTCTTTCGCCTTCTCTTCAAACCCGCTATCAATCTGTTTGATCTGAATAACACCGGCGGCAGGGGCCAGGGTCGTCGTGGACGGATTCAGGCGTGCAAACTCGCGCACCTCCTGCGAGATCTTCATCGAGCAGAACTTCGGCCCGCACATCGAACAGAAATGTGCGACCTTGGCATTCTCCTTGGGCAGGGTTTCGTCGTGATAAGCCATTGCCGTGTCCGGGTCAATCGCCAGACGAAACTGGTCTTCCCAACGGAATTCAAAGCGTGCTTTTGACACCGCGTTGTCCCACATCTGCGCACCGGGGTAGCCCTTGGCCAGGTCGCCTGCGTGCGCCGCAATCTTGTAGGCTATCAGGCCCTGCTTGACGTCATCACGGTTCGGCAGCCCCAAATGTTCCTTGGGTGTTACATAGCAAAGCATCGCCGTACCGTACCAGCCGATATTGGCTGCGCCCATGGCTGACGAAATATGGTCGTAGCCCGGCGAGATGTCGGTAATCAGCGGGCCAAGCGTGTAGAACGGTGCTTCAAAACAGGCTTCCAATTGCTTCTCGACGTTTTCTTTGACCAGCTGCAGCGGCACATGGCCAGGGCCTTCAATCATCACCTGCACGTCATGCTTCCAGGCAATCTGCGTGAGCTCGCCCAGCGTGTGCAGCTCGGCAAATTGCGCTTCGTCGTTCGCGTCGGCAATTGAGCCGGGGCGCAGGCCATCACCAAGGGAAAAGCAGATGTCATAAGCCTTCATGATCTCGCAGATGTCTTCAAAATGCTCGTACAAAAAGCTCTCTTTGTGGTGCGACAAACACCACTTGGCCATGATCGAGCCGCCGCGCGAAACAATGCCCGTCAAGCGGTTCGCCGTCAGCGGCACATAGGCCAGCCGAACGCCCGCGTGGATGGTGAAATAGTCCACGCCCTGCTCGGCCTGCTCGATCAATGTGTCTCTAAAGATTTCCCAGGTCAGGTCTTCGGCCTTGCCATTGACTTTTTCCAGCGCCTGGTAAATCGGCACCGTACCAATCGGCACGGGCGAATTGCGCAAAATCCATTCACGCGTCTCATGAATATTGTCGCCGGTCGACAAATCCATCACGGTGTCTGCGCCCCAGCGAATCGACCAGACCAGCTTGTCAACTTCTTCCTCAATACTCGACGTGACCGCTGAATTACCAATGTTGGCATTGACCTTGATCAAAAAGTTGCGGCCAATGATCATCGGCTCGCTCTCGGGGTGGTTGATGTTGTTCGGGATTACGGCACGGCCGCGAGCCACTTCATCGCGTACAAACTCGGGCGTGATCTGCTGCGGAATGGATGCGCCAAACGAATGGCCACGCTTGGGCACACGCTCGGTGGCCAGGCGCTCGGCGAGCTGGGCACGCACCAGGTTCTCACGGATGGCAATGTATTCCATCTCGGGGGTGATGATGCCCTTGCGTGCATAGTGCATTTGCGACACGTTCATACCCGCTTTGGCACGGCGCGGTACGGGTGCGTGCGCCATGCGCAAGTCGCTCAAGGCCGGGTCGTTCAAACGCTCACGACCGTAAGCGCTGCTGATGCCTGGCAAGGCTTCCGTGTCTTGCCGCTCGTTGATCCACGCGCCGCGCAGGGGCTGCAGGCCGCGTGTGACGTCAATCGCCACGTCCGGGTCGGTGTACACGCCCGATGCGTCAAACAAACGCAGCGGCGGGTTGGCTTCGCGGCGGGTGTTTGTGCCTTCAGCCACCAGTGTGTCGGTCAGCGACACCTCACGAAACGGTACGCGAATGTCGGGGCGCGAGCCCTCAATATAGATCTTGCGCGAGCCCGGAAAAGGCGTGCGCGTGATGCGGCTCGTAAGGTCAGCGGTGTCAACAGTCAATGAGGTTTTTGCCATGGCGGGTCTCCGTTAATGCAGGAAGGAAAGCCTGCCTGGAGAGCCCAATCCCTTGTGCAAAAGGAATCCGGGAGCCAAAAGCGTTGTTCCCTACGCGGGTTGCCGACATGATGTGGGCCCGATCAGGTTCAGCGGGTCTCACTTTCTGAAAAGTGATCTCAGCCCAGACATTAGGGCACCCCGACAAGCTGGAACCATTGTAAGCAAACCGGACCGCACCGCAAGCGGCCGCAAATCGCCTGTTAAAACGGTGCGTCGTCTGCTGAGCTTGCCACAGCCACCGTCGAATCGGCCGGCGCTGCCGTCCCAATAGCCATCTCACCCCCCAGCGACTCCAGCAAGTCCGGTAGCAGCTTGCGGATCTCGCCCGTGGCAATGGCGGCATCGGCATCAAAGCGGTCGTCCTTGCTGCTCGAAGCATCGTCCTGAAACACGCCCTCAACAAAGCTCAGCTTTTTGATCTGCAAGGTGTCAGTCAACATGAAGGACACGCGGCCTTGCCAGGTCATGGCCAGGCGGGTGGGCAGCTTGCCCTGCGTGATGTGCTGCTGCACTTCTTCAATGTCCAGCGCATGGCGCGAATAGCGCACCACGGCTTTTGAATCATCGGCCGCCTTGAGCTCGCATTCGCGGTCAATGCTGAAACCGGCTGGCGGCTCCTGGCTCAAAAGCCAGTCAGACATTGCTGCCACGGGTGAAATGCTGGTTTGCAGCAGCATCGCGCCCAGGCCGTCCATAGCCTTGGCCAGGCAGGTCAGCACCTCGTCTGCCTTGCCCTGGCTGGCAGCGTCAATCACCAGCAGGCGCGCGGTGGGGTCTATCCACACCAGTACCGCGCCCTGCTTGGTAAACGCCATCGGCAACAGTTCAAGCCTGGCCTCGTCTTTGAGCTCGCGGGTTTCCTTTTTGCCCGGCTTGCGGCCTGTTGCGACTTCAATCTGCGTGACCCGCTCTTTCACCTTGCGGTTGATCACCGAGCCAGGCACGGCCTTGCTTTCAAGCATCAGCTTGAGCAGCCACTGCCCGCCTATGGATTCGACGAGCGCACCATTGACTTCGCCGCGCGGTGACGTCCAGCCGACTGATTTTTCTTGCGTCAAACCGCACTCCACAAAAGGCGCGCCCTGCAAATTGGCCTCCAGCTGCTCCAGAGACATTGCCCACGCGGGCCCGATGCGATACACCATCACGTTTTTAAACACTAAAAGCCTTTTGAATGTTGAATGGAAGGGTTGCAGACGGCGGGCCATGCGCCCCCGCTTTGGGCTGCTGCGAGCAGCAACAGGTAAAACGTTGCTATGATTTATATAGCTACTTAAACCCGTAAAACATGGGCTACGGTGGTTTTTTATATGAAAACCAGGCCTTTTCCCTGCCACCACTGTACCAAACCGGCCAGCACCTGCGCCACCGCAAATCACCAGCCTTTAACCAAACTTTACAAACCATCACCGCCC
Organism: Polaromonas sp.; assembly: GCA_031412235.1. Classification (GTDB taxonomy): domain Bacteria; phylum Pseudomonadota; class Gammaproteobacteria; order Burkholderiales; family Burkholderiaceae_C; genus Polaromonas. Next base: position 7,583 of record JANOCP010000416.1, read on the forward strand.
CGTAATGGCGGCTATACAAGCCACAGCCAAACTTGCCTCCAACCTGAAGCCAGAGTCAAGTGTCCGGATCGTCGGATTCCCCTGATCAGGCGCCTTCTCGAAAGGAAGCTCTTCATGAAATTCGCTCGCAAACCCTCTGCCTCCTTCAACAGCCTCGTTCTTGCCGGTCTGATGGCTACTCTTGGCGCCAGCGCCATGGCGCAGGGCGCGCCCACTGCACCATCTGCAGGCACCCCAGCCACAGGCATGCGAAGTGAGCGGAGCGATCATATGGGCAGACACGACCCGGCAAAAATGCAGGCCTGGATTGCCAAACGCCAGGCCGACATGAAGGCCAAGCTCAAGATCACGCCCGCCCAGGAAGGCGCATGGACCACCTTTACCGCCGCCATGCAACCCCCGGCACACGGCGCCCGCCCCACACCCGAGCAGCGCGCCGAGTTTGAGAAGCTCCCAACGCCGCAGCGCATCGACAAAATGCGCGCCATGCGGACGGAACGCATGACCCAAATGAACGCGGCGATGGACAAACGCGGCGACGCCACCAAGACGCTTTACGCCGCCCTGAACCCAGAGCAGCAAAAAGTATTTGATGCCGAGCATGCCAAGCGTGGTCATCATGGCCACCGCGGCCACGGTGGCCACGGTGGCTACAGTGGTCAAAAAGGCTGACCCGCCCCAAAATCAAAGGGCAAAAACGGCTTTAGCGGCTTTAGCGGCTCTAGCGGCCCTAACGGCTCTAACGGCTCAAACGGCGGCCAGCCAATAAGCGCCAACAAGGCCTGCACCCAGCGCGTTCAAGGCACAGGTGCGGGCCTTTTTCAGGTCGCCAGCAAAGCCTTCAGCTCACCGCTGGCGATGAGTTTGTCCAGGTCAGTCGCACCGCCCACCAGCGTGCCGCGTACAAAAACCATGGGCAGCGTTGGCCAGCCGGTCCACATTTTCAGCGCATTGCGTTCGCGCCACAGCTTGAGGTAGTTGCCGTATTCAAGGTAATGGTGGGTCACGCCCGCCGCATCAAGCGCCCTGCGCGCCTTTTTTACGAACGGGTTAGTGCCCATACCCACCACCACCACGGCATGTGTTGCTACCGCGGTTTGCACCTCTTGTACGATGGCCTGCTGGTGCGTGGCTACCTTGTCATGAATGGCGGGGTGAATGTGGGCGTCGTCAAGCAGCGGGCGGAGCATGGTGGTTTCCTTTTTTAATGGGTGCCAGGCGTTGGGGCAGTCGCCAGGCTCACAGCATAGCGCCGTCTTCAGACACCAGCGCAATCAGGCGTAGGACGTTTTCCAAAGCGGCCTTTGTGCCAATCTCTGCTTACTAAACTGGCGGCATGACCAAAGCCCCCACCGTTCGAAAAGGCCAGGCGCCCGCCGTCTTGTCGCGCACCGTGTTTCACAAACGCTTTATGCAATCGTTCATGGACCCGGCTTTCAAGGCGGAAGGCGAGGCTCTGGCCCGAGTTGAAGACATCGCCTGGGACGCCTACCTTGAGGGCCGCAAGGCACCCATAACCCGAAAGGCAGGGCCTGCCTTTGCCGACCCTGACTACGACATGTCTGTGGAATGGCTGCAAACTCGCGCCGCGCTTAAAAAGGCACAAACCGCGTGGAGCAAGCCATCGACGGCATCGCGCGTGCTGCTGGTCTGCGGTTCACCACGCAATGACGGCACCTGCCCCGGAGAAATCTCCAAAACCTGGCGACTGACCCATGCGGCAAAAACCGTGCTCACCAAGGCAGGCATTGAGGTTGATGTACTCGACCTGAGCCTGCTCACCTCAAGCTATAACCTGAACATTCACCCCTGCAAGGGATGCGTGTCAACCGCCATGCCGCTATGCCACTGGCCGTGCAGCTGTTACCCCAACCACGCCCAGGGCCAGACCAGTGACTGGATGGCCGAAATTTATGAGCGCTGGGTTTCCGCCCATGGCGTGATCATCCTGACACCTGTGCACTGGTATCAGTCGCCCAGCCCGCTAAAACTCATGGTTGATCGGCTGGTTTGCGCTGACGGCGGCAACCCTGACCCGACCACCACGCGCGGCAAAGACCCCGCTGCAGCCAAAGCGCTTGAGTTGAAAGGCTGGGGCTATCCCAAACATTTGAGCGGCCGCACCTACGGCGTGGTGGTGCATGGTGATGTGGCGGGCATTGAAGGCGCACGCCGCTCTTTATGCGACTGGCTCGACTGGATGGGCCTGATTGACGCTGGCACCCAGGCCAGACTCGACCGTTTCATTGGCTATTACGAGCCCTACGCCACCAGCCACGACGCGCTGGACGCAGACAAAGCCGTGCAGGCAGAAGTTCGCAACGTTGCCAGCGCCGTCGCCAATGCAGTCAAGGCGCTGCGAGCCGGAACGCTTTCAGTACCAGATAAAAAACTTATGCGGCCGCGACCCAAATAGAGGCCGCGGTCACATACCAGCCTGTTTATTGGCCCGTGTTGATGCTGCCAGCTCCCCTGACATCAGCCTGCGCGCCACCCTGCAGGCCGCCTGCCGCACTGTTGTTAATGCCCTCATAACTGCGCTTGGCTCCATTTTTAAGGGCCTTGCCGGTGCGGCTGGCCGCCCTGGACGCCGCGCGCGCCGTGCTACCGGCAGCGCCAGAGACATTGCCCTGCGCATTGCTGTCAACACTACCGCCGGCATTTACGCCGGCATTCACGCCAGTATTCACACCGGTATTGGCGCCAGCACTGCCATTGGCAGACGAGCCCGAATCAGCACCTGCAGACCCGCTCGCATTTGCGCGCACACCCGCATCAATGTTGACATTTGGGCCCACCGTCACGCCCAGGCCAAGCCCGGTACCCACACCGATGCCAAGGCCCTGCGCAAACACGGCCGGACCTGCCAGCGCTGCAGCCAATGTCAGGGCGGCTGCGCGCGGCAGATAAACAGAAATACTGGAGATTGGGTTGCGTTTCATATCTGACTCCTTGATCGACTTTCGTCGAAGGTTGGGGGCACTTCAAGACTCACTTGACAAGCAAGCCACTTGTGCAAACTCAATGCACACATGCCCCTGAAAAAGTCAAAGCCCCATGGGAAGTCCCAGTGGGGCTTTGACAAAGACTGGCTTGCTGGCATTACCTGCAGCGCACCGGGCTCAAGCCCCGTGAAGATTTACTGCATGATTGCTGCAATGCCTGACGATTGAGTTTTTCCCAACCGCCTTACTTGGACGGGCTCATGGCCGTTGATCCCATTGAACCGCCCGCTGTCTGGCTGGTGGCGTCGGCGCTCGAGCTCACCTTGGCCTGGCGGGCTGCGCGCTTGGCTGCCTTGGCCGAGGCTTTTTCTTCTTTGGACATCGTGCGCGCTTCAGCTGTCTTCGACGTCCCAGCCACAGGCGACGGACTTACGTTGTCCTTGCTGTTGGTGGTAGAAGGGTTACCGGTTTTATTGGGCGTGGCAGCGCTGGCTTCGTTCATGCCGGGTGCTGCCGTGCGGGCGGTTTTGCCGCTGCCAGCGGTAGGGCTTGGCGAGACGTTGTCTTTCGAATTGGTCGTGCCTGGCGTCATGGTCGGGCTTTGTGCAGCCGGATTACCCGAGCTGTTGTTGGCCTCAGCACCCATGCGGCCAGTGGTACCGTTGCCGCCCATTGGGGCAGGTGACACCGCATCTTTGGTGTTGGTGCTGCCCGGAGGCGTTACCGCGCTTTGGGCATGCGCCTGCACTCCGAAAGCAAGAACTGCTGCAGTTGCTGCAGCGACGGAGATAGCACGCATTGAATATTTCATCATTTTCATTTCCTTCAGTTTTGCCCCGTTACGTCAAATGTTGAATCAAGGCTTGTTTAAAAACATGCCCTGATGTCTTCGGGGCTGAGTTGAATTTAAGTGCCGGATCACGCCCTCTGTATCGGAAAGCCACCCTGACAGGTGTAGGACACCGGCCCAGTGACGGATACATAAATGAGTCACGTCCTACAGCCCCGGCACAGCATGTCGCGTCACAATGAGTTGTGAGAACGCAGGGCACAACCGCCGCGTATTCAGTGACTTTTACTGGTTTTTTAAGGTTCCTTGACTGCTTATGCGTGATTCACCGCTTTCTTCGCTGCCTGCCACTGCCGCTGAAATACGCGTACCGGTTCCGACAAACGCGCCGACAGAGGCGGTAGATATGGCCGCAGTTGATGCAGACACCCAAACCGCGCTTGCCGCGGCAAGTGCCGCTACCTCGTTTTCATTCAAGGTACTTACCGTCAACATCCACAAGGGGTTTACGTTTTTCAACCGCAAGTTCATCCTGCCCGAGCTGCGCGAAGCCGTGCGCAGCGTCGGCGCCGACGTGGTGTTTTTGCAGGAGGTCACCGGCACCAATGCCAAGCACCCGGACAAGTTTGACAACTACCCTGAAACCCCGCACTACGAATTTCTGGCCGACAGCATCTGGCCGCAGTTTGCGTATGGGCGCAACGCGGTCTACACCCATGGCGACCACGGCAACGCCATCATGTCCAAGTTTCCCATCGTGCGTTTTGAAAACCACGACGTGTCCATCAGCGGGCCCGAGCGGCGCGGCCTGCTGCACTGTGAAATACAGATACCCGGCCTGAGCAACAACGTGCACGCCATCTGCGTGCACCTTAGCCTGACGGAGTCGCATCGTACCCAGCAAATGGACATGCTCTGCAAACTCGTGCACAGCGCCGTTCCAGCGCATGCGCCTCTGGTGGTGGCGGGTGACTTTAACGACTGGCGGCATCGCGCCAAAGACCAGCTTGCCAAGGGCGCAGACCTGCACGAAGTGTTTGTGCAAGCCAATGGCCACCCGGCCCGTACCTTCCCTGCGCGGCTGCCACTGCTGCGGCTGGACCGCATTTATGTGCGTAACGCCATAGGCCACGCGCCAGTGGTATTACCCAACAAGCCCTGGTCACACCTTTCAGACCATGCGCCTTTAGCGGCTGAAATCGAGCTTTAAGGTCTTCCGCCAGCACTGGCACAAGAACCCAAAACACTGTATATTGATACAGTGTTTAATGCCTCCCTCCAAACCACCACCCGCAAGCTGGCCATACTGGCCGACGCTGCCAAGTACGATGCCTCGTGCTCGTCCAGCGGCACGGCCAAACGCAACTCGGTCGGCGGCAAGGGCATCGGCTCCACCGAGGGTTCAGGCATTTGCCACAGCTATGCACCCGACGGGCGCTGCATATCATTGCTCAAAATCCTGTTGACCAACTTCTGCACCTACGACTGCCTGTATTGCGTCAATCGCGTCAGCTCCAACGTGCAACGCGCGCGTTTTACGGTGGATGAAGTGGTCAACCTCACGCTCGACTTTTACCGCCGCAACTGCATTGAAGGCCTGTTTTTATCCAGCGGCATCATCCAGAGCCCCGACTACACCATGGAGCAGGTGGTCGAGGTTGCCCGTACCCTGCGTCAAGACCACGACTTTCGCGGCTACATCCACCTCAAGACCATTCCCGACGCATCGCCCGAGCTGCTGGCAAAGGCCGGCCTGTATGCAGACCGCCTGAGCATCAACATCGAACTGCCCACGCAAGAAGGCCTGGCTCTACTGGCCCCCGAAAAAGACGGCCCCGCCATTCGCCGCTCCATGGCCAGGCTGCGCAACCATATTGACGACGCCAAAGGCGCGGCGCAAGACCAGCTCAAAAGCAGCGTTATTTCGCTGCCCCGCTCGCACAAGGCGCGGCGTGCAGAGGCACCACGCTTTGCGCCCGGCGGCCAAAGCACGCAAATGATTGTGGGTGCAGATGCCACGAACGACCGCACCATACTCAGCGCCAGTGCATCTCTGTACAGCAGCTACCGAATGCGCCGCGTGTATTACTCGGCCTTCAGCCCCATACCTGATTCGTCAAGCCGCCTGCCGCTCCAGCAGCCGCCACTGGTGCGCGAACACCGGCTGTATCAGGCAGACTGGCTGATTCGTTTTTACGGCTTTGCCCATGACGAAATCGTGCCCGACACAACTGGCGATTCCGGCAATGCCAGCGGCATGCTGTCGCTGGATATAGACCCCAAGCTCGCCTGGGCACTGGCCAACCGCGCCCGGTTCCCGGTGGATGTCAACAAAGCCCCGCGTGAAATGCTGCTGCGCGTGCCCGGCCTGGGTGTCAAGGCCGTCATCCGCATCCTGCAGGCCAGGCGCGTTCGGCAAATACGCCTTGACGACCTGCACCGCCTGCATGTGCCGCTTAAAAAGGTCATACCCTTTGTGCTGCTGCCCGACCAACACCCCGGCAGCCTGCTGGACGCCACCAACCTGCAGCAACTCATCCAGCCCGCGCCCGCACAGGCCAGGCTGTTTGATGAACCGTACATTGCCGATGTTGCTCCTGCAACATTGGCACGTTTGCCTACACCGCCAGCAGCACCTGCTGTGCCAGTATCGATTCAAAGTTGTGAAGACAGGAGCTTTTCATGGGCACTATGAACGACTTGCCGGCCAATGGCACCCACGACCTGTTCCCCCAGTCCGTGCAGCCCATCACGCTCCAGGGCCCGGTGGACCTTCAAGGGTTCAGGCGTGCCGCACGCGCCCTGCTGGCACAAAACATGCTGCCTGAACAGGTCAGCTGGCACACCACCAGTTCCCCCATCAAAGACCTGTTTTCAAGCGTTCCTGCGTCCGTCTCCGCCGAATCGCCAGCGCGCAAGCTCAAGACCCCAGCCGGTGAAGCCCCCGCAGTGCCCGTACCGCCAGAGTTTCTGGCGCTCTGCCAAAGCGTCATCCTGCACAGCGACCCCAACCGCTTCGGCCTGATGTACCGCATGTTGTGGCGCCTGACGCACGAGCCCGGTCTGCGCCACGACCCGCTCGACGCAGACAGGGTCAAGGCCCAGCACCTGGCCCAGGCCGTGCGCCGCGACATGCACAAAATGAAGGCCTTTGTGCGCTTTCGTACCGTGCAAGACGACACCTTTCGCTCCCGGCCCGAAGACGGCTTGCTGCACGTGGCATGGTTTGAGCCCGAGCACCACATTGTTGAAGCTATCGCACCGTTCTTTGCCCGCCGCTTCACCCAGATGCGCTGGGCCATCATGACGCCCGAAAGGTCGGTGCAGTGGGACGGCGCAAAAGCAAAGTTTGGCCCCGGCGCCAGCAAAAGCGACGCCCCACCGCCAGACGCAGGCGAGCAGCTCTGGCTAACCTACTACCAGCACATCTTTAACCCGGCCCGCCTCAAGCTCAAGATGATGCAAAAGGAAATGCCGCGCCGTTACTGGCACAACCTGCCCGAAGCCCGATTTATCAGCGGAATGGCGGCCAGTGCGCATGAGCGCCGCGCCAACATGATTGAGGAAGCGCCAACCACGCCGCGCAGGAGGATTCCGGCTTTCCGGGTTGATGCTGGGCGGGATGTTGAGGTGCTATTGATTTAGTAGCTGGTGATAGCCGTACTTGTTAGGCCGGGATGGTGTTTAGTGTCTAATTTGCGGTTTTTCCCGGTTTTATGGTGTTGCCCTTCACTACCAGGCCGGGGGTAGCCCGGCGGCTACTTACTTTTCTTTTGCTTCGCCAAAAGTAAAGTAAGCAAAAGAAAAGGCGACCCTGCTGTCTGCGAAGTTTTTGGGGTGCGGATTCTGGGAGCAGGTGCGCTTCTCGCGCACTGCGGTATTACTCCTTCTCCCGCTGGGAGAAGGCAGGGATGAGGGTTCCCCGAACCCGAATCCTTTCCCCCAAACCCGTCCTGGCTGGACTGAGGAGCGGAGAATTGGGCAGATCAGGGCGCGTGCTTGTTTGAGCGAAGCGAGTTTGCACGTGACCCCCACCGGTTCGAGCACCGCAAGGTGCCAGAAGGGACCCAGACTGCGGGTCGCCTTTCTTTTGGTTACTTTTCTTTGGCGAAGCAAAGAAAAGTGACGAGCCGCCGGGCTCCCCCCGGCCGAGTAGTGAAAGCTAGCCACTACAAATTCAATAGCAATCTACACCCGTATTCATTGGGCAAAGAGCACAAAACACAAGAAATCATTTCCCATCCGGCAACTCAATCTTCACCTCCAGCACATCCAGGTTGTCCTGCCGCTCCAGGTTCACCTTGATGTCATTCGGATTGATGTTGATGTACTTTGAAATCACGGCAATCAGGTCACGCTGCAGCGCCGGCAAATAATCCGGCTCATGGCCCTGGCGGCCTGAGCGTTCGTGGGCCAAAATGATCTGCAGACGCTCTTTGGCGACGCTGGCGGTTTTTTTCTTCTCGCCTAGCAGGAAGGACAAAAATGAAGCCATAGCTGTTTACCTTCCCCCAAAAACGCGTTTGAAGAAGCCGGTTTTGGGCGCATCAACAAAGCGCAGCGGCTTGTCTTCACCCAGAAAACGCGCAATCACATCCTTGTAGGCTTCAGACACATCGCTGCCCTGCATGTGCACCGCAGGAACGCCCTGGTTGGACGCCTGCAGCACTGATTCGCTCTCGGGGATCACACCAATCAGCTTGATGCGCAGGATGTCCTTGATGTCTTCAATCGACAGCATCTGGCCCTGGTCAACCCGGCTTGGGTTGTAACGGGTAATCAGGAGGTGCTCCTTGATCGGGTCACCGCCTTCCATGCCGCGCTTGGTCTTGCTCGACAGCATGCCCAGAATGCGGTCTGAGTCACGCACTGACGACACCTCGGGGTTGGTCACTACCAATGCCTCGTCGGCAAAGTGCATGGCCATCAGCGCGCCGGTTTCAATGCCTGCTGGCGAGTCGCACACGATGTACTCAAAACCCATGTCTGACAGGTCTTTCAACACCTTTTCAACGCCCTCTTTGCTCAGCGCTTCCTTGTCGCGCGTTTGCGACGCGGCCAGCACAAACAGGTTGTCGCACTGCTTGTCTTTGATCAGCGCCTGGTTCAGGTTGGCCTCACCCTGAATCACATTGATCAGGTCATACACCACGCGGCGCTCGCAACCCATGATCAAGTCCAGGTTGCGCAGGCCCACGTCAAAGTCAATAACCGCGGTTTTGTGGCCACGCAGGGCCAGGCCGGTTGCAAAGCTGGCGCTGGTAGTGGTTTTGCCCACGCCGCCCTTGCCGGAAGTGACAACGATGATTTTTGCCATGGATAAAAGTCCTTTTGGGTAAACAGATTCGGTTTGGGTTGGGCTGCGGGCACAGTCAGGCAGGACCCGTATCCACTCTTGATTCAAACAGGGGCCGCGGAACCGGCTTTGCCGGGCCGCAGGCGCAGCGCCTCCTCGGGAGGCAGAGAGCTACACGCAGTGAGCGAACGTGGAGGCTCACCTGAGTGGTTCCATCACAAGCTTGTCGCCATCCGGCCCGGCAGCCAGCCGCACCTGCGTCGGGTGGCCCCAAACGTTTTTGGGTAGCGGGGTTTCACTGGTGCGGTAAATGCCCGCAATCGACAGCAGCTCGGGCTCCAGGCTGAGCGCAAAAATGCGCGCATCGGTATTGCCACGCGCACCGGCCATGGCCTTGCCGCGCAGCGGTGCGTACACATGAATGTGCCCATCGGCAATCACCTCTGCACCCGCATTGACCATGCTCATGACCACCAGGTCACGCCCGCGTGCATACACCTGCTGACCAGAGCGCAGCGGCTTGTCTATCACCAGCGCGCCGGGGGCCGGAACAGGCGCGGCCTCTGGCGGCGCAGCTGCCCTGGCGCTTTTGGATGCTGTCGGCGCCGGAGGCGCTACAAGCCGCACATCCGGCGCAGCCACCAGGCCGACTGCAGCCGCAGCGGTCATCTGCTCAGCGCTGCCGCCACGCACGGCTATCGGCAGCACGCGGT
>JANOCP010000417.1:0-5535 GCA_031412235.1 Polaromonas sp.
CCCATTTTCTCCTGGTCAACCTTGGTCTTCGGTTCCACAGCCTGGGTAATCACAGGCTCAGGGAAGACCATGCGCTCAAGCATGACGATGGCATCCGGATCACACAGGGTTTCGCCGGTGGTCACGTCTTTCAGGCCCACGCAGGCAGCGATGTCGCCAGCGCGGATTTCGCTGACTTCTTCACGGTTGTTGGCGTGCATCTGAACGATACGGCCAATACGCTCTTTTTTACCCTTGATGGGGTTGTAAACGCTGTCGCCCTTTTTGAGCACACCAGAATAGACGCGCACGAAAGTGAGCTGGCCCACAAACGGGTCAGTCATCAGCTTGAATGCCAACGCAGAAAACTTCTCACCGTCGTCAGCCTTGCGGGTGACGGGTACTTCGTCTTCGTCCATGCCTTTAACAGGTGGAATGTCGATGGGCGACGGCATAAATTCAATCACAGCATCCAACATACGCTGCACGCCCTTGTTCTTGAAGGCCGAGCCGCAGTACATGGGCTGGATTTCGCTGGCGATGGTACGCGTGCGAATACCAAACTTGATTTCAGCTTCCGTCAGGTCGCCTTCTTCAAGGTATTTGTTCATCAGCTCTTCAGAGGCTTCAGCAGCCGCCTCGACCATTTTCTCGCGCCACTCCTTGGCCAGCTCAACCAGCTCGGCCGGGATTTCGCGGTAGTCAAACAGCATGCCTTGTGAAGCTTCATCCCAGATGATGGCTTTCATTTTCAGCAGGTCAACTACGCCGGTGAAGTTTTCTTCAGCGCCGATCGGGATGACCATGGGCACAGGGCTGGCTTTCAGGCGCAGTTTCATCTGCTCAACGACCTTGAAGAAATTGGCGCCGGTGCGGTCCATCTTGTTGACGAAGGCCAGACGTGGCACTTTGTACTTGTTGGCCTGACGCCATACGGTCTCGGACTGGGGTTGCACACCACCCACAGCGCAGTAGACCATGCAGGCGCCGTCAAGCACGCGCATGGAGCGCTCGACTTCAATCGTGAAGTCAACGTGGCCTGGGGTGTCAATGATGTTGATGCGGTGCTCAGGCAGGGACTTGTCCATGCCCTTCCAGAAGCAGGTGGTGGCAGCTGAAGTAATCGTGATGCCGCGCTCCTGCTCCTGCTCCATCCAGTCCATGGTCGCTGCGCCGTCGTGAACTTCACCAATCTTGTGGTTCACGCCAGTATAAAAAAGTACACGCTCGGTGGTGGTGGTTTTGCCGGCATCAATGTGCGCGGAAATGCCAATGTTGCGGTATTGTGAAATGGGAGTAGCGCGGGACATAAATTACTTTCAGTTCGGCGGTGCGAACAAAAATGTGTCGTCAACAATGTTGTGTTTTTTCAAACACTTCTGCCAGCAAGACACGCAACCGGTAGGTACGCGTCGGGCTGGCAGGAATTGGAGGCAAAAGAAGAGAACTTCAATAGCCTCCTCAATAACCTGCAGCTGCAGGGCTTAGAAGCGGAAGTGGCTGAAGGCCTTGTTCGCTTCTGCCATACGGTGAACTTCATCACGCTTTTTCATGGCACCGCCACGGCCTTCGGTGGCTTCCATCAGCTCATTGGCCAGGCGGAGGGACATCGACTTTTCACCGCGCTTTTTGGCGGCTTCTTTCAGCCAGCGCATGGCCAAAGCCATACGGCGGACCGGACGCACTTCAACTGGCACCTGGTAGTTTGCACCACCCACGCGGCGGGATTTCACTTCAACCATGGGCTTGATGTTGCCGATGGCCATGTGAAAAGCCTCCAGCGGGTCTTTGCCCGGGTTCTTTTTCTCGATAAAGTCGAGCGCGCCATAAATGATGCGCTCTGCGACGGCCTTTTTGCCGCCTTGCATGATCACGTTCATGAACTTGGCGAGATCGACATCGCCAAATTTTGGATCTGGAAGAATTTCACGTTTGGGGACTTCGCGACGACGTGGCATTTTTTCACCTCTTTGCTTCAGTTGGCACCATCTTTTGACAGCACCGCGAGAGTTATCAAACCCTCACTTACTCGACCGGCGCAACTATTTGCGCTTGGGTCACTTCGCTTCAAACACCTGCCAGGATGATTGAAACACCTTGTTTTGACGACGTCATGACGACACCATCTGGCGCGAGTGGTTAAACCCGGACCGATCGGATTATTTGACTTTTGGCTTTTTTGCACCGTACTTGGAGCGCGACTGCTTGCGGTCTTTCACGCCTTGCAGGTCAAGCGATCCACGAACGATGTGGTAACGCACACCAGGCAAGTCCTTGACACGACCGCCACGAACCAGCACGACGCTGTGTTCCTGCAGGTTGTGGCCTTCGCCGCCGATGTAGGAAATGATTTCAAACCCGTTGGTCAGGCGCACTTTGGCGACTTTACGCAAAGCGGAGTTTGGCTTTTTTGGCGTCGTGGTGTACACACGGGTGCACACGCCGCGGCGCTGCGGAGAATTCTGCATGGCAGGACTCTTCGACTTGATGGTCTCGACCTCGCGGCCCTGACGCACTAGCTGATTAATGGTTGGCATTGAAAACGTCCCTAAACGTTTGATATCTAACAGAAAAACTTGATCTAACCGTTGTTTATCGTGAAAACGGAAATCTCTCTGGAATTCCAGAAAAGCCCATGAGTGTAGCAGTTCAGGCGTCAAACTGCAAATCAGGCTTGTTCCTGTAGCGTGCTTATTTAATCCACAAGCGCACCGCGTCCCACGCGCGACCCAGAACGCCAGCCTCCTCAACCGCCTCCAGCACCACCAGCGGCACTTCAGCGACGACAGCGGCATTGTCGCCCGACGTTACCTTCAGGCTACCCAGTTTTTGGCCTTTGCCGAATGGCGCCACGAGTGGGTCGGGGCGGGCGACCTGGGTTTTGAGTTTTGCAGCGGTGCCAGCAGGCACGGCCACCACGATGGCTTGCGGCTGGCCAAGTTTGACCACGCCGCTTTTGCCTTTCCAGACGCTGGGCGAAACCACGGTCTGGCCGGCGTCAAACAGCTTGACGGCTTCAAAAGCGGTGTAACCCCAGTTCAGCAACTTTTGCGATTCGCTGGCGCGAGCGCTGTCGCTGGATGTGCCGAGCACAATGGCCAGCAAGCGCCGCGTGCCGGGAGTGCCACCTGCGCCCAGGTTGGGAAAGTCGCGTCTGGCCGTTGCAATCATGCAATAGCCTGCCGCTTCGGTATGGCCGGTTTTGAGACCATCAACACTGGGGTCTCTGAAGAGCAGGGTGTTGCGGTTGGTGTCGTTGGCGGCGGGCGTGCCGGGGTAGCGGTATTTTTTGATCGCCGAATAACCAATGTATTCCGGGAAATCCGACATCAATCGGGTCGACAAAATACTTAAATCCCTGGCGGTGGTGGTATGACCTGCCTCGGTCAGGCCTTCAGGGTTTTTGTAGCTGGTGTTTTTCATGCCCAGCGCCTTGGCCTGCTCGTTCATGAGCTTTACAAAATTCTCGGCACTACCGCCCACACCCTCGGCAAGAGCCATGGTGGCGTCGTTTCCCGACTGCACCACCATGCCCTTGATCAGGTCTTCCACCGGTACCTGCATTTTGGGGTCAATAAACATGCGCGAGCCGGGCATCTTCCAGGCTTTTTCGCTGACGCCGAAGGTTTGCTTGAGGTCGATTTTTTTGGATTTCAGCGCGTCAAACACCAGGTATTCAGTCATCAGCTTGGTCAGTGATGCGGGTTCTATGGGCGAATCCACATCTTTGGCGGCCAAAATCTGGTTGGCTGTCACGTCAAGCAGCAAATATGAGCGCGCTGCAATTTCAGGGGCTTGCGGCACCTGGGCAAACACAAGGGGCGAGGTAACAAGGCAAGCCGTAAAAGATGCAACAAACCACAGGCCAGCAAGGCCTTTTTTAAAACAAAACATTGATCAGAATCCGGTAGCGCGCGAAGGCGTCAGAAGGCAGGGGAAGAAAGGTGGCGAACCACCAGATTTTTCAAGAGTGGTAATTGTCCATGAAAGAAGTGCTCGCCCCCGGGAATAACCGTAACAGGGAGTGCCTGGGGCCTGGCCCAGTCGAGCACGGCTGCCAGCGTCACCGTGTCGTCGCGCTCGCCGTGCACGACCAGAGTTTTGAGATGCGCCGCCGCGTCTATGGGTGCGGCCACGCTGCGGCTGACACTGGTGCCCACCAGCACCAGTTTTTCAATGTTGCGGCTGGCGTTCAGGCGTTCAAACGCATGCGTGGTGACAAAGGCACCAAACGAAAAACCCGCCAGGCAAATGGCTCCTTCAGGGGCGCTCGCGGCAACGACCGCCAGCATATCGTCAAGCTCGCCACGACCTTCGTCGTGCACCCCCGCCGTCGCGCCCACGCCGCGAAAGTTAAAGCGCACCGCCGTCCAGCCTGCTTGCGTAAAAGCGCGTGCCAGCGTTTGCACGACCTTGTTATCAAGCGTGCCGCCAAATAGCGGATGCGGATGTGCAATTACGGCCACTCCCTTTGACGCTTGTTCGCCAGCTGGCGAGTCAATGGCAATTTCAATTGCGCCTGCAGCGCCTTGAATGATAGATTTTTGGGTTTGGGAGTTCATGAATCACCTTCAGACGCACCTGCATACTATAAAAATAATAGCTGCTTACATCCGTAAATATTGGGCAGAGGAGCTAAACGTCTCAAAAATCAGTCAGAAACTGCATGAATGGCCAGCTCAGCGCCCAATTTGGGCGGGTACCAGCAAGCGATCTACCACCTTGCCATTTTTGAGGTGCGATTCAACAATTTCATCGATATCGTGTTGGTCAACATAGGTGTACCAGACCGCCTCGGGGTAGACCACCGCCACCGGCCCGGCGGCGCAGCGGTCCAGGCAACCCGCCTTGTTGACCCTGACCTGGCCAGGGCCCGACAAGCCGGCTTTTTTAACCTGCGACTTGCAGCGGTCAAAACCCTCCTGGGCGCGGTGATTGGCGCAGCTGTCTTCATTGCCGCTGCGCTGGTTGAGGCAAAAGAATATGTGCCGCTCGTAATATGAGGGGGAAGTCGCGTCTTGGGTCATACTCCGATTTTACGATTCAGGCGAATGCGGCGGCTGGCGGCCGGCCAGCCTTGCCAACACATAGAGCAAAGCCGCGTAGGGCCAAAGCCAGCCCAGCCACTGAACCACCCCGTGAAAACGTATAAAACGGCCCTGTTCCCAGGTTTGCAGGGTTTGCGCAAAGTAGGCGCTGGCCGGTGCCTGGTTCAGCAGCCCCAGGTGAATCGCCAGAGCCAGCAAAGCAAAAGCGGCTGCTCCGCGACGCCGCACGGGCAGCAGCAGCAGCGCCAGCACAGCAGCCAGTGTTAGCCCGACGCGCACGGGTAAATCAAGCCAGGCCCAGGCATGCTCTGGGCCGTAGCTGAGCGCGGCAGACAGCGCCGACACTGCTATGCCCAGACTTAACATCAGGACCGAGAAAGCTGCGCGCTGCCAAAGAGTGCGAACCACGCAGTAACCCAGCAGACAGGGTATCAGCGCACCCAAAGCCACACAAATCAGCTCCGCGCCTGGCACTAGCGGCTGCAGCTCGATTTCGCGCATCGGCAGC
>JANOCP010000418.1:0-6887 GCA_031412235.1 Polaromonas sp.
CGCGCCCTGGATCATTTCAATCATGCGGTCGGCAATGCTTTCGTGCACGCACAGCAGGCGCAGGGCCGAGCAGCGCTGGCCGGCCGAGCGAAACGCGCTTTGCACCACGGCGTCGGCCACCTGTTCGGGCAGTGCGCTGGAGTCGACCAGCATGGCGTTGATGCCGCCGGTTTCTGCAATCAGCGGCACGATGGCGCCGTCTTTGGCAGCGAGAGCCCGGTTGATGATTTTGGCGACCTGGGTGGAGCCGGTAAACACCACGCCTGCAATGTGCGGCGCGGCAACCAGCGCTGCGCCCACGGTTTCGCCGGGGCCGTGCAGCAACTGCAGTGCGCCTTCGGGCACACCGGCAGCATGCATGAGCCTGACGGCTTCCCATGCCACGCCGGGGGTTTGTTCGGCGGGCTTGGCGATAACGGCGTTGCCGGTGCTCAGGGCGGCGGCGACCAGCCCATGAAAATCGCCAGCGGAAAGTTCCACGGGCTGATGCAGACCCAGACGCCGCGCGCCGTCAGGCGCAGCTCATTGGTTTCGCCCGTGACGCCATGCGTCACTCCATTGCTCTGGCCAGGCAGAGCGACTGGCGCCATGATGCGTTCGGCCTCATTGGCGTAGTAGCGCAAAAAGTCCACCGCCTCGCGTACTTCAGACACCGCATCGCCCCAGGTCTTGAAGGCCTCTTTAACCAGCAGTGCGCAGAACTTTGGCAACTGCTGCTCCAGCGCATCAGCCGCCTGGCGCAATGCGGCTGCTCGTTCTGCAACCGGGGTTTTGCTCCACTTTTTATAGCTGCTACTAGCCGTTTTCATTGGGCCAGAGACCAATTTGGCATCGAAAACAGCTACCTGGGGCACTTCAGTGGCTGCGAGGGCGGCCCGCAACGGTGCGCGCATGCTTTCAACCGTCAGATCAAGCCCGGCGCTGTTTTTGCGGCTGGGGCCGAACAAGTCCAGCGGCAGCGGCAATGATGGCTCTGGCTCCAGCCGCAGGGGCGATGTCAGCAGCAAGTCCATACCGACGGATTCATCGGCCAGCTGATGCACAAATGATGAATTGGCACCGTTTTCAAGCAGGCGGCGTACCAGGTAGGCCAGCAAATCGCGGTGTGAGCCGACGGGGGCGTAAACGCGGCAGCTGATCAGCGGGTTTTTAAGCACTTCACGGAAGATGCCTTCGCCCATGCCGTGCAGGCGTTGCAGCTCAAATTGAGTACCGCTTGATGCGGGTGCTCCCCTCACCCCAGCCCTCTCCCCAGAGGGGCGAGGGAGCAAAGCCTCTTGACTCCCTCTCCCGCTGGGAGAGGGTTTGGGTGAGGGGTCTGCGCTTTGCACCACACGCGAAGCCATTTGAAGGATTGCAGCAATCGTCCCGGCGTTATGCCCGGCAAACTGCGGGTACACGGCATCTGGCGCATCCAGCAGCGCCTTGGCGCAGGCCAGGTAAGACACGTCGGTGTGGTGTTTGTGGGTAAAAACCGGGTAATGCGGCAGGCCCATCTCTTGGGCGCGCTTGATTTCAGAGTCCCAGTACGCGCCCTTGACCAGGCGGCACATCAGGCGCAGCTTGTATTTGCGGCCGATGGCGATGATGTGCTGGATCAAATCAAGCGAACGGGTCTGGTAAGCCTGCATGGCCAGGCCAAAGCCTTGCCACTGCGGGCAATGCTCGGCCACTTTGGCGGCCAGGGCTTCAAACACATCTAGCGACAGTTCAAGCCGGTCAACTTCTTCGGCATCAATAGTCAGGTTGATATTGGCGCTGGCAGCCAGCTCGCACAGGCCCCACACACGCGGAATCAGCTCGGCCATCACACGCTCATGCTGGGCGTCTTCATAACGCGGGTGCAAGGCGCTTAGTTTGATGGAAATACCGTCATTTAGCTCCGTCGCCCATTCTTTACGGGCATCAGCAGCTATTGATTTAATAGCGTTTTCGTAACTTGCCAAGTACTTCAAGGCGTCTGCATCGGTACGTGCGCCCTCGCCCAGCATGTCGTAGCTGAATCTCAAGTTCGCCAGTTTTTTGCGCGAGCTGGTGGCTTCATTCATCGCCTCGCCAATCGTCTGGCCCAGCACAAACTGGCGGCCCAGCAGCTGCACGGCGCGCAGGGTGGCGGCCACCACGGTGCGGGCACCGATTTTGTTGAAAAGGCCTGACGACTCAACTGCAGCGCCGTCAGACGAAGGTAAAAACTTCTTTGACAAGGCAATCGCGCTGGACGATAGACGGGCAAGAGCCTTGTCACCGCTGCCGTCAAAGTCGGCGCGGCCCAGCTGGTCAGCCGTCAGCGCAATTGCGGTTTCAGCATCAGGCACACGCAGCAGCGCTTCGGCCAGGCGCATCAGGGCCAGGCCCTCGGCGCTTGATATCGGGTATTCCTTGAGCAGGCTTTCCATGGCCCAGAACGGCGGCGGGTTGTCGCGCACGGCCTGCACCCAGGGCTGGGCCGAATGGGCGGCGGCGGCCCAGTCAAGGGCGCCGGTCAGGCCGCTGAGCAGGTGGGACACCACGGCCGCTTCGGGGCGGTAAGGAAAAGGCAGGCGCTGTGGCTGTGACGCAAGGGTACGCATTTCAAACTCCGGGGTATTTGTTGGTTTGGTTTGTCAATATGCCTATGTTGGCTTGATGTTTAGTGAATTTCTTGCTAAATTTTGAGCTTTAACCGAATAATTCACTATCAATGACTGCATCAGCCTCTGAAATAGCCCCCGAGATAGACCGCATAGACCTGCGCATCCTGAATGTTTTGCAGCGCGACGGGCGTATTTCAAACCTCAAGCTGGCAGAAAGTGTGGCGCTGTCGCCCACCGCCGTGCTGGCGCGGGTGCAGCGGCTGCAGCGCGACGGCTACATCCTGGGTTATGAGGCATTGCTAAACCCGCTCAAGCTGGGCGCCGGAATGATGGTGTTTGTCGAGGTGCTGCTGGACCGCACCACGCCCAATGTGTTTGAGGCCTTTAAGGCGGCGGTGCAGGTTTACCCCGAAATCTCTGAATGCCATATGGTGGCGGGCGGCTTTGACTACCTGCTAAAAACCCGCATGGCCGACATGCTGGCTTATCGCGCGTTTGCCGGCACTGTGCTGTGGCAACTGCCCGGCGTGCGTGAAACGCGCACTTATGCCGTGATGGAAGAAGTAAAAAACACAAACCGGCTGGCATTGGGCGTATAAACGCGTGGTGAGTCGCCGATGAAACTGCTGGCCCCAGACACTGGGTTCGCGGGAAGATCCATAAATTAACCCATGCTTGAAAAAGCGCAACACGAGGAGACATCGCAAATGATCACCAAATACCGCATCGGCTCCTGGAAGTTGTCCGGCGCAATGCTGCTAGCCGCTTTTTGTTTTGGTGCCAACGCCGCAGAAGTCGGTGTAACTGACACTGAAATCCGCATTGGCCAGTTTGCCGCGCAGACCGGGCCAGCCGCAGAACTGGGCAAGCGCATGCAATTGGGCATTCTGGCGCATTTCAATTCTGTCAACGCTGCAGGCGGCATCAATGGTCGCAAGCTGACGCTGATCTCGCGCGACGACGGTTACGAGCCCGAAAAAGCCGCGGCTGCCGTCAAGGCATTGATTGAAGAAGACAAGGTGTTTGTGCTGATTGGCTCGGTCGGCACGCCCACCACGCTGGCTGCGGTGCCTGCCATCAACGCAGCGGGCATACCGCTGATTGGCCCTTTCACTGGTGCGCAAGCCCTGCGTGAGCCGTTTAACCGCAATATCTTTCATGTGCGGGCCAGCTACTTTGATGAAACCGAGCGCATCGTGCAACACCTGAGCACGGTCGGCATCAAAAAGATTGCGATTTTTTATCAGAATGACTCTTACGGCAAAGCCGGGCTTGAAGGCGTGATGCGGGCACTTGCCAAACGCGACCTGAAGCCAGCCGCCACCGTGACGGTAGAGCGCAACAGCGTCGACGTGGCCGCACCGCTGGCCGAAATTTTGAAAGCCAGCCCGGAAGCAGTGATACAGATCAGCGCCTACAAGTCATGCGCCGCGCTGATCAAGCAGGCCAGGGCAAAAACTTTTGGCGGGCAGTTTTTCAACGTAAGCTTTGTCGGCTCGAAAGCCCTGGCAGAAGAGCTGGGTGATGCCAGCGCCGGCGTCAGTATTTCGCAGGTGGTGCCTTTTCCCTACATTCCGTCGTCAGCCATCGTGCGCGAATACCAGCAGCGAATGACGGAGGCAGGCAACAAGGACTTTGACTTTTCCAGCATGGAAGGCTTTTTGGCCGCGAAGGTGCTCGCCGAGGGCCTGCGCCGCGCGCCTGGCAAAAACCTGAGCCGTGACAGCCTGAGCACGGCACTCGAGTCCATACGCGACTACAACATGGGTGGCTTTACCGTGAACTACAGCGCCAAAAGCCATGAAGGCTCACGCTATACCGACATGACCATCGTGGGGCGCGGCGGAAAGTTCATGCGCTAGAGTCTCTTTTTTACCCAAGGAGTGGTTATGGTGAGTTCACTGACCGTTATTGCTGGCGTCATTGGTGCGTCGTTCGGCTTCAGTCCCAATTCGGCCGGTGCCCAGGCCATGAAACCGGGGCTGTGGGAGATCAGCAGCAAGATGGGCGGCAACCCCGAGATGGAAAAAGCCATGGCCCAGATGCAGCAGCAGATGGCCAGCATGGCGCCCGAGCAGCGCAAGATGATGGAAGACATGATGGGCAAAAACGGCATGTCCATGGGCGCTGCGGCGGGTGGTGCCATGGTGGTCAAGGCCTGCATCAGCAAGGAAATGGCCGAGCGCAGCCAGATGCCCATGCAGCAAAAAGGCGACTGCAGCAGTACCGTCAGTGACCAGAGCAGCACTGGCATGAAGATGCGCTTTACCTGCGTGAACCCACCGTCGAACGGCGAAGGGCAGTTCAGCTTTTCAGGCAACAGCGCCTACACCATGAAAATGAAGGTCAACACCTCTGTTGCGGGCAAAGTCCAGACTACCACCATGGACGGCACAGGCAAATGGCTGGCCGCCGATTGCGGCAGCATCAAGCCCATGGCGATGCCGAAGCAGTAAAAACCGGTTATCTGTTTCCAAAAATGGCCGAACCGACGCGCACCATGGTGCTGCCCGAGTGAATCGCCGCTTCAAGGTCAGCTGTCATACCCATCGACAGCGTGTCCATGGGCTGCGGCAGTAGTCCAGCGGCATTTATTTGGTCAAACAGGGTCTTGCCCAACGAATGAAGGGCACAGGCAGCTACAAAATTAATAGCGGGCTCGGGTATGGTCATCAAACCCCGCAGGCGAAGGCGCGGCAAGCTGGCAACTTCTTTGACCAGCGCGGCCAGCTCTGCCGGCGCTACGCCTGATTTATTGGCGCCACCATCAATATTGACCTGCAGGCAAATTTGCAGGGGCGGCAAATTTGCGGGCCGCTGCTCGTTCAGGCGCTGGGCAATTTTCAGGCGGTCTACTGACTGCACCCAGTCAAAATGCTCGGCCACCAGCCGGGTTTTGTTGCTCTGTACCGGGCCTATGCAGTGCCACTCAAGTGCTTCGCTTGCCCCGTGGCCCTTGGTGGCTTGCAAAACCTTCATGGCGACAATCTTTTCAACGCCTTCCGTGATGTAGTTCTCGCCAAATGCCCTCTGGCCATCGGTCATGGCGTCAATGACGGCTTCAAGCGGAAAGGTTTTGGACACCGCCAGCAGCCGCACGCTGGCCGGGTCGCGCCCGGCGGCTACGCAGGCGGTGGTCATACGGTCGCGGACGCTCTGGAGATTACGCACAATCATGGTCATAATCCGACTGTAAACTCAAGTGGGTTTGCTGGTCACGTCGAGCTGCATGGCCCCAAATGTGTTTCGCCCCGTTTTAAGGACTCCCCAGGATGGACATTACCCAGCTGCTGGCCTTCAGTGTCAAAAACAAGGCGTCTGACTTGCACCTGTCAGCAGGTCTTCCCCCCATGATCCGGGTGCATGGCGATGTAAGGCGCATTAACGTTGACCCGCTGGACCACAAACAGGTCCACGCCATGGTGTACGACATCATGAACGACACCCAGCGCAAGAATTACGAAGAGTTTCTGGAGGTTGATTTTTCGTTTGAAATTGACGGCCTCGCGCGTTTTCGGGTCAATGCCTTTAACCACAACCGTGGCGCTGGTGCGGTGCTGAGGACCATTCCATCGAAAATCCTGACGCTTGAGCAGCTCAATGCGCCCAAGATTTTTGGCGACCTGGCCCTCAAGCCACGTGGCATGGTGCTGGTGACCGGCCCCACGGGTTCGGGCAAGTCGACCACGCTGGCGGCCATGGTCAACTTCTTGAACGAGACCGAATACGGCCACATCCTGACGGTAGAAGACCCGATCGAGTTTGTGCATGAGTCCAAAAAATGCCTGATCAACCAGCGCGAAGTTGGCCCGCACACCCTGAGCTTTAACGCCGCTTTGAAATCTGCACTGCGCGAAGATCCGGACGCCATTCTGGTAGGCGAGATGCGTGACCTTGAAACCATTCGCCTGGCCATGTCGGCCGCTGAAACCGGCCACCTGGTGTTCGGCACGCTGCACACCTCAAGCGCCGCTAAAACTGTGGACCGCATCATTGACGTGTTTCCGGCCGAAGAAAAGGAAATGATCCGCTCGATGTTGTCCGAATCATTGCAGGCAGTGATCTCGCAAACACTGTGCAAAACCAAGGACGGCAATGGCCGCGTGGCTGCGCACGAGATCATGCTGGGCACCAGCGCCATCCGCAATTTGATTCGCGAAGCCAAGGTGGCGCAGATGTATTCGTCGATCCAGACCGGTAACAGCGTTGGCATGCAGACGCTGGACCAGAACCTGACGGAACTCGTCAAGCGCAATGTGATTTCTGCCGCCGAAGCGCGGGGCAAAGCCAAAATTCCCGATAACTTCCCAGGCT
>JANOCP010000419.1:0-6222 GCA_031412235.1 Polaromonas sp.
CGCCGAGGTGACAGGAGCCTTCTGTTTAAAAACCGACTGACTTGCGCAGGGCAAGCACCAGTCCGTTACATGCCACCAGTCCTAGTCGTTGGCGTAAATATCCACGTCTTTGGTTTCCTTGACCAGCAACATACCGATCACAAAGGTACCCGCAGCAACAATCACCGGATACCACAGACCGTAGTAAATATCGCCGCTAGCGGCCACCATTGCAAACGCAGTCGTTGGCATCAGTCCACCAAACCAACCGTTACCAATGTGGTAAGGCAAGCTCATCGACGTGTAACGAATCCGCGTTGGGAACATCTCGACCAGGATGGCAGCAATCGGGCCGTAAACCATGGTCACCAGTATGACCATATAGACCAAAATAACACCGATCATTACTTTGTTCATTGATTTATCGTCTGCTTTTGCAGTCAAGCCATTTGCCTTCGCCGCGTCAAGAACCGACTTTTTAAAGTCAGCGATGCCCTTTGCGCTTTCAGCGGAAAAAGCGTTTCGCTTATCGTTCAAAGTCGGATTCAGTGAAGCAATAGTGGTCGACCCAATTTGTACTGTTGCAGTAGATCCGGCTGGGCCAGCAATGTTCTTGTAAGGAATGAATTCCTGGGCCAAAACACGCTTGGCACGGTCGCAAGAGCTGGTGAAGTCAATATCGCGAGCGATCGGGCTGCCCTGGAATGAGCAAGTTTTGGGATCGGCAGTGACAGTGACGGACACAGTGTCGTGAGCCTTCTTCAGCGCTGGATTGGCGTACTGCAGCAACATGGGGAAAACGGTGAAATAAGACACCGCACCCAGCAAGCAGCCCGCCATGATGATGGACTTGCGACCAATCTTGTCAGACAACACACCGAAGAAGATAAAGAAAGGCGTACCAATCACCAGTGCGGCCGCAATCAGTAAATTGGCAGTAATGCCATCGACTTTGGCAATCGTCGTCAAAAAGAACAGCGCATAAAACTGGCCGGTGTACCAAACCACCGCTTGACCAGCTACCAAACCGAACAGCGCAATGATCACAATTTTCAGATTGCGCCACTGACCAAACGACTCAGACAAGGGTGCTTTGGAGGTCTTGCCCTCGGACTTCATTTTCTGGAAGGCTGGCGACTCATTCATCGACAAACGAATGTAAACCGACACAGCCAACAACAAAATAGACACCAGGAAAGGAACACGCCAGCCCCAGTCAGCAAACGCAGCCTCACCCACCGCTTGGCGCACACCCAAAATCACCATCAGCGACAGGAATAAGCCCAGCGTCGCAGTAGTCTGGATCCAGGATGTGTAATACCCACGCTGGCCGTGCGGGGCGTGTTCTGCAACGTAAGTCGCAGCACCGCCGTATTCACCGCCCAAAGCCAAACCTTGCAGCATGCGCAGTGCCACCAAAATGATGGGCGCTGCTATACCGATGGTGGCGTAGTTGGGCAGCAAGCCCACAACAAATGTCGCCGCACCCATGAGCACAATGGTGATCAGGAAAGTATATTTACGGCCAATCATGTCACCCAAACGGCCAAAAACCAGTGCGCCGAACGGGCGAACCAGGAAGCCCGCGGCAAAAGCCAGCAGGGCAAAAATGTAAGCGGCTGATGGGTCCAGGCCCGAGAAGAATTGCTTGGCAATGATTGCCGCGAGTGAGCCGTACAGATAAAAGTCATACCACTCAAACACCGTTCCGAGTGAAGAAGCGAAGATCACTTTCTTCTGCTCGCCGGTCATCGGTCGGTTGTCGACTGCTGCAGTTGCCATGTTGTTGTCTCCAAAATAAAAAGGCTGCTCCCAAACTGGAAGCTGCCTCTATTATTTTGTGCATCGCTGACCTAACTCTGACGTGAAAATAACAGGAGCTTGCACCAAACTTATGCGGGGCTGACAAGTCAAGGGGAAACCCCATAAAAACTTTTCAGCATGCGAATCCGCCTAGGGAAAACGCGAATACATTCACGAAGGCATCAGCTGCTTCGACGCGAAACCCCAACAGAAACCTGACGCACCGACTCCCAGTCCGGCCCGCTGAACCACGGTGATTCAAGCAGGTAGTCGCGCAACATGGGCAATGAGTCCAGACCCCAGAAAATGTGTCCGTCCACCGTAAACGCAGGCACCCCAAACACCTTTTGCGCGATAGCCTCATCAGTATTGTTTTTCAGGGCTGTTTTGGCCTCGTCAGCAGACAAACGCTGTTGTGATGCCAATTGCTGCGCCAGCGCCTCAAGCCGTTGCGGATCGGCAGCATCTGCGCCGCCCAGCCAGACATGGCGAAAAATGCTTTCACACGCATAACGGTTGATGGCCATAGCTCCGCCTGATACATCCGGTTCTGCGGGCATTCCGCATTGCGCCGCGAGCCGCAGCAAAGGCAGCGGATTGAAGGGGTGGCTTTGCGGCATCTGCAGATCAATAGCCATTTTCTGAGCCAGCCACAGCACCTGGCGGTAAGTCCAGTCCCGTTTCGGGGCAATCTCGGCCGGACCCAGCTGGCCGTAATGTTTCAGCATGCCGGCAAAAAGCACTGGTTTGTAGCTGACGCTGTAGCTAACCCCCTCCAGCGCAACGGGCAGATGTTCAAACGCCAGGTAGGCGTAGGGTGAAATGAAATCCAGATAAAAGGTGATGTGCTTCATTTACTTGTCACATCAAACAGAGACAACCGCAATGCGCTCATTGATGACCTGCCAGAGCTGGCGTTGCGCATCCGCCCCGGAGCGGCTCCAGCCAGAGATTTCACCAAGTGTGCGAAAGCAGCCTTCACACAAACCGCTGTCCACGCTGATACGGCACACCGATATGCATGGCGAAGGAACAATGTCACCTGTAGCGCATACTAAACGCGCACGACTAGCTATTAAATCAATAGCGTGCCGGCGATTGATCTTTTCTTCGTCCATGTCAACTGCCACGTCAACAACGGGCGAACCGGTCAGCAGTTCAAGCTCTTGCGGCATCAGCCTGAAGACTGCGTTGGGATGGCCGGCCGCAGCCCAGACCTCTTGAAATCGGAGCAGGCTGGAGTCGATCAACACCAGGACGTCGGTAGCATGCGCAAGCGGAGAAACGCCGCCAATTGAGAAACCCGTGCGGCTTTTGACAAACTCGGCATCAGCCCGGCCAAGGCGCTTGCCGTCAGTGCTGACCAGAGCTTCAAGTTTTTTTTCATCAACCCGACGGTCTCCAGAAGTCACCACGAGCACCGCCCGGTCATCCGATTTGCGACGAAAAACAATACTTTTGGCGATCTGGCCGAGTTCAACCCCGAGCGCGTCAGCCGCCTGCTGCGCCGTGCGTGCAGCGTCGTCAAGCATGACAGGCGCATGAGCGTGCCCACTGGCCTCCAGTACTGCGGCAACCCTTTGTACGCCTTCAGGCAGCGACACCAACTCAGATCCACACATTTCAGGTAACCCTTTTGTTGAGCAAGGCAGTAGAAGCGCGTGAATTCGGCTTGCGGCCCAAAAAGCCGCTGATGAAATTACCGGCATCGACCAGCAGATCAAGATCAATACCCGTCTCAATACCCATTCCGTGCAACATGTAGACCACGTCCTCAGTCGCAACATTGCCGGTTGCACCTTTGGCATACGGGCAACCACCGAGCCCGGCCGATGAGGTGTCAAATTGCCACACGCCCATTTGCAGACAGGCCAGCGTGTTAACCAGCGCCTGGCCGTAGGTGTCATGAAAATGGCCAGATATGTCGTTGATGTCGTAGTGCCTGAGCGCCGCATCCACGGCGCGCTGCACCTTGACCGGCGTACCCACGCCAATCGTATCGGCAACGCCTATGTGCTGCACGCCAATCTCTTTCATCAGGCGGGCCACCATTTCAACCCGCTCGGGAGCGATATCGCCTTCATACGGACAACCAGCAATACAGGAAATAGCACCACGCACATGAATGCCGGCGGCCGTGGCAGCTTCTACCACCGGCATAAAACGCTCAATGCTCTCGGCAATCGAACAATTGATATTGCGCTGGCTGAAGGCTTCACTGGCAGCAGCAAACACCACAATTTCATCAGGCTTCGAAAGTACTGCGGCTTCAAAGCCTTTCAGGTTGGGCGTGAGTACCGAGTAACGCACACCGGCCTTGCGCTGTATGCCCGCCATCACTTCAGCTGCATCAGCCATTTGCGGCACCCATTTTGGTGAAACAAAACTGGTGACCTCGATCTCTGTCAAGCCCGCATCCTGCAGGCGATGCACCAGCTCGATTTTTACCGCAGCTGGTACCGGCGATTTCTCATTTTGAAGGCCGTCCCTGGGGCCCACATCGACAAGTTTGACTCTGGAAGGTAATTGCATGCGTTCAGTATCCTTTTTTCGGGTCAACCCTGCCCGCAAGGTTGCCAATTGGCACGCCACGTTGCAACGCCTGTATTTTCCCTGCAATTTGCGCAATGCTTTCTTCGCGCAGGGTACGGGCCGAGGTGTGCGGTGTCACCGTGACTTTCGGATGATTCCAGAAAGGGTGCGACGCGGGCAAAGGCTCTGTCCTGAACACATCAAGCGTCGCTCCCGCGATGGCACCACTGTCAATAAGCGCTATCAGGTCATCATCAAGCAGATGCCCGCCACGCGCGACATTGATGACATAAGCATCAGGCAAGAGCCGGCACAGGTTTTCACGCCGCATGATGTTTTCAGTCACGGGCGTCAACGGCAACAGGCAAACCAGGACGCGTGTTGCAGCAAGAAAATCATTAAACCTGGCATCGCCCGAAAAGCAAAGCACGCCATCGATGGTTTTTGTGGAGCGGCTCCAGCCCAGCACCGGAAAATCAAACTGCGCCAACGACCGGCACACGCGCTCACCGAGCACGCCCAACCCCATCACACCCACCGGGAAATCCGCACGTTGGCGCGGCTTGCGATAGGACCATTTGCCTTCTGCCACGTCCGCCTCGTAGGCGTCAAACTCGCGGAAATGCCGTATTACGGCATGGCACACGTATTCAGCCATCTGCACCGACATGCCAGCATCATCCAGCCTGACCACAGGCACGCCTTCTGGCAGGCGTAACTTCATGAGCGCATCAACACCCGCACCAATATTGAAGATGCCTTTCAGCGCTGTCTGCTCGTCAAAAAAATGCTGCGGTGGTGCCCAGACCACTGCATAGTCGGCGGTGATTGCACCAGCCGACCACAGCTCGATAACAGCACCGGGCAGGGCGACCTGCAAGCCGTCCAGCCAGGGCTGAGCCTTAGTATCGGTGCAGCAAAAGGTAATGCGCATGGGTATCGCCATGGTCAGGCGCTTATGGTGAGCAATTCAGCGCCCTCGGCGACCTGATCGCCTGGCGCATACAGAAGCTCAACGACCAGGCCATCGGCTGGCGCCGCAATGGTGTGCTCCATTTTCATGGCTTCCATCACTGCCAGTGCCTGGCCTTTGCTCACCTTGTCGCCAACCTTGACTGCAAACGACACCACCTTGCCCGGCATGGGTGCGGTCAGGCGTCCGCCTTCGGCAGGTCCATGCCCCGCATGTTCAAGCATGTCAACAGCGGTAATCTGGGTGGCACCACAGGCTGTGAAAACATGATCAATCTCGCCCTGCCGGTACACGGCGGTCGTCATGCGCTTGCCAGAAAACTGTATATCAACGCCTTGTGGCGTAACTGCAAACACCAGCGGACCCGCAACTTCACCCACATTTAACATCAGCCCACCGTCATGCAGATAGCTCAGTTGCGCCTTGACAGTTTCACCGTGAAACTCGAACTCAAAACGCCGGATATTCATGCCATGCGAACGCCAGCCATCACGGCGACTGAAAGGGTCTGCGCCTTCCCGTGCCTTTTCATTCAGCAGCGTCTGCGCAACCGATGCGGCCGCGGCCATGGCCAATCCTACCGGCTCCTGGCTGAACAGCACAGCGCTCTCACACGGGATCAGCGCGGTATCAAGATTGGCCTGTGCAAACGAAGGGCTGCGCACCACATAGCGTAAAAACTGTACGTTGGTACTTAGGCCTACGATGCGGGTCTGGGCCAACGCTTCATCAAGCCGTGCAAGCGCTTCTTCGCGGGTCTTGCCGTGCACGATGAGCTTGGCCACCATGGAGTCATAAAACGGTGAAATGGTGTCACCCTCGCGCACGCCATCGTCAACGCGAACCGCACTGGGTTCAAAGCTTGTGCAGGCGGGCTTCAGGTACACATTTAGCGTACCGGTGGCGGGTAAAAAATTGTTGTCCGGGCTTTCGGC
>JANOCP010000420.1:0-3962 GCA_031412235.1 Polaromonas sp.
GCCCCTGGCAACAGGCTTTTGACGCGCCCGGTTTTCATGTCGTCAGGGGTTGTGCCGCCCGCAATCGGTGTGAAAACTTCAGACGATTCACCAAAGTGGCCGTGACAAGACGCGCATTGGGCCTCCCACACTACTTCACCCTGCTTCACACTACCCTGCCCCTTGGGCAAACCCTTGAAATCAGGCCGCACGTCAATGTCCCAAGCCTTGATTTCTTGCGACGTGGCGGTGCGACCAATGTTTTGAAACTTCTGCGTTTGCGCCGTTGCCAGCAGCGGCAAAAAGCAAAGAGCGACTAAATTAGCCCACTTGAACATTTTTCACCTCGCCGTTCTCACCCAGCAGCCACGACTGAACCGCGTTGTTGTGATAGATGCTGCGCCCGCCGCGCACCGCCCGCAGCGCCTGCACGGTGGGCTGAATGTGGCCGGTTTCGTCAACCGCCCGGCTCTGCAAAACGACGGGCTTGCCGTCCCACACAAAATCAGTGTTAAAGCGGGTTAAACATTTGGACAGCACCGGACCTTCAAGCCGCGCGCCCTTCCAGTTGCGGCCACCGTCAATCGACACATCGACTTTTTTAATCTTGCCGCGCCCGCTCCAGGCCAGACCGGTGATGCTGTGAAAGCCTTTTTGTAGCACCACTTGCCCGCCGCTAGGCGAGGTAATGACGCTTTTAACCTCTTGAATGCCGCTGTACTGGCGATGCGTGCCATCAGGCATCAGGTCGATGTAATGCAGGGTTTCATCCTTGGCGCCATAGGGCTTGTCGCCCACTTCAATGCGCCGCAGGTACTTGACCCAGCTCACGCCCTGCACACCAGGTACGACCAGGCGCAGCGGGTAGCCGTTTTCAGGCCGGAGCATTTCACCGTTTTGGCCGTAAGCAACCAGCACCTCACCGCTTTGAATCAGGCTCATGGGGATGGTGCGCGTCATGCCTGAGCCGTCAGCGCCTTCGGCCAGGATGAATTTGCCACGCTTTAAATCAGCGCCGCACATGTCCAGCAGCGTGATGAGCGGTACACCCGTAAATTCACTGCAGCTGAGCATGCCGTGGGTGTATTGCACGGTCGGCACGGCGGCGTTGTTCCACTCCATCGCCGTGTTGGCGCCGCATTCAATGAAGCACATGCGACTCACGCTGGGCAGGCGCATGATGTCGTCCATATTGAACACCATTGGGCGTTTGATCAGACTGTCGTCTGAACCATTGATCATCAAACGGTGTTTGGACGGATCAATGTCCCACCAGCCCTGGTGGTGCCGCTCAAAATGTAGCCCGCTAGGCGTGATGATGCCGAACAGCGATTGCAACGGCGCAAAGCTAACGCTGGCCGCGCCCACGCGGGTTAAGCCGGGGCTCTCGCGGCGTTGCAGGTTTTTTTCAAACTCGCTGGGCTGGCCATAAGGCCTGGCGGCTACGGGCTGCCCCAGGCCCTTGCTGTGCGCTGGAAGTTCAAGAATGTTGGCATCACCTGCAGGTACCGTCAGTGACTGGGCTTTTACCGTTGCCGCCATAGCCGAAGCCGCAGCAAAAGCGCCGGCCAGAAAGCCGCGCCGCCCGGCCCTGACATCCTGTATCTGCGACTGGCTCAGAAAGTTTTCAGGAGCGCGCTGTATGAATCGACTAAGCATGGGTGTGGGCGGGTTCAAGCTTCAACTGGAAGGCGCGGTGCCAGGCTCTGGCCAGCAGGCACGGCATCAGGCTCGTCCAGTTCAATGGCAATCTGGGTGCAAACGCTGCGGCACAGTGCTACTGCCTTTTCGCTCTGTACCCGGTAGATCACCTGCGTGCCCTGTTTGCGTTTTGACAGTACCCCCGTGCGGTAGAGCACCGCCAGATGCTGCGACAGGTTCGGCTGGGTGGTGTCAATCTCAAGCAACAGCTCGTTAACCGACTTTTCACGCATGCAAAGGGCGCTCAACACACGCAGGCGCATCGGGGTTGCAAGCACGGCAAACAGCTCGGCCGCGAGCTCAAATACGCGCCCCTGCTCAACTCCTCCTTTCGCTTCAATCATGTCACTCCTGCAAAAAGCCTGCCAAATATAATCAATGACTGATATTAGGTCGTCAACACTGGCTGACAAACGGGTACTTACCCTGCAACAGCGACACAAATCGCTCCAACTACCATGGAGTATCGTGGCCCATGGGCGTGCTCAAGGTGTTGCTCGCGGTGTACGCCGGAGTGCCTCGCAAGTTGTAAAAAAGTACTCAAAGCCGCATGAGCGTGATATAAAACCCTTTGAATTACGTGTTGTTACCCGTACACCCGTACAAGACAAAAGAAGAACCCTATGTTGTCAAAAAACGCTTTCTTATCGGGGGGCCTTTTGGGAGGCCTTGTTCTTGTCAGCCTGTTTGCCGGCCCGGCGCGTGCAGAAGTTGACGCTCTGGTGATTAACGCGCGCTCAATGCTTGAGCGTGGTCAGGCCCAGCAAGCTTTCGACCTGCTCGCAGCCCAGGAAACGCCCCGCGCAGGCGATCCTGACTTCGATACGGTGCTCGGTATAGCCGCCAATGAAACCGGGCAGTTTACGCGGGCTGTTTTTGCACTTGAGCGGGCGCTGGCCGTACAACCTGAAAATTCGCGGGCCCGCGCGGAGCTGGGGCGCGCACTGTTTGCAGTAGGCGACACGCGTGCATCGCGCAAAGTGTTGATGGAAGCCAGGCGTGAGAATATTCCGCAGGGAGCTGCCGATACGATTGACCAGTTTTTGCAGGCCATAGACCGTACCGAAGAAGCCGCACGCTCTTCTGTCAAACCCTTCCTGGAAGCCACCATCGGCTACGACACCAACATCAACAGCGGGCCCGGCAACCAGAACGTAGCGGTACCTGCGTTTGGGGGTGCTGTGTTTACGCTTTCGCCTGCCGGCGTGAAGACGTCAGATTCATACCTGACATTGGGCGGTGGCATCTCTGGCCGTTACGTGATGGACCCGCGCTGGTCACTGATTGGCAATTTTTCGGGTAACGCACGCATCAATGCGAAGTTCAACGATTTCAACACCACGCAAATTGATATCAACGCCGGTGCCAGCTACCGTTACGAGAAAAACGAGTTTTCGGGTGTCGCGCAAGCGGGAACCTACAGCGTAGACGGTTCCCGCGCCCGGGACCAGCAGGGTCTGGTCGGTGAGTGGACCTACAGACCCGACGGATTCCAGCAATGGAGCACCTACCTGCAGTGGGGCAAACTCAGCTATCCGGGCCAGTCTGTTCGCGATGCAGACCGTACAGTGTTCGGTACGTCTTACGCCCACGCGTTTCGGGATGGCTTGCTGGTCTTTGGCGGTGGTTATTTAGGCTCTGAGAAAGAAGATGCTGCGGGCGTTCCGCATCTGGGCCACAAACTCATCGGACTGCGCATCGGGACCCAAAAATCAATGCGCGATAACCTTGCGCTTTTTGGCAGCGTCAGCTACGAAGACCGTAAATATGGGGGCGCTGACCCCCTGTTTCTGGTCACCCGTCACGACCAGCAACTTAACCTGAATTTGGGCTTGAACTGGGTGCCAGCCAAGTTCTGGCGTGTCACGCCACAGCTGTCACTGACTTCGGTCAAATCGAATGTCGCGATTTCGGATTTCAGTAAAAACGTGCTGTCTGTCACAGTCCGGCGTGATTTCTGATGCGCCCGACTGGCGCTCAAACCTCACCTGCTTAAACTCGGAAAACCCAGCTTTCACGTTTCAAAGGTTAGCACCATGAACACTCGACAACACCCCCGCCCCCAGCCACAATTTCAGCTAAGAAATGCGGTCTTGCTGATGGCTATTGCTGCAGCCTATCCAGTCTCTGTTCAGGCCGCTGGAACCGCAGGCGTCGCGCAGTTTGCGGTGGGTGACGTAAGTCTTCGCCGCGCCGATGGCAAGACAGACGCGCTGGTCAAGGGTAAAGACATTGGAAGCGGTGAAGCCATCGTCACCGGCCCCACCGGCCGTGCGCAGGTG
>JANOCP010000421.1:0-2451 GCA_031412235.1 Polaromonas sp.
ACCAGCAAGCCAATCCACCATGATCGTCTGCGTCTGCAACCGAATCTCTGACCGCGAAATTGCCCGTCACGCGCGTGCGGGCATGGGCTTTGACGAGATCCAGCTTGAACTGGGTGTTGCCACCCAGTGCGGGCAGTGCGAAGGTTGTGCCCGTGACGTTGTGGCGCAGTGCAGTGCAAGCTGCCCAACAGCCCACATCAAGCTCGCCAGCAACTCTCCTCACATTACGCAAGTAAAGGATGGCAACGCATGGCAGACCCCGTATCTCACCTCACAACCTTTATTGCAGCAGTCGTAGCATTGCCAGTCAGCCTGATTTTGGTCATTGGCGCCGCCTGGTGGGTTTTTCGGCGTTAAGCTGGCTTGCTGCTCTTCAAGGCCCGGCCTTTCGGGCAGCCCCGCAACATACGCTCCCATGCACATGAACCCTGATTTTTCCTCTAGCTCGCAAGGCTCGCACCCACTGGGTCTGCCCGCCGGGCCGAAGCTGCCTGAAAAAAAACCGCCGCCCCTGAGCCGCAACGCCGTCATCGCGCTGGCTGTTGTCTTGCTGCACGTAGGTTTTATATGGGCCCTGCAAAGCGGCCTGCTGATGCGCGCGGTTGAAATTGTGGTGCCCGTGGCGGTGCTGTCGCAGTTTATTGAGCCGCCGGCACCCAAGGTAACGCCGGAACCACCCGCACCAAAGCCTGCGCCTGCCCCCGTCAAAAAAACGGTAGCTACGCCCGTGGCACCCGCACTACAGCCATTGGCTATTGCAGACCCCACGCCTTCACCGAATGCGCCTGTGGGCGTGACCACACCGCAGCCGCCACTACCGCCAGTTGCAGCCCCGGTTGCAGCTGCACCCACCGCAGCACCAACTGCTGCCGGCGCAGCCACCGTGCAATTGCCATCGAGCGATGCTGATTACCTGCAAAACCCAAGGCCACCCTATCCGCCGCTTAGCAAGCGGCTCAACGAGCAGGGCAAAACCACCGTCAGGGTGCTGATTGGTATTGACGGACTGCCGCAACGCTCTGAAGTTGCCAAATCCAGCGGCTTCGAACGGCTTGACCAAGCCGCGCTGACTACCGTGATGCGCTGGCGCTATGTGCCCGGCAAGCGCGGCGGTGTGCCTGAAGCCATGTGGTTCAACGTACCCATCAACTGGGTACTTGAATAATTCGCCCCCATTTTTTAAAGAAAGTTTGTTATGAACACCCAATTCGGCCTGGCCAATGTCTGGGCACAAGGCGATATCGTCACCAAAACAGTCGCGGTACTGCTGCTTGTTATGTCGCTTGCGTCATGGATGGTCATCATCATTAAGACGCTCGACCTGATCAAGTACAAAAAAATCGCCAAAAGCGCTGAAGACTTCTGGCACAGCGAAGACTTTGCTGCTGGCCTGGCCAAGCTCGGCAGCGACCCGGCCAACCCCTTCCGCCAACTGGCGCTTGAGGGGCGTGAAGCCACCCTGCATCACCGTAACACCAAAGCGCATTTGCATGACTCATTCGATGTCAGCGACTGGGTAACACGCACATTGCGCAACGCCATCGATGAATTCACGTCCAGGCTGCAGTCGGGCCTGGCGATTTTGGCCTCGGTGGGCTCCACTGCGCCATTTGTGGGCCTGTTTGGTACGGTTTGGGGCATCTATCACGCCCTGCTGGCCATTGGCGCTGCGGGCCAGGCAACTATTGACAAGGTGGCAGGGCCTATTGGCGAATCACTCATCATGACGGCGCTCGGGCTGGCAGTGGCGATTCCGGCGGTGCTGGGCTACAACGCGCTGGTGCGCGGCAACAAGGGTGTGCTGCAAAAACTCAATCGTTTTGCACATGACATGCATGCCTATTTTGTGACTGGCGCCCGCGTCGGCACTGCTGGTGCCACTGCGTCGGCCAATGTCCTACCCATGAAAAAAGCCTGATTTCACAAAGACTACAGAGAGGAAACTGCCATGGCCTTTGGAACCCAGGATGACACTGACGATGTCATGAACGAAATCAACATGACGCCCATGGTGGACATCATGCTGGTGCTGCTGATCATCTTCATCATCACCGTGCCGGTGTTAAAGCATTCGGTCAATATCGACTTGCCGCGAGCCACCAATGAAGCGCAAATCATCAAGCCCGAAACCATGCGCTTGAGCGTGGACGCGCAAGGTGCCTATTTTGTGAATGAAATGGCGATTACCGATGCAGACCTGCCACTACGCCTGAGAGAAGCTGCTGCGCAAAACCCGCAGCCCGAGCTGCATATTCGCGGTGACAAGTCCGTGCGTTACGAGCGCGTTGCGCAAGCCATGGCCGCAGCGCAGCAGGCTGGTTTGCGCAAAATTGGTTTCATTACCGAACCGAAGAACTGATTTCAAAGTCAGGGACCTTCGCAAGACTCCCCTGGCCTTCGAGCGCTTCCAGCCTCAGTAAAAAATCACTCTTGATCACACAAATTCGTTTG
>JANOCP010000422.1:0-3292 GCA_031412235.1 Polaromonas sp.
GCCTTTGTGACGGGCCAAGCCTATAACATTGACGGCGGCATCAGTATCTGAAGCTATTCCCGGTTTGAATTAAAAAAGGAAACACATGAAACTCGTTCGCTATGGCAACCCCGGCAAGGAAAAACCAGGCCTGATTGATGCTGAAGGCAAGCTGCGTGATTTAAGCGCGGTCATCAAGGACATTGGACCTGGGCAACTTAGTGACGCGGCGCTGGCCAAACTGCGCAAGCTCAAAATCGACAAGCTGCCTTTGGTCAGGGGTTCTCCACGCTTTGGATGCCCGGTCAATGGCAGCCCGAAATTCATAGCCATTGGCCTGAACTACGCCGACCATGCCGCCGAATCCGGTTTGCCAATTCCAAAAGAGCCGATTGTTTTCATGAAGGCCACGAGTTGCATTCAGGGCCCCAATGATGCGGTGATGCTGCCCAAGGGTTCAGTCAAAACTGACTGGGAAGTCGAGCTGGGTGTGGTGATGGGCACGCGGGCCCGCTATGTTTCGCAAAAAGATGCGCTAAACCATGTGGCGGGTTACTGCACTATCAACGATGTGAGTGAGCGCGAGTATCAGATCGAGCGCGGCGGTACCTGGGACAAGGGCAAGGGTTGCGACACCTTCGGCCCGATTGGCCCCTGGCTGGTGACGCGTGATGAGGTGCCGAATCCGCAAAAGCTCAGCATGTGGCTGGACCTGAACGGCAAGCGTATGCAAACCGGCAGCACCAAAACCATGATTTTCAGTGTCGCCAAAATCATCAGCTATGTCAGCCAGTTCATGACGCTTGAGCCCGGTGACATCATTACCACCGGCACGCCCCCCGGCGTTGGCTTGGGAATGAAGCCGCCAGTGTTTGTTAAAAAAGGCGATGTGATGACTCTGGGTATTGAAGGCCTTGGCGATCAACGGCAGCTGGTGGTGCCTTTTAAGCTGTAACCTCCCCAAACTTTTGGTCTCAGACGTGGGTAAAGGGTTAACCCGTAACCACCTTAGGCAGCAGCCCCTATAAAACAGGGTTTATTGACTTTGGCTGGTTGACCTGTCGGCAAATTGTTGCAAAATAGCACGACCGTTCGTTTTTGACGACGGGTTTTATTTTCAACTCTTTGTCAGCACCTCATGCCCGTCACAGAAATCACTGCCAAGACCGCTCGCCCGATAGCCAAAGACAGCCGAGAAAGCCAGGCGGCCGGTCTGGTCATGCAAAAAGGCCAGCAGACCAAAGCCGCCATCGTTGACGCTGCGCTGGGTCTGGCTACCCAGATCGGCCTTGAAGGGCTGAGCATAGGCGCTTTGGCAGAGGTCATGCGCATGAGCAAGTCGGGCGTATTTGCCCACTTCGGCTCGCGCGAAGAGCTGCAGATTTCAGTCATTCGTGAATACCACACGCGCTTTGAAGAAGAAGTGTTCTTCCCCGCACTGCAGCAGCCCAGGGGATTGCCGCGCCTTCAGGCATTGTTTCAGAACTGGATGCGCCGTACGTCGGTTGAAATCGATTCTGGCTGCCTGTACATCAGTGGTGCAGTCGAATTCGATGACCGTCCCGGCCCGGTGCGTGATGCGCTTGCGGGTTCTGTCAAAACCTGGCTGTCTGCCATGTACCGGGCGGTGGTGCAGGCCAAAGAGGCTGGGCATTTGCGCGGCGACGCCGATGAGCACCAGATGGCGTTTGAGATTCACGGCCTGATTCTCGCGCTGCACTACGAGGCCCGTTTTCTTAAAACCCCTGGCTCCATAGACCGGACCAACACCGGCTTCGCCCATATCGTTGCGCACTACGGCAACCAGGACAGCAGCGCAAGTACAGACAAGAAAAATATTTCTCTCATCACAAAATCCGGTCATCCCACCAAGTCAACCAAAGCCTCCAAGGAGTAATCACATGCCCATCTACAACCCACCCCTGCGCGACATGCAATTTGTGATGCACGAAGTGCTCAATGTCACAGAAGAACTCAAGCCAATCACCAAATACGCCGATGCAGACATCGACACCATCAACGCCGTGCTTGAAGAAGGTGCCAAGTTTGCGGTAGAGGTTGTTTTCCCGCTCAATATCAGTGGCGACGAAGAAGGCTGCAAGCTCGACATCACGACGCATGCCGTGACCACGCCCAAGGGCTTTAAGGAAGCCTACGCAAAGTATGTTGAAGGTGGCTGGCCTGCATTGAGTGGCGACCCGGCCTACGGGGGCCAGGGCCTGCCGCTGGTCATCAACCAGTGCTTCTATGAAATGCTCAACAGCGCCAACCAGGCCTGGACCATGTACCCCGGCCTCACGCATGGCGCACATGCCGCGTTGCACAGCCACGGCACAGAAGAGCAAAAACAGACCTACCTGGGCAAAATGACCAGTGGCGAATGGACTGGCACCATGTGCCTGACCGAGCCACATTGCGGCACCGACCTGGGTCTGATGCGCACCAAGGCTGAAGCCCTGCCGGATGGCACCTACAAAATCACCGGCAACAAAATATTCATCAGCGCTGGTGAGCATGACATGGCTGGCAACATCATTCATTTGGTGCTGGCTCGCCTGGAAGACGCACCTGCAGGCATCAAGGGTGTAAGCCTGTTCATCGTGCCCAAGTTCATGGTCAACAAAGACGGTACGCTGGGCGAGCGCAACGGCATTTACTGCGGCGGCCTGGAACACAAAATGGGCATTCACGGCAATGCCACCGCGCAAATCGTCCTTGACGGCGCCATCGGCACCCTTGTGGGCCAGCCCAACAAAGGCATGCAGGGCATGTTTGTGATGATGAATGCAGCCCGCCTTGGAGTGGGCAACCAGTCGCTGGGCCTGACAGAAGTGGCGTACCAGAATGCATTGGCGTATGCCAAAGACCGCATTCAAATGCGCTCACTGTCTGGTCCCAAAGCAAAAGACAAATCGGCTGACCCCATCATCGTGCACCCTGATGTGCGCAAGATGCTGCTGACCGCCAAGGCCTACGCTGAAGGTGGCCGCGCGCTGGCTACTTACTGCGCGGTGCTGCTGGACAAAGAGCACAGCCACCCCGACGAGGCGGTGCGCAAGGAAAGCGGTGAAGTGCTGTCCCTGCTTACCCCTATCGTCAAGGCGTTTTTGACTGATAACGGTCACATTTCAACCAACGCCTGCATGCAGGTGTTTGGTGGCCACGGCTTCATCAAGGAATGGGGCATGGAGCAGTTTGTGCGCGACAACCGCATCAACATGATTTATGAAGGTACCAACACTATCCAGTCACTGGATTTGCTGGGCCGCAAGATTCTGGGTAACAACGGCGCCACCCTGAAAAAATTCGGCAA
>JANOCP010000423.1:0-8113 GCA_031412235.1 Polaromonas sp.
ACGGCCTTCAGCCCGGTGGCCGTCACGCTCGATGAAGTTGCCGACGTCTGGAAAGACGGACGCCTGCACCTGACACTGCAAAGCACCTGGAACGGCCGCAAGGTCGGCATGTGCGATGCTGGCCCCGAGATGACTTTTCACTTTGGCCAGCTGATTGCCCACCTGTGCAAAACCCGCAATGTGCGCGCCGGCAGCGTGATTGGCTCAGGCACCGTGAGCAACAAGGACTGGACCCACGGCTACAGCTGCATCGCCGAAAAGCGCGCGATTGAAACCATAGAAGACGGCCAGCCCAAAACCGAATTCATGAAGTTTGGCGACACCATCCGCATTGAGGCCAAGGGCAAGGACGGGCAGAGCGTGTTTGGTGCGATTGAGCAGGGTATCGCACCATTAGACAGCAACCCTTAGCTCGCCTAACTCGGAAAAAATAGCCAAATGGCAGCGGCGGCAAATGCCACGCAAAAGCCCAACATTCCACCAGTCCAATACACCGTTCGCATGAGAAAGTCGCGACGTAGAAAGCGTTTGCTCAAAAGCTCGTTGGCGGCGGATATATCAGCAGGTTCTGAGTTTTGGGGTGGATTTTGGCTGGGACGAACCGCATTTTGGTCTGCTGAAGAACCTGAAGTCTGCATAAAAAAACTACCGTCGAACAAAAAATAAAGCCAAACCGGAGTGGCCTGAGCAGAAGCGCTGAGTTTACGTTTGGGCAGGTTTTCTCCGGGATGCTCACCAGAGTAATTGGTCGATGCGAAAGGTTAATCCGCGCTGCCTGAATACTGCAGCCGGGCCAAGCGGCAACGACAAACTGCACAGCGGTTTTACTTCTGGGGCTTATCAGGGCTTTACGCCAACTGCTTGACAAACTCCTTGATGCCGCGTAGCAGCATCTCAACGGCCACCGCCACCAGTATGAGGCCCATCAGCCGCTCCACCGCGACCACAAAACGCTCACCCAGTACGCGTTGAATACGCTCGGCCAGCACCAGTACCAGCGCACACACGGCCATGGTGACGCTGAGCGCGGCAATCCATTCCCAGCGCCGCTCCGGTGCCTGCGACACCAGCAGCAATACCGTTGCCAGCGCTGAAGGCCCGGCCAGGGCGGGAATTGCCAGCGGAACAATCAGCGGTTCGCTGGCGACTTCACTCACCAGCTCACTTGCGGGTGGCGGAAAAATCATGCGCAGGGCAATCAAAAACAGGATGACGCCGCCGGCTATCTGCAGCGCAAGTGCGCTCAGGTTCATGACGCGCAAAAAGCCCTCGCCTATAAACATGAACAGCAGTAGAAGGCCAAAGGCGATTAAAACCTCACGCAAAATAACGAGCGGCCTGCG
The DNA here is from genome assembly GCA_031412235.1 of Polaromonas sp. GTDB lineage: Bacteria > Pseudomonadota > Gammaproteobacteria > Burkholderiales > Burkholderiaceae_C > Polaromonas. The sequence continues at coordinate 1,344 of JANOCP010000423.1, forward strand.
CCGTGCAGGCACGTTCTTCAGTGCGTTGGCAAATATCGGAATATTGCCGAACGGATCCGTGATCAATAGCAGCAAAATGGTGGCTGAAGCGAAGGTATAGCCCATGATGTTGATGTAGTTTGCAGCTTCGGGTTCAGGCCGTGCGCAGGGGCTCTGCGGACCGTGCTCCCCTGATTCCTAGCGCGTTGCAAGATGTATCGGTTGAAAACATGTTCCTCTTGCTGCCAAGCTTATCCGGTCTGGCGGGTCCGGGCAAAAATCAGTTGACGTTCAGCTTGGTCGTTGCACAATGAAGGCGACCCCCATTATTAAAACTAAACCAACTCACCCGGAGACAGTCATGAGTGACGCAGACAATTCCTCCTTTGCCGGTTTTGGCAAATTCGTACCCGGCTTTGACTTTCTGCAAAACCTGGCAACCCAGGCTGCAGGCAGTGCGGCGCAAAAGATTCCGCAAATGCCCAACCTGGGCAGCTGGGTAGCACCGACGCTGAACGTTGAAGAGCTCGACAAGCGCATTGAGGAACTCAAGGCGGTTCAGTTCTGGCTGGACCAGAATGCCATGGCGCTCAAGGCCACCATACAGGCGCTTGAAGTGCAGAAAATGACACTGGCAACGCTCAAAGGCATGAACTTCAATATGGGTGACGTGGCCAACGCCTTCAAGCTCAAGGTGGCGGACAGCGTGGCTGGCGGCATGCAGAAAGTGGCAGACAAGGCCAAGACCTTTTCAGGGCTGGAGATTCCGCCAACCAGCTATCAGTCGGCCCCGGCAGGAGACCGCGACGAAAGTGACGAGGAGGTCGATGTACCAGAACCGCCCGCCAGCAAAATCAAAAGCCCCAAAGCTGCCAAATCAACAAGCGCACCGGCTCACGGTGGCGTGGTTGACCCCATGCAATGGTGGGGCGCGCTGACCCAGCAGTTCCAGACGATTGCGGCTGACGCCATGAAAGAAGCCGCTCAGAAAACGGCTCTTGATGCGACTAAAAATATGGCTGCTGGCCTGGCCAAAGATGCCATGAAAAGCGCGACTGGCATGGCTAAAAACGTCGCCAAAGGCATGGCCAGCAGCGCTGGCAAGACAGTCGCTGATGGCGCACGTGCCGCCATGAATACCGCCCTGCGTACCAGCCAGGCATGGCCTACTCCTGCAGCAACCAAAACCACGCGTTCCGGTACCAGAGCTAAGGCAGCCCCAGCCAAGGCCGCAACGCCAGCGCGTAAAACCGCGCGAAAAACTTCCCGCTAGTTCGGGCAAAACCATGAAACTGTTTCCCTACGGTCACGCCACCCATCCGCAATGGCCCATGGCTGCGGGGCTGGTGCTTGCCCAACTGCGTGCTTTCATGGCTTTGCCTGCTTACGCTAGTGCCCCGACGCTAGGGCTGCTGTACATCACCGACCACTATGCCGCGCATGCGCAGGACATTCTTGATCATCTGAGTGCCGAGCTGCCTGAGGTGACCGACTGGAGCGGCACGGTAGGCGTGGGCATCGCATCGAACAACGTCGAGTATTTTGATGAGCCTGCACTTGGTGTGATGCTCTGTGAGTTGCCGCACGACCAGTACCGTGTTTTTTCAGGCGTCTCACCACTTCCGCCTGTGGCCAGCGGCCGCTTTAATGCCCACACAGCACTAGTGCACGCGGACTCCAGCACACCCGATGTGGCCGAGCTGATCAGCGAGATGGCCGAACGTACTGAAAGCGGTTATGTATTTGGCGGTCTGGCGTCCAGCCGCAGCAAGACGGTGCAATTTGCACTGAGCGGCTATGGCAACGTCAAAGGCCAGGGCGCAGCGGGCGGCGTTTTTAGCGGTGGCCTGAGTGGCGTTGCCTTTGCACGTGACATTACCGGTGGCATGGCCCTGATGTCGCGTGTGACCCAAGGCTGTCAGCCAGTATCGGGCAACCACACCATCACCGCCTGTGAAAGCAATGTGGTTACAGAGCTTGATGGCCAACCCGCGCTGGACGTGATGCTGGCTGACCTGAACATCACCCTTGACGAGCCGCGTGAAGCGCTGGCCAAGGTACGCACCACCCTGGTCGGCGTCAGTCGGCCTGAAGACGCACTCAATGACTCTGCAGCCCGCCGCGCCGGACAATTTGGCGCTGAAGTCGTGGTGCGCCACATCATTGGCCTTGACCCCTCGCGCAATGGCATTGCGATTACAGAAGCACCTGCTGTCGGCATGACGCTGGCGTTTTGCGAACGCAACGCACAGGCCGCGCGGGCTGATCTGATCCGCATCTGCGCAGAAATCCGCGAAGAGCTGGAGCCTGAAGAACTCACACTTGAGGTCGCCAGCGCCCTGAGCGCACCCGAGGCTGAATCAGCACCGCACCCGGCACGGCGCATTGCAGGTGCCGTCTATGTGAGCTGTTCGGGCCGGGGTGGCCCGCACTTCGGCGCGCCCAGCGCCGAGCTGCAAATCGTGCGGCGCGCGCTCGGTGATGTGCCGCTGGTGGGGTTTTTTGCGGGCGGAGAAATTGCCCGCAACCACCTGTACGGCTATACCGGCGTGTTAACGGTTTTTACCAGCGCCGATTGAACCTAAGCCGCTGATCCGGTGGCCAACTTCGTCTTGACTGGCGCAGTTGGCCGCACCACCTGACCCACGAAAGCAAAGTCCACTTCAGGCACCCGCCCGCTCACGATGTCTGCCAGCGCCTTGCCCGAACCGCAGGCATGCGTCCAGCCCAGAGTGCCGTGGCCGGTATTGAGGTAAAGGTTGCTGATCTTGCTGCGGCCAATCAGCGGCAGGTTGGACGGCGTGGCGGGGCGCAGGCCAGCCCAGTACTGGGCACGACTCACGTCTGCCGCACCGGGGAAGAGTTGCTGCACACGCCGCACGATGGCCTGGCAGCGCGCCGGGTTGAGCTGGCGGTCATAGCCCGCCAGCTCCGCGGTGCCGGCAATGCGCAGGCGGTCTTCCGTGCTGCCGTCGGCATTTGAGGTGGTATAGCGGCTGAACACCAGCTTGAACTCGTCATCCGTCAGCGAGGTTTCATAGGCGCGGCTAGCGTCAACCACCGGCAGCGTGACTGAATAACCTTTGGCCGGGTAAATCGGCAAGTTCAGCCCCAGCGGCGCAGCCAGCAGGGCGCTGAAGCTGCCCGCAGCCAACACATAACTGTCGGCGCTCAGGCGCTGGTAGCGGCCCTCCGGGTCGGTAACTTCAACATGGCTGACGGTGTCGCCCTCCCTGACCAGCCTTGTAATGTGATGGCTCATCAAAAACTTCACGCCGCGTGCCTCGCACCGCTTCGTCAGCTCAAGCGTGAACTTGCGGGCATCGCCCGATTCGTCTTCAGCCGTGAAGGTGGCACCCGCCAGTTGCGGGCGCACGGTGCGCAGCGCGGGCTCCAGCCGCACGGCTTCGTCGGCAGACACCACAAGGCGCTCGCAACCGAGTTCACGCATTTGTTTGGCAGGCTCAAGTGCGCCTTCAAACTCCTGTTGGCTGGTGTAGAAATGCAAAATGCCCTGCGTGCGGTGATCGTACGCAATGCCGGTATCAGCACGCAGCTGCTGCAGCATGCTTCGGCTGTAGGTGCCCAGGCTGACGATTTGCCGGATGTTGTGACGGGTGCGCGCTGGCGTGCATTCGCGCAAAAACCGCAAACCCCAGGCCCACTGGCGCGGGTCAGCCCGCAGGCGGAAAAGCAGGGGAGCATCTTCTTTGGCCAGCCACTTCAACACCTTGAAAGGTGCCGAGGGGTTGGCCCAGGGTTCAGCATGACTGACTGAGATCTGGCCGCCGTTGGCATGGCTGGTTTCAGCCGCCGGGCAGGCCTGACGGTCAACGACAGTGACCTCATGACCGAGTTGGGAGAGATACCAGGCCGAGCTGACGCCAAGCAGGCCGCTGCCGAGGATAAGAACGCGCATTTTTTAACCTTTTAGTGTCGCAGCCCAAACACTACGGTTACAACTTGCTATAAATAAAATAGCAAATTAACAATCAGGGACCGTACAAAAGCGTAGCTCGCTCATGGTTTGGGCCTGAAACCGTAGGTGTGGTTGCCGCTCCCCCTGTCCTTGGTACCTGAGAGATTCGCCCAATCGCACTTGCGAACAGGTTTGCTCCTTCGGTGCATGTCCGCGCTGCTTTTCAGCAGGGGTCATGGCTCTCCAGACGGCTTTTCAAAATGTGCAGTACATCACCTTGTGGGGATACCTGAGCGTTTATGGGAGTTTGCGCCTTCGGTGGGGTGAACCGGAATTTTTGATTCGCCCGCTCTCCTGCAATTCGCGATTTTAGGCTCTGCACGACGCGCGCCGCAAGCCTGTATTGCCCAGGATTAGCAGGCGAAGCCACACATTAGCCGCAGCATGCTTTACCTGTTAACTAGCGACGCAGCGCGGCAAACGCCTCAAACTCCCAGCTGCGAATGGCCAGCAGCAGGGTGTAGCCCTCGCGGTCTTTGCCTGCCAGCTTCTGGTCGGCCTGATGCTGCTGCGCAAAGTCCTGGGCCACGCGCTGCATGCGTTCCATGAACGACGGTGCAAGACTGCGGCTGATGGAGCCGTGCACCAGCAGCAGGCCTTCACCCGCGCCGTCAAATCCGCCTGAAAAATAATCCAGCAAGGCGTTGTCGCGAAAGTAGTCCATCACCGGGCCATGCGGCCGCCAGCGAAAAGTCTTGGCCAGCTTGAGCCGGTAGCGGTTCAGGGGCTTGAGCTCAATGATGCCAATGCGGTCAAGCTGGGCCAGGTACTGGATACATTCGGCGGTAGACAGGCGATAACTGCCTGTAATTTGCTCCAGCGTCCATTGCGACAGCACGCAAATTGCCGCCAACAACAGTTTTTTATCGGCAACTACGGCTTTTTCCTGTGCCGCCGTTAGCTCGGCCAGCAGCGGCTGCATGTCGGCCACGCGCTGGGCCAGCTCGGCAAAGTCGAGCTTGAGCACGCGGCATATCGCGTCAATGCGCGACAGCGGCATGTCACCTTTGGCCAGCATGCGCTTGACGCTGGACTCGGCCATGCCAAGCGCAACGGCCAGGTCGGCGTAAGTCATCTGCGCGGATTTGAGTTCCTTTTTCAGGGCGGTGATCAGGGTGGCACTGGTGCTCATTTAGAACTCCTCTTTAAACATCGGGTATCCAACGGTATCGATTATTGATACTTTAAGTCTTGTGCAGTCATTCTGTATCGGAATCAGCAGATATTTACGGTGTGCGCGGCCAGACTTCGCCCAGCTTCCTGCTACCTGAACAAACAACAAAGGACTCACCGTGATGTTGAAACTGCAAAAACTTGAACACTGCCTGCTCACCGCATTGCTGGCGCTGCTGGCCATCGGCATTTTTGGACCTCTTGTCGCGCAACCCCTGCATCAGCATGATTTTGCTGACCAGCGTGTTTGGGGTGCCATCCCTTTTGCCATGGACGTATTGAGCAACCTGCCTTTTGCGCTGTGGGGCGCTTTTGGCCTGGGCTGTGTTGCATCGCTGGTTCGGCAAAAGTGTTTACTTGGGCGGTTGGCTGGCAAAGGCCTCAACGGAATTGAACTGGGTCTGGCAGCCCTGTTTTTTGCAGGGCTGCTGGCAACTACTGCCGCGTCATCCTGGTACCACTGGCTACCCAATAACAGCGGCCTGGCCGTAGACAGGTTGGGCATGGCGATTGCATTTGCCGGCTTGCTAGGCCTGGCGGCAGCGGGCCGTATCAGCAAGCGCGCTGGCCTGGGTCTGGCCGTGACGGTTTTGGTGCTCGGCGCCCTGAGTGTCCGGGTCTGGGCGGTTGACGGCAATATTTTGCCGTGGGCACTGGTTCAATTTGGCGGTATGGCCATGGTGGTCTGGTTTGCCTGCCTGAAGGCGCTACCCGGTGCGCTGCCTGTACGCTGGGGAGTCGTCATCTTGATTTACGCATTGGCCAAGCTGCTGGAACTGGGCGACCACCAGATCTACGATTTGACATCGCATCTGGTGTCCGGCCACAGCCTTAAACATATGGTGGCCAGTTTTGCGGCCTGGTCGGTGCTTGCAGCTTTGAGTGTGTGGGTTAAACCCCGCTCAAACACAACACAAACGCGGCCGCAGTTTCACAAAATCAGTGCAGAATGCCCTTCACCTTTACAGCGTGCGCCGTCAAAGCCCTTGTCAGGTGAATTACGCGCTTCGCGGGGATTTAAAACAAATCAAAACAGGAGTCAGGCATGAGTGAAGTTGCAGCCAAACCGGTGTCCCCATCAGCGGCAATGCCCCAGTCATCACACGAGCACCCAAACCAGTTCGCACTTTTAAGGCAACGCCGTTTTGCGCCTTTCTTCTGGACGCAGTTCTCGGGTGCGGCAAACGACAACCTGTTCAAGTTCGCCTTCACCGTGATGGTGACTTACCAGCTCAGCGTGAGTTGGCTGCCGCCCGCGCTGGCCGGGCTGGCGATTGGGGCGCTGTTCATATTGCCGTTTTTGCTGTTCTCGGCCACCAGCGGGCAACTGACTGACAAGTTTGAAAAGACGCGCGTGATCCGCTTCGTTAAAAACCTTGAAGTAGTGATCATGCTGATTGCCGCTGCAGGCTTTATGAGCAACAACGTGAGCGTGCAGGTACCCGTGCTGCTGGGCTGCACGTTTTTGATGGGTCTGCATTCCACGCTGTTTGGGCCCGTCAAGTTTGCCTACCTGCCGCAAGCCTTGAGCGAAAGGGAGCTCACGGGCGGCAACGGCATGGTCGAAATGGGTACGTTTGTAGCCATTTTGCTGGGCAATATTGTGGGTGGGCTTATCGTCGCCATACCGCAGGTTGGG
>JANOCP010000424.1:0-5359 GCA_031412235.1 Polaromonas sp.
CAACTTTTGACAACTTTGCCCCTGAATCGATCTGTGCTTGAGAAGATCAACAGTTACTGAATCATCACTCACCATTGCGTCGTTTTCACCATGAGTTCGCCAAAATCATTGACTGCAAACGCCACCTTGATGGTGTTTGGCGCGGGGGGGCATGGCCGCGTTGTTGCTGACGCTGCATTGTTTGCAAGCCGCTGGCTGCGCGTCATTGCCTCTGATCGCAATCCTGATGCTTGTCATGGCGAACTTTTGCCCGGCGTACCCTTGCTCGACGTTGCAAGCGCCAAGCCGCTTAGCCCGCTTTTGCACATTGCCATAGGTAACAACTATTCACGGGAGCGTGAGTCTGACTTATGGGGCCATGCCTGCCTGGTGTGCGTGATTCACCCGGCAGCCCTGATATCACCGTTCAGTGATATTGCTGATGGCAGCTTCATTGCCGCTGCTGCAGTTGTGGGCCCCAACGCCCGTATAGGCATGGGCGTCATCGTCAACCACGGCGCAGTTATTGATCATGATGTCTCAGTCGGTGCGTTCTCGCATATTGCACCCAATGCGACTTTAGGTGGTGGCGTGACAGTGGGGCGGCGTGTATTGATTGGGTCTGGTGCGGTTGTGTTGCCGTCTTTGGTGATCGCGGACGATGTGATCGTAGGTGCTGGTGCGGTGGTTCATGGCGATTTGCTTCAGGCGGGTACTTATGCTGGTGTTCCGGCAAGGAGAATTGATTGAGTCCGGACAAACTTGCAGCGCTTTCAGTACTACCAACACTAAGCTTGCGTGAGGCCTTGCTGCGCATGGACGAGACCGCGCGCGGGATTTTGCTGGTGCTTCGTGCAGACGGCACGCTGGCGCGTACCCTTACCGATGGGGATTTGCGCCGGGCGATTCTGAGCCATGCCGGTGACGCCTCGCCCGTCAGTAATCTGCTTGTGTCCAAACCCATCACGGCAAGCCAGGACACCAATGCGGCGGGGGTTCTGTTGTTGATGGATCAGCACCAGATTGATCACATACCTGTGCTGGATATGCAGGGAAGGGTGGTCGATATTATTTTTCGACGCGAGCTCTCTCACCGCATATGGCTGTCTTCACCGCACCTTGGTGTTGAAGAAACCGTGTTTGTTGAAGAGGCCTTCAAGACCAACTGGATAGCACCGCTTGGCCCCCACGTAGATGCCTTTGAGCGCGAGATGGCCAGCCACGTTGGCATTGCCCATGCGGCTGCATTGAGCTCGGGAACAGCCGCGATTCATCTGGGTCTGGTATTGCTGGGCGTTAAACCTGGCGACACCATTTTTTGTTCTTCACTGACTTTTGTGGGTAGCTGCAATCCCATCCTGTACTGCGGCGCGCGGCCTGTTTTTATTGACGCCGAGCCGCAAACCTGGAACATGTCGCCTGCCGCGCTTGAGCGCGCATTCGAATGGGCCAAGCGCGACAACCGCATGCCGGCGTGCGTGATTCTGGTCAACCTGTATGGCCAGAGTGCCGACATGGATGCGTTATTGCCGATTTGTGAGCGTTATGGTGTGCCAGTGCTTGAAGACGCTGCGGAGTCGCTCGGTTCGCATTACAAGGGCAAGAGCAGCGGCACATTTGGCCGTATTGCGATTTTCTCTTTTAATGGCAACAAGATCATTACGACATCGGGTGGCGGCATGCTGGTTGCTAACGATGCCGACCTCGTGGAGCGCGCGCGCAAGCTGTCGACCCAGGCGCGCGAACCCGCGCCCCATTACGAGCACATCGAGGTTGGCTTTAACTACCGCATGAGCAATGTGCTGGCCGGTATTGGCCGGGGTCAGTTGCGTGTGCTTGACCAGCGCGTTGCGCAGCGCAGGCGCGTGTTCGAGCGCTACGTAGAGGCACTTGCAGACCTGCCGCAGGTGCGATGGATGCCTGAGCCCGAGGGCTTTCATTCAACGCGCTGGCTGACCTGTTTTACCTTGGGTGGATCTGATGCCAACGCGCTGTGCCATCAAGTCATGAAGTCGCTTGAACGACATTTGATAGAGGCCCGGCCCGTCTGGAAACCCATGCATTTGCAGCCTCTGTTTGAGGGCGCGCCATACTTTTCGCACCAGCCGGGAACAGATGTTGCTGCGCGTCTTTTCAGCACTGGCATTTGTCTGCCATCGGGCTCCAATTTGAGCGAGGAGCAGCAAGACCGCGTGATTGACCATTTGCGCCACGCACTGATGATGATTGAGGGAAGCCGTGCGCTTGCGTAAAGGCGTTTTGCCATTTGGCTTGCTCGACCTTTTGCTGGTGGGTGTAGCCTGGTGGGCGGCTTTCTGGCTACGGTTCAATTTTGATATTCCTGAGGAGTTTCAGCCGCTTGCCTTTCAGAGCACCCCGTGGATTCTTGGCTGTTTTGCGCTTGGTCTGGCCATTGCCCGCGTATATCGTCAGGTCTGGCGATATATTGGCCTGCCAGAGCTGCGTCAGCTGGGCTGGGGGGTTTTGCTGGGTGCGCTATTTTCTGCTGCTGCCGTTTTGATGATGCGCTACCCGAGCTTTCCGCGCTCGGTGTTGCTGCTGCACCCATTAGTGGCGCTGGTGTTGTTGGGAGCAGTCCGCGCTGGCTGGCGCACACTTGCCGAAAAGACCCGCCCCTTCGACGGTTCAAGACCGCTCCTGATTGTTGGCTCCCTCAAGGATGCCGCTGATGCGCTGCGTGCGATCAAGGGTTCCAGCCAGTGGCATTGCATCGGCATTGTGTCGCCACTGGCGGTAGAGCAGGGTACCTATCTACACCAGCTTCCCGTGCTGGGCTTGCCAACCGCCATTTCAAAAATCGCCAGCGCCACCGGTGCCACCACTGCACTGGTGGCCAGTCCGCCGGGGTCTGTGGAAAGACGCGATGTATTGCTGCAGTCCAGCCAGGCCGGTTTGACCTTGTTGACCATGCCGCGACCTGACGAATGGCTACGCGTCGACAGCGGCAGCCCGCGCAAAATTGAGCTTGAGGATTTGCTGGGACGGCAAACGGTAGAGCTTAACGTGCGCGGCCTGGCTGAGCTTTTCTCGGGCCAAACGGTATTTGTGTCGGGCGCAGGTGGTTCCATAGGTTCAGAGCTTTGCCGCCAGATTGCCCGCCTCGGCGTGGCGCGGCTGGTCTGCGTTGATGCGTCTGAAATAGCCATCTACAAGCTGGAGCAGGAGTTGCGTGAGGCGCATCCCCAAATGTTGGGGTTTTATTACACCGCCAATGTGCGCGAGCTAGGCCGCCTGCAGGCAATCGCCGTGCAATACAGGCCGACGGTTTTCTTTCATGCAGCTGCCTACAAGCACGTTCCCCTGATGGAGTCGCACAACGAAATTGAGGCCGTCCGTACCAATATCCTGGGAACCCTGCATGCTGCGCGGGTTGCCGGTATCAGCGGTGCCCAAAAGTTTGTCCTGATCTCCACTGACAAGGCGGTCAACCCGACCAACATCATGGGCGCTACCAAGCGCATGGCCGAGCTGCTGGTGCAAAGTGTTGCCCTGGAATACCCGGGCACCGGTTTTGTATCTGTGCGCTTTGGAAATGTGCTCGGCTCAAGCGGGTCAGTGGTACCCCTGTTTACCGAACAAATTGCACGTGGCGGGCCCATCACCGTGACGCACCCTGATATCGTCCGGTATTTCATGACCATTCCCGAAGCCGCGCGGCTGGTGTTGCAAGCCGGGTTGATGGGGCAGAGCGGCCAGATTTACGTGCTGGACATGGGCGAGCCGGTCAAAATTGCCGACCTTGCGCGCATGATGATCCGCCTGTCAGGCAAAACCGAGCAGGAAATTCCGCTGGCTTTCACGGGTTTGCGGCCCGGTGAAAAGCTTTTTGAAGAACTGCTGGCCGATGATGAAACCACCGAGCCCACACCGCACCCGAAACTGCGTATTGCCAAAACCTCGGGCCAGCAAGCTGTCGCTGTTCAGGCTGTGGTTGACTGGATTGAAGGCGCAGGCCCTGCGCCATCCAGCAGCGACGTGAGGGCTTGGCTGCGCCGTCACGTGCCGGAATATAAATCCCAGACTTGAACCAGACTTGAGGCTGTCGTTAAAGTGAAATACCGGTGCGTTCAAGAATGTCGCTGACCAGCTCCAGTCTGACCAGTGGATTGTCCAGTTGCATCAGACGCTGCTTTAGCTCCAGTGGCATCGGCAACAGTTCACACCAGCGGTTGGCTACCCAGCCACAGTCTTCGAGTCGGTAGGGCGCCAGGATCGGCATCTGTTCATTCGGAATATCGCGCTGCTGCAGGCTTCTGATCAGCTTTCCCAGGGCGTTGGCGCTGGGCATCAGGTCTTCGGGCACTTTCACCGCAATGTCATCATCCATTCTCTCGACATCTGCAATCCACAAGCCATGTTTAAGCTTTTCCCGGTTCGAGATGGTGAATCGCTGCGCGCCGTCGCAGCGGATGACCATCAGGCCCGGTTGCGGCATTGAAAACTCGCTAATGGTTGCCAGTGTTCCCACAGCATTGAACTCTTCTTGTGCAAACCCGTCACCTCCGGGCTTGCCTGTATCGGCCTTGCGTACCTCTGACCCCTCGGTCAGGGCGACCACACCAAACGGGGCGCCGGTTTTATGGCATTTGCCAATCATGTCCAGGTAGCGGACCTCAAAAATCCGCAAAGAGAGCATGCCGCCTGGGTACAAAACCGTACCCAGGGGAAAGAGCGGTAGCGAAAACAGCGTCAGGGCGTCAGACATCGGAATAGTGCTTCAGATGAACAAGCCAATATCATCCCACGATGCCTATAACCCGTGTGTTCACTTTGAAGCTGACTGACTTGGGTACAGGGTGTCTGGGAGCAATATTTGTACTGAAATAGGGCCTGTGCCCATTATTTACGGCTATTGTTTGCTATAACTTAAATAGCAATTGGCATTTCGGCCGGCAACGGCTTACGGCGACTTGCCCTGTCAGCTAACCGCATCAGCCGGTTGCTTTTGCAACATCGCCAGTGCGCTGGCGATGGTTTTGCGAAGTTCGCGGCGATCACAGATGAAATCTATGGCGCCTTTGGTTTGTAAAAACTCAGCCCTCTGAAAGCCTTCAGGCAAGGTGACCCGCACGGTCGATTCAATCACCCGTGGCCCGGCAAAACCAATCAAGGCCTTGGGCTCGGCAATCACAACGTCGCCGACAAAGGCAAAGCCAGCACTGACGCCGCCCATGGTCGGATCAGTCAGCACACTGATGTAAGGCAGGCCTTTTTTAGCCAGGCGCGTTAGCGATGCATTGGTTTTTGCCATTTGCATCAGGCTCAGCAGGCCTTCCTGCATGCGGGCACCGCCTGTGGCGGTAAAGCAGATAAAGGGCACTTTTTGCTCAATCGCGGCGTGCACACCACGTACAAAGCG
>JANOCP010000425.1:0-6150 GCA_031412235.1 Polaromonas sp.
AGTCGGCTGCGCCGCCGTCGGACATCTAAAATTTTTATCCGTTTCCTGCTCCGCTCCTCAGCCCAGCCAGGACGGGTTGGGGGGAGGATTCAAATCCCGTATTGTCGTTGCGGGCACCGACCCGCAATCCATAGGAAACGAAGCGGTGATGGATCCCGGATCAAGTCCGGGATGACACTGTGAAGGGGAGCCCGAATCCGAATTACATTCCCCATCCCGTTGAGGCTGGGCCGAGCAGCGCAGACGGAGGCGGAAGGTCGGGCCAAACTTGTTTGAGCCGAAGGCGAGTTGTTTGGACCGCCGCCGGAGTCGAGCAGCGCAGGTTGCCCGTAGCGAAGCGAAGGGACCCAGACGTAGGGTCGCCTTTTCTTTTGCTTACTTTTCTTTTGGCGAAGCAAAAGAAAAGTAAGTAGCCGCCGGGCTACCCCCGGCCTAGTCGCAAAGGGCAAAGCGGTAATCCACAAGCTGTCAAAAAGCCCACAACCCCATACACAATAGACGCAAAAATGACAAAACCCATGCCCTCACAGCCTGCCCCATGCCCATGCGGCCGCACCGGCCACAACAGAAAGCCGCTGGCACTCGCTGCCTGCTGCGGCCGCTACCTTGATGATTTCGAAAACACCCCGGCGCCTGATGCCGAAAGCCTGATGCGCTCGCGCTACAGCGCATTTGTAATGGGCCGCGAAAGCTATCTGCGAGCCACCTGGCACATCAGCAAAAGGCCCGACGACGTGTCGTCTGACAAGGACACCAAATGGCTGAGCCTTGAAGTGCGCGGCCACACCGCCCTTGACGCAGATCATGCTCAGGTTGAGTTTGTCGCCCGCTACCGCACAGGTGGCCGTGGGGCACGCATCCATGAGTTGAGCCGCTTTGTTCGCGAAGACGGGCGTTGGTACTATCTGGACGGCGATTTACGCTGACATGTGCCAGTTTTTAAGCCAAATATGCCCTGTGCCCAATGAATACGGTTATCAGTAGCTACTATATTAATAGCAATTAATGAGCCTTTCAAAATTCGACGCTGTGCTGTTTGACTGTGACGGCGTGCTGGTAGACAGCGAACCCATTACCAACGGTGTGTTGCGCGACATGCTTGAAGAGTTGGGCTGGTACCTGACGCCTGATGAATGCATGCGCCAGTTTGTCGGTAAAGCCGTGCGGGACGAGCGCGCCCTGATTGAAGCGCGCACCGGCAAGCCTTTGACTGAAGAGTGGATGGTGCTTTTCCGTGAGCGGCGCAATGCGGGGCTGGTGGCCAATGTCACGGCGATTCGTGGCGCGCTTGAGGCGGTAGCCCGCATTCATGCGCTGTTTGGCGGCCGCATCGCCTGCGCGTCGGGGGCTGACCGCTTCAAGGTAGAGCTGCAAATGCAAAAGTGCGGCCTGATGCCTTACTTCAATGGCCGCATCTTCAGCGGCCATGAGACGCCGCGCTCCAAACCTTTCCCCGACGTTTACCTGGCCGCCGCCGCCGCGCTGGGTGCTGACCCCAAACGCTGCGCCGTGGTTGAAGACACCGTCACCGGCGTGATGGCTGGGGTAGCTGCGGGCGCTAACGTATTTGGCTACAGCCCCGCAGCGGCAGGGCATGATGCGCCGGATGCGCTGCGGCAGGCCGGCGCCGCAACCGTCTTTTCAGACATGCGCGAGCTGGCGGCGCTGCTGGGCTGACGCCAGCGCCCCAGATTCAGGCCGCCGGTTTGTCTGCAGAAATTTGCGCAGTCGCAGCGGTCTTGGCCATGCGCTTGCTCCGCGCCCGAATATTCAGCGCTTCTACCCCGAGCGAAAACGCCATGGCCGCGTAGATGTAGCCCTTGGGTACGTGCTGGTCAAAGGCCTCGGCCGTCAACGCCATGCCCACCATCACCAAGAAGGCCAGCGCCAGCACCTTGACGGACGGGTGGCTGTCGACGAAATCACCAATCGGCTTGGCCGCCACCAGCATCACGCCAACCGAGGTGACCACGGCCGCCACCATCACCCAGATGTCGTCCACCATGCCCACCGCCGTGATGACGGAATCGAGTGAAAACACAATGTCGATGATGGCGATCTGGCCGATGACTCCCCAGAAAATCTTGTTGCCCGCCGCCGTCAGCTGGGCCTGGTCACTTGCCGGTGGACCGTCCTGCTCGCGCGCCTCAACCTCAACGAAGATTTCGTGCGAGGCCTTGTACAGAAGAAAAAGGCCACCAAACAACAACACCAGGTCGCGTCCGCTAATGCCCTGGCCCACCACGTTGAACAGGTCGGCCGTCAGGCTCATGACCCAGCTCAGTGAAAACAGCAACAGCAGCCGCGAAATCATGGCAAAGCCCAGGCCGAGACGCCGGGCCTTGTCGCGCCGCTCTGGCGGCAGCCGCCCCACCAGGATCGAGATGAAGATGATGTTGTCAATGCCCAGCACGATCTCAAGTGCGGTCAACATTGCAAAGGCTATCCAGACGTTGGGGTCAAGCAAAAAGTCCATAGGGGTTCACAGTCAGGCTGCGTCTCAATTAAAAAGAACAAAAACAAAAAAGAAAGGCAGAAGGTTAGGTGCCAGCATGGGCTTATCGGCTATTGCGCCAGGGCTGGCGACCCTGAGAAGCCAGTGCATCCGTGTGTGGATTGGTGTTACCGCTGGCGTCAGCTACCGGCATGCCGGCAACAGTGGCTTGCGTGCCCAGGTCAGCCAACGCGACGCGAGTGGCTGCAAGTTGTGTCACACACAGCATCATCAGCGCGCATAAAAATACGCAGTCAGAGATGATCAGGGCAGAACGTGAAAGTGTGCGCACCCCACGATGCTATCACCGCCACACGGGCAACCCTTACCACCCGCTGGTTCCCGTCTCACCCTTGAAAGGCCCCACCAGCTCCGGTGTGATCCAGCCGCCATAAAAGCCGCCGGGCTGCGGCGTGACTTTTTCACCGCCTACCGTGCAGTCGAGGTTGGTTGGGTAAAACGCCACGCAGTTGGCCAGCGCTTCGGCCCCGGCCAGGGGCTTGGGGTAGCTCCAGGCTACGCCGGGCAGGGTGTCCACGCCAGCGACCAGGCTCCAGTAGCTGGCTGGCCCCTTCCACTCACAAAAAGAGCTGCCCCGGCTGGCTTGCAGCAGGGCCCGGTTGACGTCGCTCCAGGGGATGTAAAAGCTGGGTGGGTGCGCGGTTTCAAGCACCAGCACCGCCTTGCTTGTGCGCGCCACCTCTGCGCCGCGCCAGCGTATGACGACCTCGCGCGTGTCATGGGCCAGCCGGGGCGGGCGCGGAAAGTCCCATACCGACACCTGGCCGGGGCCAGGCTCAACGGCAAACGGCGGGCGGGTTTGCCCGCGCCAGTTCCAGTGCGCGCGGGCGGCTTCAAGCCAGGTGGGGGTTTTGTTCATGCAGGTATTTTTGACGGATATTAATGGCCCGGGCAATTCCGGGTTTGAAACGCAGGCCACGGCTGCCCGTGGGGCCCGGATTCAAGGTGTTTTGCTGGTTTTTAAGATCAAATGTGCTCTGTGCCCAATGAATACGGCTATAGTTTGCTATCAATAAAGTAGTGATTGGATGGGCGTAGCGCCTGCCGGCCCAGCAGCTACCCGCAAAACACCTCAGCGTGCTAATCTTGCAACCCGACTTTTTACAAAGACTGCGAGACACATCATGCCCGGACTCCTTCCCAACGTTGACCCTGACGGCCTGCTTGAGTTTTCGGTGGTCTACACCGACCGCGCGCTCAACCACATGTCCAAAAGCTTTCAGGGCGTGATGACTGATATATCGAGCATGTTGAAAGAGGTCTACAACGCCCACTCTTCAGTGCTGGTGCCCGGTAGCGGCACCTACGGCATGGAAGCCGTGGCGCGCCAGTTTGCCACCGGCAAGCATGTCATGGTCATCCGCAACGGCTGGTTCAGCTACCGCTGGACGCAGATTTTTGACATGGGCAACATTCCCGCATCGTCCACCGTCATCAAGGCCCGACAGGCCAGCCCCGGCGCGCAGGCCCCGTGGTCACCCGCCCCGATTGCTGAAGTTACCGCAGCCATCGCAAAGGAAAAGCCAGCCCTGGTGTTTGCCCCGCACGTAGAAACCTCGTCCGGCATGATCCTGCCCGACAGCTATATGCGCGCTGTGGCAGACGCCGTACACGAGGCAGGCGGCCTGTTTGTACTCGACTGCATCGCCTCAGGCGCCATGTGGGTAGACATGAAAGCCGTGGGCGTTGACGTGCTGATATCAGCCCCGCAAAAAGGCTGGAGCGGCTCCCCCTGCTGCGCCATGGTCATGCTCAGCGAGCGCGCCCGGGCCGCCATTGACGGCACCACCAGCTCCAGCTTTGCCTGCGATTTAAAGAAGTGGCTGCAGATCATGGAAACCTACGAAAAAGGCGGCCACGCCTACCACGCCACCCTGCCCACAGACGCCCTGACCCGCCTGGCCGCCGTCATGAAAGAGACCCGCGCCTACGGCTTCGCCAAAGTCAAGGCCGAGCAGCAGCTGCTGGGCAAAAAAGTCCGCGCCCTGTTTGAAAGCCGTGGCCTGCCCAGCGTAGCCGCTGAAGGCTTCAAGGCCCCCGGCGTGGTGGTCAGCTACACCACAGATGCAGATATTCAGTCAGGCAAAAAGTTTTTGTCTGAAGGTTTGCAAACCGCCGCCGGCGTGCCCCTGCAGTGCGACGAAGGTGCAGACTTCAAAACTTTCCGCGTGGGCCTGTTTGGGCTGGAGAAGTGGCACAACGTGGATGCGACGGTGGCTAATCTGGCTGGGGCGCTGGATCGGATTGGGGTTGTGGAGCGGGTGGCTGAGGCTGTTGCGAGCTGAGCGAAGTCGGTTGATACGTTCGAAAGGTTATGCCTGTGACTGTTTTCAATTCCATCCTGCTACTACCAAGGAACACCACCGGCAACATGGGCGGGAGTGGGTGGCATTTCCAATGAATTGTCAGTAATTGCAGAACGCGACTCTGACGGGAGATTGGCCCTCACTTCCTTCACCCGTTTCTTGAGTTTTACTGCTTGGGTTGTGTGGAATCGTCCCAGTTGTCCAACTCGCTGCGCCGCCTTATTTGCAAGCTCTCGAACAATCTCAGGTGCCATTCCTGACGTCTGAGCTATCTCCACTTGGCGTACCTGAGCTCGAACTTGCGAACGCTTTTTCGAGCTGAGGGAAGGCTTTCTATTAACAATGAGTTTCGTTGCGATCATGGGTTCGTTCGCGGAGAAAATCTCGTGTTTGGCCCTGCCAGCCTTCAACCCTGCTTTGCGCAGCATCCCATAGACTTGGGCAATGATCCACGTCTGAGTTTTCCTATCCAGATGGTGTGTCGAGGACATCGCCATGTCATCCACGAATCTGGAATACGTGATGCCGCGCTCGGCGAACTTCGCATGAAGAAGCGGCTCATAACGCCACAGTACGAGATTTGCCAAGTACGAACTCGGGATTGCCCCTTGTGGCAGAGCGCCATCTTTCGTGGTCAGTTGGGTCAGCATCTGAGCGACTTCAGGAGAAAACCCGAAGAAACCACACCATACATCCTCTACGCGGGCAGCCGAAACCGATGGAAAAAACTTCTTCACATCTTCGCAAATGAGAATCTGCTTGTTGGTGTGAAGGGAGGCGTTGGTCACGTAGTCGCATCCCTTAAGGCTGCCGTGAAGGTAGCTTGGGAAAACGACTCTCGCAAAGAAGACTTCTTTGATGCGACGGTGGATGTTTTTGAGTTGGCCCAAGGCATCGAAGGTTTGCCGTGTCGAACCGGGAGCTGGAGGGACCGAACGGTAGTTCCCATTCGCACTGGCCGCAGCTGAAACCAGCACTGCAACATCGAGCCTCAGGGCTTTCGCGAGACCCGTAATGCTTCTAATCGGCTTAAAGGGATAGCTGGGTTTGCTCAGGTACAGGGCCATTAAGAAGCTCCAGCGCAGTGATTGCCAGTTGTCCTGCAAGCTCGCGGTTCAACTGCCCAAGCTCGCCATCCTCCGCGCCAAGAAAGAAGAGGATTTCAAGCGGCATCACGAGCGCCGATGCAACTCCCTTGAGGGTGGAAAGAGGCGGATCACGACGGCCCCGCTCCAGCATCGAGAGGTACGAAACTGAAATGCCCGCTCGTTTTGCGAGCGTCGCCTGCGTCATCTGACGCTTCGATCTTGCAAGTTGTATAGCGTGGCC
>JANOCP010000426.1:0-2697 GCA_031412235.1 Polaromonas sp.
TGAAGATGCAGCACATTCCCTACAAGGGCCGGGCCCAGGCTGTGCCTGACTTGCTGGGTGGCCGCATCAGCATGATTTTTGACAACATGCCCTCGGCGCTGCCGCTGGTCAAATCGGGCGATGTACGCGCCATTGCAGTGACCAGCGCCACGCGCTCCGCTGCTGCGCCCAATATTCCGACCATTGCCGAGTCGGGCCTGCCGGGTTTTGAAGCAACCTCATGGTTTGCCTTGATGGCACCCGCCGGCCTGCCCAAAGACGTACTGGCCCGCATCAACGCCGAGACCCTGCGCGTCATGAACCTGCCCGACGTACGTGAAAAAATGGCCCTGCTCGGCCTGGACCTGGCTCCCGGCAGCCCCGAAGCGCTGGCCAGCCTGATTCAGCTTGAGACCAGCAAATGGGCCAATGTAGTCAAAGAGTCAGGCGCCAAGCTAGACTAAACATCCTTTCGGCTGCCGATTTATATTGATCCGGCCCGGTGAAGTATTCATTTTCCGTTCGGGCTGAGCCTGTCGAAGCCGGGGTCGCACAGGGGAAACCTTCGACAAGCTCAGGGCGAACGGTTCATACTTCATTGGGCCGGATCAATAAGCAAAAGTTCTCTGTGCCCAGATAACTCGGCTGTAGCAAGCTATTATTTACATAGCAGTCAGCTTTATCCTTTACCGATACAACCATGCATATCCCCTCACTCAAAGAACTCGTCAGCGCTGAAGAATGGCAATTACGCTGCGACCTGGCCGCCTGCTACCGGCTGGCAGCGCTCTACGGCTGGAGCGACCTGGTCTTCACCCACATCAGCGCCAAGCTGCCGGAGTCCGTCACCGGCAGCGCGCATCACTTCTTGATCAACCCCTACGGCCTGATGTTTGACGAAATCACCGCCAGCAGCCTGGTCAAGGTAGACGACAAGTGCAACAAGGTCATTGACTCGCCCTTTCCCGTCAACCCCGCCGGTTGTGTGATTCACAGCGCCGTGCATGAGGCGCGCAGTGACGCCGGCTGCGTGCTACACACCCACACCCGCGCCGGTGTGGCCGTGAGCGCCCAGGCGGCAGGCGTGTTGCCCATCAGCCAGCAATCGACTTTTGTACTGGGCTCTTTGGCATACCACGCCTACGAGGGCGTAGCTTTCAGGGACGACGAGAAGCCGCGCCTGCAGGCCAACCTAGGCAGCGCCAATTTTCTGATGCTGCGCAACCACGGCTTGCTGGTAGTGGGCAAAACCATAGCCGACGCCTTTCTCTCAATGTACATCTTTGAAAACACCTGCCGCATCCAGATTGACGCGCTAAGTGGCGGCGGCGAGCTGACCCAGATTAACCCGCTCATCATCAAAGGTGTGGCCGAAGGTATGCGCGTACAAACCGGGGGTATGGGCGGCGCGTTTGCCTGGCCAGCGCTCATCCGCAAGCTTGACCGGCTGGATGAAAGCTACAAGACATGAACAGCAACCTCATGGTCACCCAGCTGCTGGTGGCCTCGCTGGCGCTGGTCATGTTTGGCCTGGGCCTGTCGCTCAAGGTGGACGACTTCACCCGACTGCTCAAGCACCCCAAAGCCGTGGCGGTGGGCTTGGTGCTTCAAGTGGTGCTGCTGCCGCTGGCCTGTTACGGGCTGATCATCGCGCTCAAGGTACCGCCCCTGTTTGCCGTGGGCCTGATGCTGCTGGCCGCATCACCGGGCGGCGTGTCGGCCAACCTGTTCAGCCACCTGTTTGGCGGCAATGTGGCGATGAATATTTCACTCACGGCGATCAACACCGTGCTGTCCATCATCACCCTGCCACTGATAGCCAACTGGGCCATCAATACCTTCGCCAATACAGGGCAGGTCGTGCCACTGCAGTTTGGCAAGGTGGCTGAAGTCATTGCCATTGTGCTGCTGCCCGTGGCTATCGGCATGTGGGTACGCACACTAAAGCCCGCTTTTGCCGCGCGCGCTGAAAAGCCCATGAAGATCTTCAGCGCCATCGTGCTGGCAGTGGTGGCGATAGGCGCCCTGGCCAAAGAGTGGCAAGCGCTAAGCACCACATTCGCCGTAGTCGGCCCGGCCGTGGTCGCGTTTAACGTGCTGAGCCTGCTGGCCGGCTTTTACCTGTCACGACTGGCGGGCCTGGACAAAGCCATGGCAACAGCCATCAGCTACGAGATCGGCATTCACAACTCAACCCTGGCCATTTTTGTGGCACTGGCCGTGCTGAACAACCTGCAACTTGCGCTACCGGCAGCGATTTACTCGGTCAGCATGTACATCACGGCTACGCTTTTTGGGCTGCTGGTGTTGAGGCGGGGCAAGCCCGGCGGCGCACCCGAATAGTTGCAACGGCGCTTGGCGCATGCCGACTGCTGTTCATGCTATTGATCCGGCACGAGTTATTACGGAATCTAAACTCCGTTCGCCTTGAGCTTGTCGAAAGGCTTCGACAAGCCCAGTCCGAACGGGTTCATTGATAACTCGTGCCGGGTCAATAAGCATCGCCAAACCTTCACGAGCTCATGACGCATAGGCGTGTGCGCATGGTGAATATTCACATATGCCACTCCAACAAGCCAAAATAATGGTCATTTATGCCTATTGCCCAATGAATACGGCTATCAGCAGCTATTAAAACCATAGCGTACTCAAGGCGTGCAGGGGACGTACCCTCTAAATCACCGGCTTGCGTCTGAAACATTTATTGACATGCAATCG
>JANOCP010000427.1:0-3935 GCA_031412235.1 Polaromonas sp.
CATCTACCTTGACGGCAGCAGTTTGGGCCAGCGCGGCCAGGCTGGTCATTGCCAGTGAAACAGCCAGTACAGCTTTTGGAAGTTTTGCGAATGTCATGGGTAGGTATTCCTTGAAGCGGTGAATTGAAATGACGAAAGACGCTGGCAAGTCAGTGTTTGTGCTCACCGCCTCTGCCTGCAGGCATTAGCTCCAGCGCGGCAGCCGGGTTTTTGAGGTCTGACAGTTTCTGGCCCGGTTTGGGCACTTCAACCCAGTCAACCTGGCCTTCTTCACAAATCTGACTGACTGGCCAGTACATCGTTCCCGCCTTGGCGGGTAATTTGGCCTGCAAAACAAACTCGTCGTACCAGCCATTTTGTAAATAGTCGCCCGGTGTTTTGGCCGTCCAGCTGATGCGCGAAACCTCATCGAGAACGGTTTTACCGTGATCCTGTCGCGGCTCGGCCAACTTTGCGCGGGTAACTTCAAGTGCCCAGCCCGCTTTGGGCATGGGTTTGGCACCCTGCACACCGGCCGGAATCGTCACCACAATCTGTTTGACGGGCGAGCTGCCGCACCCGTGCCCGACTTTAAAGCTTCCCCTGTAATAGCTGCCAGCATTGGCAACCTGGTATTCCAGCGTCACATGGGCTGCTGCAGGCCCCGAAATTACACAAAACAGGGCCGCAGCCCAATATTTACGGTTATGAGTAGCTATATTATTTATAGCGAATAAAGATTTCATGGGATCCACAATTTGAAATAAACAACAAGCAGCGCGCAGACCACCAGGTCAACCCACCGAAGATGCCTGGCGCCCGACTGAACGGGAGCTAAAGGCGGTTTACTTCAAACTGCAGGGGGCCCGCGGCCAGGAGGCAGGCCGGGGCTGGACGCGACCAGAGCGGGCGGTAAAGTGAAAGCAGCCACCTGGCTGCCCGGAAAACTCGGTATGACCAGCAGCGCCAACAGGGGCAGCGCCAGGCCGGGTGAGCCGCATAAATCGCAGTGCGACCCTTCTGCCGGGGCATCGCCGTTGCCAGCATTAATGGCACCGAGACCGCCCGGCGTTGCGGTATTCACGCTGCAAATCCCGCTCAGCTTGCCACTTTGCACGTCCTGCGCCAGCATGGACACAGGCGCCAGCAGAGCCGACAACACCGCCACAAAACTCAGGAAGGCGGCAAAGCGCACCCAAAAGGATTGGGCTTGAGTCGAGTGGCAGGATGGAAAAGAAAGCACGGCCGGATTATAAGGATGCCCACGCGCGCTACATGCAGCCGCCGCACTCACTTATTTGGTGGCATTCATTTGGTAGCATTCGGAAAAAACAGCTGCTCGCCGCCAATCTTGTAGCCCGCCACCACCGCCTGCCCGGCACTTGAGGTCACCCAGTCCACAAACTTTTGCGCTTCAACTACTCTGGTCTGCGGGTGCTTTGCGGGGTTGACAACCATCACGCCGTACTGGTTAAAAAGTTTGGTGTCACCTTCAACCAGCACCGTCAAATCGCCCCGGTTTTTAAAGGCCAGCCAGGTGCCCCGGTCTGCCAGCAAATAGCCGCCGCTGCTTGACGCAATATTCAGCGCCGGGCCCATGCCGCAGCCGCATGCCTTGTAGTTACTAAAACCCGATGAGCTCACGGGTTTATCGAGCGGCATATCAACACCGGCTGCCTTCCAGTAGCGCAGCTCGGCAGCGTGCGTGCCGCTTTTGTCGCCACGGGAAATAAAATTGCCGTTGGTAGCGCTGAGCTTTTTAAGCGCTTCAACAATGTCTTTGCCTTTGGTTTTGGCCGGGTCAGCCGCCGGGCCTATCAGCACAAAATCGTTATACATCACCGGGAAGCGCTTGATGGCAAAGCCCTCGGCTACCACTTTTTCTTCGGCCACCTGGTCGTGCACAAACAGCACGTCAGCATCGCCGCGGCGGCCCATGTCTATGGCCTGGCCGGTGCCCAATGCCACCACTTTGACATCAATGCCACTGGCTTTTTTAAACTCTGGCAACAGATACGCAAAAAGCCCTGATTGCTCGGTAGACGTCGTTGACGCCATCACTATCGGGCTAGTTTGCGCATGTGCTGACGCTGTTGAAAGCGTAGCCGCCAGCGAAATGGATACAGGGGCTATAGCCATAAAAGCACGAAAATCGCGAAAAGACCTAGAAACCAAGGCTTTGATGCTCATGCCAGTTCTCCTTTTAAAAAGTTTTCTGCCGCAGCCGGCAAGGGGGTGTTGAAAAAATCGTGCGTGGTCCGGTCAGCTACTAACTGGCCGTGTTCCAGGTAAATCACGCGGCTGGCCAGGCGTTTGACCTGGCCCAGGTTGTGGCTGCTGAAGATCAGTGTCATGCCAGCGTCTGAAAATTCGGCCAAGAGGCGCTCAACCTCGCGCTTGGCGGTTGGGTCAAGGCTCGCGGTGGGTTCGTCCAGCAGCAGCACCTGCGGCTTGAGCGCCCAGGCACGTGCCATGGCTACACGCTGCTGCTGCCCACCCGAAAGCGCCTTGGCATTGCGCTGCGCCAGTTCTGCCAGCCCAACGCGCTGAAGGGCAACAAGTGCTTCGGCCCTGGCCTGCTGCCATTTGATGCCGCGCAAAAACAGACCCAGTGCTACGTTATTCAGCACACTGGTGCGCAGCATGTAGGGGCGCTGAAACAGCATGGCCTGGCGCGCGTGGCGATCGCTCTCAAGCGTACCCGACGTTGGACGCAAAAGCCCATGCAGGGTACGTAGCAAGGTGCTTTTTCCGCTGCCATTGGAGCCCACCAGCGCCAGCCTTTCGCCGGGCTTGACCTGCAGCGTGCAAGCCACCAGCGCATGAACATGGCCAAACTGCACGCTGACATCCTTCAGGCTGAAAAGTGGCGCCATGACTAGCTGGTCCTCGCAGCCGGGGCCAGCAAGGTTGTGGAGACCGGGTCATCAAGCTGCTCGCGCCAGCGCCTGACGAGTGCGATCAATACATTCAGCACCAGCACCACCCCAAGCAGCACCATGCCCAGGGCCAGCGCCAAAGGCAAGTCGCCCTTGCTGGTTTCAAGTGCAATGGATGTCGTCATCACCCGCGTAAAGCCATCAATATTGCCGCCCACCACCATCACGGCACCCACCTCTGAAATGGCGCGCCCAAAGCAGGCAATCAACACCGTGAGCAAGGCGTAGCGCTCGTCCCACAGCAATATCAGGCTGCGCACAAAACGCCCGGCGCCCAGCGACGAAAACTGCTCGCCATGCTTGGAGTCAGCGTCCTCAATGGTTTGGCGCACCAACGCCATGACCACCGGCAACACCAGCACCGCCTGCGCCAGCACCATGGCCTTGAAAGAAAACAGCCAGCCCAAAAAACCCAGCGGCCCGCTGCGCGACAGCAGCAGGTACACCACCAGCCCCACCACCACCGAAGGCAAGGCCAGCGCAGTATTGAGTACAGCCAGCACCGCACCACGCCCTTTGAAGCGCGACACGCCCAGCCAGCCGCCAAGCAAAAGCCCGGCACTGCACGCCATCAGGCAGGCGCAGGCGCTGACAGCAAGCGACCTGACCACGATGCTGGCCAGCATGGGATCAAGCGAGGTAATAAGTGCGAAGGCCGTTGTGGCGCTGCTTGAGAAAGTATTCATGCCCAGGAAAAGTTGCTGGACTGTAGCGTAGGCAATATGGCCCTCGTGCGCATCGGGAATCACGAGTTATGAATTGATTTGCATAGGAAAGTCATGTCGAAAAAGCCAGGGAAACCGCAGCCCGGATAATCGCCATACCCAACATGCACAAAGTCGAACTCTCCTACCTGCTAGCCCCCCAGCGCGGCAAAGACGCCCTGATACGCAACCCGCTGATGGACATACTGCATGCGGTGCGCGAGCATGGCTCTATTTCAAAAGCAGCCAAAGCGCTCGACTACTCTTACCGCCACGTCTGGGGTGCGCTCAAGGAGTGGGAGCAAACGCTGGG
>JANOCP010000428.1:0-1648 GCA_031412235.1 Polaromonas sp.
ACGGATGCGTGTCTTCAACCGGCCAGGGCATGGCTGCGGTAGCTGGCGTCAGGATGAAATCGTGCTGGCTAAAAAGCGCGTCAAGCTTGCGTTTGATCTCTTGCACGGCTGTCAGCAGCTCGAACATGTCGGCGGCAGTGGTCGCCTGGCCAGCGCGCAGGGTGGCTTGCGAGCCTTCACCACACACCGATGTGTCAGGCGCGGTGCCTGCGGGCAGGCCAAACTCGGGGCAGCGCTGCGTATCGCCCATCATCCAGGCCAAGGCCGTTGCCGACAATGACGGCCAAAGCGCATTAATCCGGTCAGCCAGCGTAAACACCGCAGCTTCTACAACCTGACAACCCAGCGCCGCAAAATGGCTTGCTGCCAGTTTTGCCTGCACGGCAATGCCGTCATCCACCGGGTGCGCGCCAAAGCGCGGCACAAACAGTATGCGTACTTTGTCGGCTGCCGCTGCCCGTGCTGGCGCGTCAAGCGCTTTACCGGCCAGTACGGCGCCAAGGTTGCGCGCGTCGGCAACGCTGCGGGTTATGCCGCCTACCACTTCGTGGTCCAGAAACAGCTCTGGCAGGCCGCCGCTGCGCTCAACCAGACCGCTGGACGGCTTGAAGCCCACCAGCCCGCAGTGCGAGGCCGGTCGGCGTATTGAGCCGCCGCCATCGGTGGCAAGGGCCATGGGCCCGCAGCCAGCGGCTACCGCAGCCACCGCACCGCCTGACGAGCCGCCGGGTGAAAGGGCTGGGTTCCAGGGGTTGCGCGTGCTGCCCCAAACAGTGTTTGTCGTAAAGCCCGACATGGCAAATTCGGGCAGGTTGGTTTTACCAAACAGCACGGCACCGGCAGCGCGCAGCCGTGCCACCGGTAACTCGTCTTGTTGCGCCACAAAACCCTTGAGCAACTGGCTGCCCCAGCTGGTGGGCCAGCCAGCAGCGTGCAGGTTGTCTTTCAGGCTGACGGGTATGCCGTCAAGCGGGCTTAGCGGTTTGCCGCTCGCCCAGCGCTGCCGGCTGGCTTCTGCAGCCAGGTGCGCGCCTGTGCTGTCTACCAGCACCATGGCATTGAGCGTGGGCTGGCACTGCGCCACCCGCGCCAGGCAGGCATCAAGCGCATCAACCGGCGTAAACGCGCCGCTGCGGTAACCGTCGGCCAGTTGTACCGCGCTCAGTCGCCACAGTTCGGGTTGCAGTGTGTTTGATGTCTCATTCATGGGGTTCTATTATTGTGGAAGGTCGCCCGCCGGGCGGCCCAGCCATTTCATGGCCATTTTGTCGAGGTCGCCATTCTTTTTGGCCTCCATCAGTATGTCATTGACCTTCAGGCGCAGCTTGTCTTCGCCCTTGCCGACGCCAATAAAGTTGGGCGAATCTTTCAGCACAAACTTGTATTCGGTGCCTAGCTGCGGGTTCTTGGCCATCATGGCGCCTGCTACCTGTGCGCTGGTGGCCACCAGTTGCGTCTGGCCCGCAACAAAGGACGAAATGGTCGAGTTGTTGTCTTCAAAGCGGCGCATCTCGGTAGTCGGTGGTGCGACCTTGGTCAGCTCCGTATCATCAACCGACCCACGCGTGACTGAAATTGATTTGCCCGCCATGTCGGCGGGTGACTTCACCGTCATGGTCTTGGGGCCAAACACGGCAATAAAAAACGG
>JANOCP010000429.1:0-5736 GCA_031412235.1 Polaromonas sp.
AGGCCTTGACCTGGTTTAGTGCGTTCTGGCCAGTGTTGCCGTCAATCACCAGGAGGATTTCATGTGGGGCCGTCGCCTCGGCTTTTTGCACCACACGCTTGATCTTCTTCAGCTCTTCCATCAAATGCAGTTGCGTGGGCAAACGGCCTGCGGTGTCTACCAGCACCACGTCCTTGCCGCGTGCCTTGCCCGCGGTGACAGCGTCAAAGCTGACGGCGGCCGGGTCGCCGCCTTCCTGGCTGATGATCTCTACCGTGTTTCGGTCAGCCCATATGCTGAGCTGCTCGCGCGCGGCGGCGCGAAAGGTGTCGGCGGCCGCCAGCAAGACTGATGCGCCTTCATTGACCAGGTGCCGCGTGAGCTTGCCGATGGATGTGGTTTTGCCGGCACCGTTAACACCTGCCACCATGATGACGGTGGGTTGGTGCTGGCCAATCACCAGTGCTTTTTCAAGCGGCTTTAACAGCTGCGCCAGCGCTTCGGTCAATATGTTTTTGACCGCGATGGGCTGGGTTACGCCGCTGCTGGCGACCTTGCGTTTGACTTCATCGAGCAAATAGGTGGTGGCCTTGACGCCAGTGTCTGCCATCAGCAGGGCTGATTCAAGGTCTTCATACAGCGCGTCGTCAATCTGCGTGCCAGTGAACACACCTGAAATGCTGGAACCGGTCTTGCGCAGGCCTGAGCTAAGCTTGGCCAGCCAGCGCTCGCGCTCCGGCGCTGCGGCTTGCGCCTCCAGCACCTTGTTGATGTCTAGCGGCGTGACCAGTGCGCTGCCGATAAGCCCGCCGCCTGGGCTGCTTGCGGGTAGCGTTTTTTGCGCGGGTGCAATGGCAGCGTCTGGCGGTGCTGCGGGTGCAGGAGGAGATTTTTTCTTGAAGAAACTGAACATTGGGCCTGCTTTGGAGTCGCACTATTCTATGAAACACACGACTCCTGCTTTGCGGCGCCCCTATTCGACCCTGCTGCCTGCTGTTCTGGCCATTTGTACAACGTTCTCAGCCCTTCCTGCGGCGCTTGCACAAAATGCACCTGTGCTTGAGCAGTTCACCCTTGCCAACGGCCTGACGGTCATCGTCAAACCCGACCGCCGCGCGCCTACGGCTGCTCACATGCTGTGGGTGCGCGTGGGCTCCATGGACGAAGTTGACGGCACTTCTGGCGTGGCGCATGCGCTGGAGCACATGTTGTTCAAGGGCACGCCTGACGTCAAGGCGGGTGAATTTTCAAGGCGGGTGGCGGCGCTGGGCGGGCGCGACAACGCCTTTACCAGCCGCGACGCCACTGGCTACCACCAGCAGATTCCCGCCAACAGGCTGGAGGACGTGATGCGCCTTGAAGCGGACCGGTTTGCGAATAACCAGTGGGCTGACGACGAATTCAAGCGCGAAATTGAAGTGGTGAAAGAAGAGCGCCGCCTGCGCACCGAGGACTCGCCGCGCGCGCTGATGTACGAGGCAGCTAACGCCGTGACATTTACCGCGTCGCCCTATCGGCGACCCATCGTCGGCTGGATGAGCGACCTTGACGCCATGACCCCCGACGACGCACGTGACTTTTACCGCCGCTGGTATGTGCCCGCCAATGCCGCCGTGGTGGTGACGGGTGATGTTGAAGTTGCTCAGGTGCGCGCACTGGCTGAAAAGTATTACGGTGCGATTGCTGCCCGCCCTTTGCCGGCACGAAAACCGCGGCTGGAGCCGGTGCAAAGCGGTTTGAAAACACTCGATTTCAAGGCGCCCGCAAGCCAGGCCTATGTGGGCCTGGCCTTCAAGGTGCCCAAGCTGGAGGCCAGTGACCTGACGGACGCTGTTCCGGCTTCTGCTTCCACGTCTGGCTCGTCATCAGCTACCCCTTCTGCTGGCCGCGACGCTCTGGCCCTGACCGTGCTGGCCGCCGTGCTCGACGGCTACAGCGGCGCACGTCTGGCCCGTGCACTTGAGCAGGGCGAGGGCGAAAGCCGCATTGCTGACAGCGCTGGCGCGTCCAACGGCCTGATGGGGCGCGGCCCGCAGCTTTTCATGCTTGACGGCGTGCCTGCTGCCGGCAAAACCACCGCGCAGGTGGCGGCGGCGCTGCGCGAGCAGGTGGCGCTGATAGCGCGTGATGGCGTTAGGGATGCCGAACTCAACCGCGTCAAAACCCAGTGGGTGGCGAGCGAAACCTACAAGCTTGACAGTGTGTTCAACCAGGCGCGCGAGCTGGGCTCCAACTGGATCAATGGCCTGCCGCTGGACGCCAGCGCCCGCCTGATTGCCCGGCTGCGCACCGTGACCAGTGCTGAAGTGCAGTCAGTGGCTGCGCGCTATTTTGGCGACGACCAGCTGACGGTAACGACCTTGCTCCCGCAGCCCCTGGACCCCAATCGCAAGCCCCGCACGCCGGGCGCTGCCTCAAGGCACTAAATCAAGTATCAACGCAGGTATCACGATTCATGAACCCTACTTTTATTGCTATTAAAAATATAGCTAGATACACCCTAATTACCTGGGCAGCGGTCACTTTTTGCCAATATTCAGTGGCTGCAATACCTATTCAGCAGTGGACGCAGGCAAGTGGCGCAAAAATCTATCTGGTTGAAAGCCCGGCTATTCCCATGCTCGATGTGCAGATTGACTTTGACGCTGGCAGCCGGCGTGACCCTTCAGACAAAGCCGGTCTTGCAGGTGTGACGGCTTCCCTGCTTTCCAGCGGAGTTGCGGCGCGCAATGCAGAGCCCGCCCTGGACGAAAACGCACTGGGCGAGGCATGGGCTGATCTGGGCGCCAGCTTTGACAGCAGCGCAGGCTCAGACCGCATGAGCTTTTCACTGCGCACGCTGACAGAGCTGGACCTGCTTGACAAAGCCGTGGCACTGGCGGCCCGGCAAATCGGCGAGCCCTCGTTTCCCGACAACATCTGGCAGCGTAGCCGGCTGAAAATCATTGCAGGCTTGAAAGAGTCGTATACCCGACCGGGCAGCGTGGCGGGCCGCGCGTATTCAAAGGCGGTTTATGGCAACCACCCGTATGGCTATGAAGTCACCGAGGCCACGGTGTCGCGTATCAGTGTTGCCGACATGCAGGCCTTTTATGCGGCTGGCGTGGTCGCTTGCCGCGCCCGCATCAGCATGGTGGGTGCGGTATCGCGCGCGCAGGCTGATGCGATTGCCCAGCGCCTGCTGTCGCGCCTGCCGCGGCTGCCTTGCGCCAATTTGCCTGCACAGGCACCGGTAGCGGAAGTCGCGGCCTTGACGAAGGCAGAGCAAATAGCGATTCCGTTTGATTCGGCGCAAGCCCAGGTGCTGATCGGCCAGCCCGGCTACAAGCGCAATGACCCGGCGTTTTTCCCGCTGCTGGTGGGTAACTACATTTTGGGCGGTGGCGGCTTTGTGTCGCGCCTGACGACCGAGGTGCGTGAAAAGCGCGGGCTGACTTATGGCGTGTCGAGTGGCTTTTCGCCTGGTTTGCACGCCGGTGCCTTTACCGTCAGCCTGCAAACCCGGGCTGATCAGGCCGGCCAGGCGCTCGAAGTTGCGCGCAAGGTGGTTACCGATTTTGTAGCCGAAGGCCCCACAGACGCAGAGCTGACAGCCGCCAAGGGAAACCTGATTGGCGGCTTTGCGCTGCTGATAGACAGCAACCGCAAGCTGCTGGGCAATATTGCCAACATCGCCTGGAACGACTTGCCGCTGGACTACCTGGACACCTGGACGCAGCAGGTTGAAAAGGTTAGCGTGGGCGATATCAAGGCCGCATTTGGTGCAAAACTGCAACCTGACAAAATGGTGACCATCACTTTGGGTGCGAAACCCTGAGAAATCACCAGAAAAGCCATGAAATACACAGCCGCCACAAACACGCCCACTGCCCCGGCACCCGACACCAAAACCGCAAAAAAACCAAAATCGGGCAAGGTCGTAGCGCGCAAAACTGTTCCCCCCGGCGAGGTGCGCATTATTGGCGGCCTGTACAAGCGCAGCAAGTTGCCGGTAGCCGACAGGCCTGGCCTGCGCCCCACGCCTGACCGCGTGCGCGAAACCCTGTTTAACTGGCTCGGCCAGGACCTGACCGGCTGGCGCTGCGCTGACGTGTTTGCAGGCACCGGCGTGCTGGGTTTTGAGGCCGCCTCACGCGGCGCTGCCGAGGTGTATGTGTGCGAGCAAGACCCGGTGCTGGTTGAAAAACTCAAAACTCTGCAAACCAAGCTTAAGGCCAGCATGGTCAGGGTTGAGCGCGGTGACGGCGTGAGCCTGCTGCGTCGCCTCAGCCCCGGCAGCATACAGCTTGTGTTTCTCGACCCGCCCTACGAGTCAAACCTGTTTGAATCCGCCCTGAAAGCCGCCGCGCAAGCCATTGGCGATACCGGTTTCGTCTACCTTGAAGCGCCCAAAGCCTGGGCTGATGAAGAGCTTGGCGGCCTGGGCCTGAAGGTGCACCGCTTTGGCAAGGCCGGGGCTGTGCATTTTCATTTGCTGGTCAAGCTTGGCCAAACAGCCGGCGGCGCATAACTTATAAAATCCGACCATGGCTAATCCTTCACGCATCGCCGTCTATTCAGGCACTTTTGACCCCGTCACGCTGGGCCATATCGACGTGGTGCGGCGTGCAGCAGGCCTGTTTGACCAGCTCATCATTGCAGTAGCTGTCGCGCACCATAAAAAAACGCTTTTTAGCCTTCCGGACCGCGTATCACTTGCGCAGTCAGCTACCAAAATCGTAGCGAATGTGACGGTGCTGCCGTTTGACGGCCTGATCATGGATTTTTGCGCCGCGCAAAACGCCTGCGCTGTGGTTCGAGGCATCCGCAACATGACCGATTTTGACTACGAAGCGCAAATGGCCGCCATGAACCGCAAGCTGCGCCCCCAGGTAGAAACCGTGTTTTTACTGCCAGACGCCCCGCTGCAGTGCATCAGCAGCACCCTGGTACGCGAGATCAGCAAACTGGGTGGCGATGTCAGCCAGATGGTCAGCCCCGACGTATTGGCCGCCCTGCAAACTGCGTCAAGAGGCAGCTGACCATGGCCCTCTTGATAACCGACGAGTGCATCAACTGCGACGTGTGCGAGCCCGAATGCCCGAACCAGGCGATTTACATGGGCGTCGAAATCTATGAGATTGACCCCCACAAATGTACCGAATGCGTCGGCCATTTTGACGAACCGCAGTGCGTACAGGTCTGCCCGGTAGCCTGCATCCCGGTCAACCCGCAGCATATTGAAAGCAAACCGACGCTCTGGCAAAAATTCTATCGGCTGACGGGTACGGCGGCACCGGCACCCGGTACCCGCTGAATACTGCACGCGAGCCAAATGATGTTTGCAACCTTGCCCCCGGCGCTGGCCGCTGACCGGTTTGAACTTGATACCGCCGCTGGGCGCATAAGTTACTACAGGGCGGGCCCCTCAAGTCCTTCTGCGTCAGTTCCCCTGTTGCTGGTGCATAGCGTCAACGCGGCAGGCTCTGCTGCCGAGGTGCTGCCCTTGTTTGAACACTACCGGACCACGCGCCAGGTTTACGCCCTTGACCTGCCTGGTTTTGGTTTTTCGAGCCGTACGGATCGCGCTTACACGCCGCGCTTGATGACTGACGCAGTACTTGCAGTCATTGACAAAATGCGCGCAGATCATGGCTGTGCTGCGGTCGATGTGCTGGCGGTGTCGCTGGCATCTGAATACGCGGCACGGGCGCAGTGCGAGGCGCCGGGCAGCGTACGCCGCGTGGCGCTGGTCAGCCCAACGGGTTTTAGCCGACC
>JANOCP010000430.1:0-10002 GCA_031412235.1 Polaromonas sp.
CCAAAGGTTTACACCCCAGAATTGATGAAAACCAATTTCAAAGGCGTGACCACCACCATCGGCTTTGAGCCAAATGGCGAACTGAAAAACCCGGCTATTACCCTGTACGTCTACAAAGACGGCAAGAAATCTGCACTGAACTAAGCTTCAAGCTCTTCAGCTAAAAAGCCACCGCGAGGTGGCTTTTTTTTGCCTGCCGGAATATTGGTGAGCGCAGGTCTATTTCTGTGCAGCCAGGCAAATTCGATTGATCGTGAAGCGGCGTGGGGAGTGTCGAGGCATGGCATTGATAATCGGGGTCAATGAAAGCCCTTCGCATCTACGCCGGCCCCAAAGCCCTCGCGCATATTGAAAAGAACGGTCTGCGCCCGCAGGACATTGGCGTGATTCCCGGTGCTGCGGGCGGGCCCAAGGGCTTGATTCTGGGTGGGCTTGACCGCTTTATCTTTGGCGAGTGGCTAGCCTTATCAATGCAGCCGGTGCATCTGGTGGGTGCTTCAATTGGTGCCTGGCGCATGGCTACGGCTTGCTTGAATGACCCGGTGGCTGCCTTCAAGCGGCTCGAGCATGACTACATTCACCAGCACTACGAGCTGCAGCCCGGCCAAAAGCGGCCTACGGCTGATTTTGTGAGCGAGCAGTTTGGCCAGAGCCTGAAAAGCTTTTATGGGGGCAGGGTGCAGGAGGTTTTGAGTCACCCGCGCTATCGGCTGCATATCCTGACCTCGCGGGGCCGGCACATGCTGGGGCGCGAGCACAAGCTGGCAACGCCGCTGGGATACTTTGGGGCCTTTTTAAGCAATAGCGTGCACCGCAAGGCCATGGGCGCGTGGCTTGAGCGGGTGGTTTTTTCAAGTCAAAACGCCGGCCTGCCGTTCGCAACCCACGACTACCGCACCCGGCAGGTTCACCTGGACGAGGCCAACTTCAACCCGGCGCTGCAGGCCAGTTGCTCGATTCCGTTTGTACTGCGCTCGGTACACAACATTCCGGGCGCGCCGCCCGGTGCGTACTGGGACGGCGGTATTACCGACTATCACCTGCACCTTGACTATGCTTCTGATTTGATAGCAACTAGTAGCCGTAAATATTGGGCTAAAAGCATAAATGACGTTAAAACAGACCAAAACGCCGCGCCAGATGCAGCTTTGGGCGCCCAACTCGTTTTGTACCCGCATTTTCAAAAAGCTGTGGTGCCAGGGTGGCTCGACAAGGGTTTGAAATGGCGGCACAAGGCGACGCATTTTCTGGACAACATGGTGCTGCTGGCACCAGACCCGGAGTGGGTCAAAACCCTGCCCAATGGCAAATTGCCTGATCGGACCGACTTCACGCGCTACGGGCCGGATTTACGCGCCAGGGTAAGCGCATGGCAAACCGCCACTGCAGCGGGGCAGCAGCTGGCCGATGAATTTCAGGCTTGGCTGGTGCGACCTGACATGGGACAAATCTTCAGCATCTGAAGATTCAAGCAAGCCGTACATGTGACCCTCGCAGGCTCTTCATGAAGATTTCATTTTCCAGTGTCCGACCAAAAACACTGCTCACACGGCTGTGCTAAGGTCAAAGCACCTGACGAAAAAAAGAAACAATGACCAGCCCCGCCATCAACTTGCTTCTCATAGATGCTGATTCGACGACCGCTGCATTACTGCTGCAAGACATTCAGGGCGAGGGCGTCGGCCAGGTTACGCGAATCAGCCATGTCTCTGAACTTGCCCATGCGCTGGACCAAGCCGTCCCAGATGTCATTGTTTTTAACTACCATTTCCATCTGCCCACAACTTTAGAAAATTGCGAAGCCGCCAAGCGGCTGGCTCCCAACGCTTCAGTGCTGGCTATTGCCTCTATTGGGCCAGCGTCCAAAGCGCTACGTCAATGGGACAAGCAAACCGGTGTTCTGGACGCGCTTGTTGAAAAGCCATTCCCCCAAGACAAATTCTTTGCCATTTTGCGCGAACTCGTCAACACGCAACGTATCGTCAAAGCCACGAAAACCAAAGTCAGGCGTTTGACTAATCTCCTGCCGGAAGACGCGGTTTTAGTAGCCGACCGAACCGACGCTACCGAAGCGGGTGAAGTTGAAATCTTTGAGTCTGCTGTTGTCTTTACCGATATTCGACGGTCATCAGAAATCATTACCCAAATGCCGCCGCGGGAGTTTTTCAGATTGCTTAACCAGTCTCTGAGCATTCAGGCAACCCACATCCGTGAGTTCGAAGGTTCTGTCATCAAATACACCGGCGACGGCTTGATGGCCATATTCCGGGGGATGGGCCGGTCCCACCTGGCATTGCGCTGCGCGCTGGCGCTGGCCGAGAGCAGTGGGCAAAAAGTGCTTCCCTACGGAATTGGCGTGGCTGGCGGGCTGGTGGTGTCCGGCCTGGTTGGTGACTCAAACCGGTCAGGTCAAAAGCGCCAATACGACGTCATCGGAGCTACCGTCCACCTTGCAGCCAGACTATGCAGCCTTGCCGGCTCAGGGCAAGTCATGACAACGAAAAAAATGCACGCTTCAGCGCGATTTAGCCATCCTTCGAAACATCCTGTAGGCCCGGTTTCCATTCGTGGATTTGCCGTAGACGTCGATTGCGTTGCCTTCAGCCCCCTTGAAGAACTATCAGGAACCGGACTCTAAACCATGCAGGAAAAATATCACGCATCCCAGCTCAGCAAGGTCATTGATCAGGCCCTGATTTATCAATGCGCCTGTCCAGCACAGGTGTGCCGGGCGATCTTTGAGCTTCGTGAGCTTTACGACTACCAGATGAACTGTGCAGCCGATACGGCTAACGACCGTCTGGTGCATGAGGCGATTGCCCAGGCAACGGAAAAGTCACATGCCGTGATGGAGCAGTGCCTGACAAAAGTGCTGGAAATTGAAGGCTGGGACCTTGCAGTGCTCAGCATGCCTGAGTCGCTGCGCAAAAAAACTGCCAAGAACTTTTGAACCTGTCGCGCTGGTCTACATGGATTTCTCAAGCATGGCGGCGTAGTCTTCTGCGCTGGCTAACCTGGGGTTGGTTTTGTGGCAATGGTCAGCCAGCGCACCAGCGATGATTTTGCCAAATGCATCATGCTGTACGCCCATGGCGGCCAGGCCGGTGGGCAGGCCAAGCCGGGCATTCATGTCAACAATGGCATCCGCAATGTCGCAACCTGCTGCGAGGCCCATGGCGCGGGCCATACGTTCAAGCCGTTTTTCTTTTTGAATCGACTCCACGCTGGCGTTAAAGTTGACCACTGCCGGTAAAAACATGGCGTTCAGCGTGCCGTGGTGCAGGCGCGGGTCAACTCCGCCCAGGCTGTGGCTTAGCGAATGTACGCAACCCAGGCCCTTTTGAAACGCCATGGCGCCCTGCATTGACGCACTCATGAGGTTAAAACGCGCCTCGCGGTCGCTGCCGTCACGTGTGGCGCGCTCAATATGCGCCCAGCCGCGCTCCAGGCCATCAAGTGCAATGCCGTCTGCAGGCGGGTTAAAGGCCGCCGACATAAAGGTTTCCATGCAGTGCGCAATCGCGTCCATACCGGTTGCAGCAGTGAGTTTGGCGGGCAGGCCCAGCGTCAGCTCGGGGTCGCAAATGGCGGCTTTGGGCACCAGGTGCCATGAGTGAAAGCCCAGCTTGCGGTGGTCGTCAACAATGATGATGGCGCCGCGCGCGACCTCGCTGCCAGTGCCACTGGTGGTGGGTACGGCAATCAGCGGCGCTGCGCGATCGGTTATTTTTGGCGAGCCGCCTTCAATGGTGGCGTAGGTGCTTAGTGGCCCTTCATGCGTAGCCGCAATTGCAACGCCTTTGGCGCAGTCAATTGCCGAGCCACCGCCCACGGCAATCAGCCCGTCGCAACCGCTGGCTTTATAGACCGCAGCAGCAGCGCGAACGGCAGCTTCAGTGGGGTTGGAGGGTGTCTGGTCAAATACCGCAAGCGTCATGCCGGGCAGGGCGTCCAGGGCTTTTTGCAGGATACCCGCAGCCTTCACCCCAGGGTCGGTAACGATCAGGGGGCGGGTAATGCCCACTCGCTCGCACTCCTGTTTGAGCAACTTGATGGCGCCAAACTCAAACTGTATCTGGGTCACGTAATAGATAAGGGACATGATTTACCGTCTTTCTGCGTTGTACGATGCTGCTGCTTAACAAGAAGCTTACTTTAATGGCTTGCATTGCCGAAGCATTGCCAGCCAGTCGCAAACCGCACCACACAAATGCACCATAAACCTGCACAGGCCTTGCTGACACCCGCGATGCGGGATGTGATCAGGCGCATGGCCAAGGCCAACCGGCCCTCGCTTGACTCGCTTACACCGGTCCAGGCGCGTGCCGCCTACGAGGCCGGAGCGAGCATACTTGAGATTCCAAAAGCCCATCTGGCACGGGTTGAGGATGTGCTGATCCCGGTACCTGACGGCCATGTACTGAAAGCGCGGCTGTACGCACCAGCGGGCCATGGTTTGCCCGCACTGATGTACTTGCACGGGGGTGGTTTTACCGTCGGCAGTATCGCCACGCATGACCTGCTGTGCCGCCAGCTCAGCCATCTGGCAGGGTGTGCTGTGGTGTCGCTTGACTACAGGCTGGCACCAGAGCACAAGTTCCCGACCGCTGCCAACGACGCCTGGGACGCGCTGCAATGGTTGCATGTCAATGCTCCACACCTGGGCCTTGATAGGCAGCGTCTGGCCGTTGGCGGCGACAGCGCGGGTGGCACGCTGGCGGCCATGTGCGCCGTACTGGCGCGCGGCGCTGGCCTGCATTTGTTGCTGCAACTCTTGATTTACCCCGGTTGCGCAGCGCACCAGGACACACCATCACACCGTAAATTTGCCGAAGGCTTTGTGCTGGGAGAAGCTCAAATCAGCTGGTTTTTTGGGCAATATGTACGCAGCCGCGCTGACCGCGATGACTGGCGCTTTGCACCCTTGAACGCGCCTGATGTGGACGGCGTGGCCCCGGCCTGGGTCGGTCTGGCTGAGTGTGACCCGCTGGTAGATGAAGGCGTGATGTACGCCGACAAGCTGCGCTCGGCAGGCGTTGCGGTAGAGCTTGAGATTTACCGCGGCGTGACACATGAGTTCATCAAAATGGGGCGTGTGATTCCCGAAGCACGGCAGTTTCATGCAGATGCGGCCCGTGCATTGCAACTGGCATTCAATTAAATTTAACTTAATGAACCCGGACATCAGATGACACGACAGGACTTTCGCTTTTTTCACCGTTTGCGCGTGCGCTGGGTTGAAGTGGACATGCAGAAAATTGTGTTCAACGGGCACTACCTGATGTACTTTGACACGGCTATATCCGACTACTGGCGGGCGCTGGCCTTGCCTTACGAAGAGGCCATGCATCAGCTGGACGGCGATCTGTACCTGAAGAAAGCCAGCGTTCAATACCACGCCTCGGCACGTTTTGATGACCAGATTGATGTGGCGCTCAAGTGCGATCGCGTTGGCAATTCATCGATGACTTTTACCGGCGCCATATTCAGGGGCAGCGAACTGCTTGTTGAAAGCGGGCTGATTTACGTTTTTGCAGACCCGGCAACGCAAACCTCGAAGCCGGTTCCCGATGCTTTTCGTCATCTTTTGGGCCAATTTGAGGCAGGGCAGCCTGTGCTGGACATCAAAACCGGTGACTGGGCCACCCTCGGCGCTGACGCTGCCAGCGTGCGAACCGAGGTTTTTGTGCGAGAGCAGGCCATCCCAGCCGATATGGAGTGGGATGAAGACGACCAGACGGCGCTGCACGCGGTTGCCTACAACGCGCTTGACCAGCCGGTGGCCACGGGGCGTTTACTGGGTTCTGTGGGCGGCACCGGCAAGATTGGCCGCATGGCAGTCAAGCGGGTGTTGCGCGGATCAAGCCTGGGACGTGAAATATTGCACGCTTTGATGAGCGCTGCAAAACGCCGTGGCGACGACCGTATTCTGCTTAACGCCCAGCGCAGCGCTGAAGGCTTTTACCGGCGCGCAGGCTTTACGCCATTGGGAGAACCTTTTGATGAAGTGGACATCCCACACATTCAAATGTTCAAGCTCCTATAAAGCCAGCTTGCCAACGCGTTTGCAGGCGAATAAACCAGCCCCGGAAGCAGCGACAATAGCCGGTTGCGACCTGACACTGACCGTCAGTTCCGCCTGATCCAAATAGACGACTCATATATTTCATGGCCAAGAAAAAACGCATCAGTAACAGCAAGCCCGGCAACGGGGGGCCAGCTGTTACAGGGTCTTCAGCAAGTAACGGAGCCAGCACAGCAGGGCTGAACGGTGGGGGTTACAGCAATCGAGGCGCATCAGTTGCCGATGCGAACGATATCCCGAGGCCCGCCGCAGTAGCGGCGCCCCGTTCAAAACCGCAGGCGAACACCCAGTCGACAGCGCTGCCTGCAGAGGTCGAGCGAGGTGACTGGACGGTGGCGATTTTCGCTTTCATGGTCTTTTTGACGCCTGCCATTGGCGTTCCCAATGAGGAGATGCTGCAAGACACGCTCAAGTCCATCGTGGTGTCGTTTGCCGCTGTCATAGCCGGCTTGCTGTTTTTCTGGCAACAACGAAACCGGCGTGAAGGCCTGCGCTGGCATGCTGTCATGTGGTTGCCGCTTGCGTTGATGTTTTATGCGCTGGGCAGCATGATCTGGTCGCATACCTTTCTGGGTGGCGTCGAAGCCATTCGCTGGTTTATCTTCAGTTTGCTGTTGTGGCTGGGCATGAACACGCTGTCACGTGCCCGCGTGCCCTACCTGATTGAGGGTATTCATTGGGGCGCTGTGGTGGCGTCGCTATGGACGGCACTGCAATTCTGGATCGATTTCACCTATTTTCCGCAGGGCCCCAACCCGGCATCGACGTTTGTAAACCGGAATTTCTTTGCCGAATTTGTGGTTTGCACCATTCCGTTTTCGGCCTATTTGCTGGCCCAGGCACGCGGCTCGGCACGCATTACCCTGATGGCTTTCACGCTGGGCTTCAACATAGTGGCCTTGCTGATGACCGGCACCCGGGGTGCGCTGTCGGCCATGTGGCTGTCGCTGTTTGTCGTGTTGCCGCTTATTGCCATCATTTATCGAAAACAGTTTGCCTTTTCAGGCTGGGACGCCGGTAAACGGATCCTGGCCTGCGGCGTGCTGATGGCCAGCGTCATTGGTATGGGCCTGGTTAGCACCAACAATCCAAAACTGCTGGCGGATTCAGGTGCGCTGGGTACCAATGCCTTTGACCGCGCCTTCAAGCGAACCGCTTCTATCGGCCCGGCTGACTTTTCCCTCAATGTGCGTTTCCTGATGTGGAACGCCACTGGCCGCATCATCAAGGCCAAGCCGCTCACCGGGGTGGGCGCGGGCGCATGGGAGGCCATGCTGCCGCTGTACCAGAATGAAGGCTCCCAGCTTGAGACTGACTACTACGTGCACAACGAGATCCTGCAGTTGCTGGCTGAGTACGGCCTGACTGGCCTTCTTTTTCTGCTGTCCCTGTTCGGCTACCTGCTTTTTGCCGCCTGGAAGACTTTACGGGACCGCTCTGCAGAGGCGCTGGTGGAGGCGCCCATGCGGGCCATTGCGCTGTCGAGCTTGCTGGCGTTTTTGATCGTCAGCAATATCGGATTTCCGTGGCGGCTGGCAGCAACCGGCAGCATGTTTGCCTTGAGTCTTGCATTGCTGGCAGCGTCTGACGCGCGACTGCAGAACCGCAGCTACTTCCTGGCAACGCGCATGTCATGGAAGCCGGTTTATTCGCAAATGCTTGCTGTTTTCCTGATGGTGTGCCTGGCGCTGACCGCGTACATCAGTCAACAGGCGGCTGCAACCGAACAAAAAATCGTGCGGGCCGTCAAGATGGCTTTGGGTGTTACCCAATCTGGCGACTACAACAACCCGAAGTGGGACAAGTTAAAACAAAATATGCTGGCTTCGGTCAGAGAGGGCGTTGCCATCAACCCGCATTACCGCAAGATCACCCCCATGGTGGCAGATGAACTGGCCCGGTGGGGCGACTGGAAAAACGCTGTATGGGTGTGGGAGTCCGTTGCCTCGTCACGCCCCTACATTGTTGCCATCATGTCCAATATCGCGCGCGGATATGCCCAAACGGGTGAGCCCGAAAAGGCGCTTGAATGGCTCGCGCGCTGCGAAAAGCTGCAGCCCAAAGCCACTTCGGTACGCTCGCTGAAAGTCATTTTGCTGAGCCGCAACGGCAATGAACCCCAGGCCGCCAAACTTGCCAAAGACTCCATGGAAGCCGGCATTTACGATTACGACCTTCTGAGCGCAGCGTACGTACTCGGTATGCGAAATGGTGACTTCGACATGGCCATCAAAGGGCTGGAGCTCCGTACAGCGGGCTGGCCCGCCAACAAGGCTGACGGCTTTATAAAACTGGGTAATCTGTACATGACCCAGAAAAAGGATGATGCCAAGGCGCTGGCAGCCTTCAAGTCAGCAGTAGCCTCCAGCGCCCCCGGGGCAGAAGCAACGGCGATACGTCAGCAGATTCCGCCGGCTTATCAAGCCAGGCTTTAAGGGCGCTTAAGGCTTCCAGCGGGCAAGCTGGCTGATTGCCTTGCCCGCCTGAATGCCAGCAGAGCCGTCCGCGCCGGGGCGCAGGTATGTTTTTTCGTCCAGCCGGATATCCCAAACGCGCGGTTGAGCCGAAGTTTGGCCCGCATCTGCTATCAGCAGGCTGCTGCAGCGGGTGCCGTAGCCACGCGAAGCATCAGCCACAAATGCACTCGACAGGACTTCTTCAACAGCCGTGGGCAGGCCGGTATCAGGCAAATCGCCGGGCTCTGACCGGGCGCGGTTTGACAACGCCGCCCACAGGCGATCCTCAAGTATTGCCGCTGAATCATTCTGGCTGGTGACCAGCGCCTCCCCTAGAGCCTCTTTTAGCGCAGCCCTCAGGACCAGTGTTTTGTTCCACGGCGTATCAAGGGCGGCGTTGGACAAACCGTATATGCCCGGCGTCAATTCACGACACGCCCATTGAGCATGCTGTGGTCTGTGTACTGAAACGCTGCCTGCAGCATCAAAACGCCGGTTACTCAACCAGATCCAGCGGCCGGTTTGAACATCACCGAGCACCAGATTGAACCCGCCATAGGCTGAACTGTCGGTTTGAGCCATGAACTGGTCGGCGTCCAAATCGCCTTCAAGCCAGCGTATGACCAACTCGCCTCGCGACTTTGCCCCGGGTGCCTGGGACAGCTCACGCACATTGGTCAACAGGGCGACCCGCCCACCGGGCGTCATGCCCAGCCAGGTTCCGCCAGCCAGTACGTCGCGGCCAGAAATGATGTTGCGGCCTGAAGCCGTCTGCCAGCGCGCTAGCGGAAGAGCTGGACGGTCAAAAAACTCGTCGCGGTTGGACGCAATGACCAGTGGCCAGCGAGCCGAGGCGTTGATGGCAAACGCGGCCAGACACATGCCGGGCTCTCAGATGTCTTCAAGCAGGGGGTAGGGCAGGGGCAGCAGTGTTAAAGCCGCGCCGGATCCGCTGCCCAGCGTAAGCCTGCCGCCATCGCCGTCAAGCGCAGCCGATGTCTGCATGGACACGATGGCATCGAAGCCGCCGGCTGGATTGGCTGCAGCCGCTGCCACCATGCCGCAGGCCTGTTCAGCGTCAAGTGCATGAAAAATTTCCTGGCCCACAGCAGGCTCGTCGCTGCAATGCAACAGGTAGCCCCGGCGTTTTAGCGTGCCACGAAACTGGCTGCGGGCTACCACCTCCTGGCCGGGGTAGCAGCCTTTTTTGAAGTTGACGCCGCCAACCGACTCGTAATTAAGCATTTGCGGTACAAAAGCCTCAAAAATCGGCTGGGTGATCATGGCGATGCCTGATTGCACCTCAAGCCACTCCCACACACCTGCGGCTAGCGCTGGACCTGCGGGCGCTGGCGTGCCTGCGGGCGCACACCACAACGCGCGCGACTGACCAGCTCCGGGATACAAAAAAATCACGTTTTTTGTATCAAAGTCGGCCTTGGCCCAATGATTATGGTTACT
>JANOCP010000431.1:0-13631 GCA_031412235.1 Polaromonas sp.
GAACACTTCTTCCACGTCTTTCAGGCCAGCCAGCATGCGTTCCTGCAAGGCACGAATACGCTTATTTTCTTCATGCATTTCAAGTTTGGCAATTCGGTAGGCCTCGCCCATTCCCACGCACTGGTGCGTGGGCAGCGTGCCTGACCGCATGCCGCGCTCATGACCACCGCCGTGCATTTGCGCCTCAAGGCGCACGCGCGGCTTGCGGCGAACATACAGTGCGCCTATGCCTTTCGGGCCATATGTTTTATGCGATGTCAGGCTCATCAAATCAACGGGCAAAGTCGTCAGGTCAATATCAACCCGGCCAGTGGCCTGGGCTGCATCCACATGGAAGATGATCCCTTTTTCACGACACAGGGCCCCTATAGCGGCCACATCCTGAATCACGCCGATTTCGTTGTTGACGAACATGACACTGACCAGAATCGTGTCTGGACGGATGGCAGCCTTTAGCAACTCAATATCCAGCAAGCCATCGGCCTGCACGTCAAGGTAGGTCGCCTCAAAACCCTGACGCTCCAGCTCACGGAAAGTGTCCAGCACGGCTTTGTGCTCGGTCTTTGCGGTGATGATGTGCTTGCCTTTGGTTTTGTAAAACTGCGCTGCACCCTTGATGGCCAGATTGTTCGACTCGGTAGCGCCACTGGTCCAGACGATCTCGCGCGGGTCAGCTCCAATAAGGTCAGCGATCTGTTCACGTGCCTTTTCAACGGCGGCTTCAGCTTCCCAGCCCCACGCATGACTGCGGGATGCCGGATTGCCGAAATGCTCGCGCAACCAGGGAATCATGGCGTCAACTACCCGTGGGTCACACGGGTTTGTTGAACTGTAGTCCATGTAAATGGGGAAGTGTGGGGTTTCCATTTGGCTAGCTCTAAAAATTTGCGGCTGGCTGGCAGCTCAAAACAATGTCAATGCACCGCGACCATCGCGATGCGGCCTAATTGATCAGCAACATCACGACTTGGAAAAAGCATTGCCCAGGGCAAATACTGAATTGGGCGCATTCACACGCATGGGCTTAACCATGGGCGAGGTGAATATTGCTTTCTTGACCATGGGTGTGTTCTCAATCACAACCCCTTTGGCAAGCTGGTCTTCCACCAGCTTTTGGAGGGTTACGGAATCAAGAAACTCGACCATACGGCTGTTGAGCGATGCCCACAACTCGTGAGTCATACAACGGCCTGCCTCGCCAAGACAGTTTTCTTTTCCGCCGCACTGGGTAGCGTCTATCGGTTCATCGACCGACACAATAATGTCAGCAACGGTGATTTCTGACGCCTT
The DNA here is from genome assembly GCA_031412235.1 of Polaromonas sp. Taxonomy (GTDB): domain Bacteria; phylum Pseudomonadota; class Gammaproteobacteria; order Burkholderiales; family Burkholderiaceae_C; genus Polaromonas. Next base: position 1,291 of record JANOCP010000431.1, read on the forward strand.
GCGACCCAAGGTGTAACCGCCGCCAGGTCCCCGGGTGGACTCGACCAACTCATGTCGGCGCAATTTGCCGAACAATTGCTCGAGATAGGACAGTGAAATCTGCTGCCGCTGACTAATGGCAGCCAGCGTGACCGGGCCGTTATTTTGTCGCAAGCCCAAGTCGATCATCGCAGTGACCGCAAAGCGGCCTTTAGTTGTGAGGCGCATAACAAGCTCCTTAAAATTAGCTTGACCGTCGTTAAACGGTAGTCATGACCCTGAAAAATTATGTTTTCAGAGACTTTTCCTCCAGCCACCCGAGCCAGTCTGTCGCTCATCACAGGGGGCTTTTTTTATCAATGTGTTCCTGACTGAATTCGTCAAGTATACCACCGCTGCGGATTTTTCTGCAGATCGTAGACGAATCAGTAGAAATTGTGACCGATTAGTAAATATTTGGCATTTTCGCTCACCGCGCCTCTAGACACGCGCCGATCCTGCAGCAGATATGGGCATCACATTGTCTGAGCCCGGCGCGCCGAAAGCCTGTGCTTTAAGCACGTGCAACTGATCGCGCACCCCGGCAGCTTTTTCAAACTCCAGGTTTTTGGCATGCTCAACCATTTGCTTTTCAAGGCGCTTGATCTCACGGGCGATGTCTTTTTCGCTCATGTCCTCGACCATCGCCTTTTGCATCAACAGTTTCTCAGCCTCTTTTCCAGATTTTTCGCTATACACGCCGTCAATCAAATCCTTGATGCGCTTGACCACACTCTTCGGTGTGATGCCGTGTTCCAGGTTGTGGGCAATCTGTTTGTTGCGCCTCCGTTCGGTCTCGCCCATGGCTTTTTTCATCGAATCGGTGATGCGGTCAGCGTACAAAATAGCGCGGCCATTGAGGTTGCGGGCGGCGCGGCCGATAGTCTGAATGAGGCTGCGCTCGGCGCGCAAAAAGCCCTCTTTATCGGCGTCCAGAATCGCCACCAGTGACACCTCTGGAATATCCAGCCCTTCGCGTAGCAAATTGATACCCACCAGCACGTCAAAAGCGCCCAGGCGAAGGTCACGCAAAATCTCGACCCGCTCTACCGTGTCCACGTCACTGTGCAGATAACGCACCTTGACACCGTTTTCACTGAGGTAATCCGTCAACTGCTCGGCCATGCGCTTGGTCAGCGTTGTGATCAACACGCGTTCGTTTTTATCCACGCGAATGCGGATCTCCTGCAGTACGTCATCAACCTGGTTGGTTGCCGGCCTGACTTCCACTTCGGGGTCAACCAGTCCGGTCGGGCGCACCACCTGCTCAACCACCTGCCCGGCATGTTCCTGCTCATAGGCTGCCGGTGTAGCAGATACAAAAATAGCCTGCCGCATCTTGCCTTCAAACTCTTCAAACTTGAGCGGCCGGTTGTCCAGCGCGCTGGGCAGACGAAAACCGTATTCGACCAGCGTGGTCTTACGCGAACGGTCGCCGTTGTACATGGCGTTGAGCTGGCCAATCATGACGTGGCTCTCGTCGAGAAACATAACCGCATCTTTGGGCATGTAGTCGCAAAGCGTGGACGGTGGCGAGCCCGCAGGCGCGCCGCTCAAATGACGGGTGTAGTTTTCAATGCCTTTACAGTGGCCGATTTCACTGAGCATTTCAAGGTCAAAGCGCGTGCGTTGCTCAATGCGCTGCGCCTCAACCAGCTTGCCCTGGCTGACAAACTGCCCCACACGCTCGGACAACTCCAGCTTGATGGTTTCCACCGCAATCATCACCTTGTCGCGCGGCGTGACGTAATGACTTTTAGGGTAAACCACAAAGCGCGGCACCTTTTGCCGGATACGGCCGGTGAGCGGGTCAAACAGCTGCAGCGACTCAATCTCGTCGTCAAACAGTTCTATGCGCAGCGCCAGCTCTGAATGCTCGGCCGGGAACACGTCAATCACGTCGCCACGCACGCGGAAAGTACCGCGTGAAAAGTCCTGGTCGTTACGCGAATACTGCATGCGAATCAGCCGCGCGATCACGTCTCGCTGACCCATCTTGTCGCTGACGCGCGCGATAAAACGCATCTGCGTGTAGTCCTCAGGAGCACCTATGCCGTAAATGGCGCTGACCGTCGCGACGATGATGGTGTCACGCCGCTCCAGCACGCTTTTGGTGGCCGACAGCCGCATCTGCTCGATGTGTTCGTTGATGGCCGAGTCTTTTTCAATGAACAGGTCACGCTGGGGCACATAAGCCTCAGGCTGGTAATAGTCGTAATAGCTGACGAAATATTCGACCGCATTTTTCGGAAAAAACTCGCGGAATTCACTGTACAGCTGCGCCGCCAGGGTCTTGTTGGGCGCAAACACAATCGCCGGACGCCCCAGGCGCGCAATCACATTGGCCATGGTGTAGGTTTTGCCGGAACCCGTCACGCCCAGCAGGGTCTGGAACACCTCGCCATCGTTAATGCCTTCCACCAGCTTTTCAATTGCCTGTGGCTGGTCGCCTGCAGGCAGGTAGGGCTGAAACAGCTCAAACGGCGAGTTGGGGAAGGTTGCGAATGTGCCCTTGGGGGTGCTGTCATTCGTTGCAGTTATGAGTTCTAGTACTTCTGGCATGGGAACCTCGATAAATCACGTTCAGACCAGCATCTGGGGCCGTTAAAATTAAGTGCAACCGACGAGCTTACGTCTTTTTTAACTTTCAGGAACCCCATGTCTTTATTCACTGCAGTCGAAATGGCCCCACGCGACCCTATTTTGGGTATCAACGAAGCATTTGCGGCTGACACCAACCCCAACAAGGTCAATCTGGGTGTGGGCGTGTACTACGACGACAACGGCAAGCTGCCCTTGTTGCAGTGCGTGCAGGCCGCTGAAAAGCTGATGATGGATTCACCCAAGCCGCGCGGCTATTTGCCAATTGACGGTATTGCCGCGTATGACTCTGCCGTCAAGGCGCTGGTATTTGGGGCTGACAGCGAGCCAGCGACAAGCGGCCGCGTGGCCACCGCCCAGGGTATTGGCGGCACTGGCGGCCTGAAAATTGGCGCTGACTTTCTGAAAAAGCTCAGCCCCAACGCAACGGTGCTGATTTCTGACCCCAGCTGGGAAAACCACCGCGCCCTTTTCAGCCAGGCCGGTTTTGAGGTTCAAAGCCACCCTTACTACGACGCGGCCAAGCGCGGCGTCAACTTTGAAGGCATGCTGGCAGCGCTGAACGCAGCCGCCGCCGGCACCATCGTTGTGCTGCACGCCTGCTGCCACAACCCGACCGGCTACGACATCACGCCAGCGCAGTGGGACCAGGTGATTGCCGTCGTCAAGGCGCGCAGCCTGACGCCTTTCCTGGACATGGCTTACCAGGGCTTTGGCCACGGCATTGTGGAAGACGGTGCGGCAGTCGCCAAATTCGTCGCAGCCGGGCTCAGTTTTTTCGTGTCCACGTCGTTCAGCAAAAGCTTCAGCCTGTATGGCGAGCGCGTAGGCGCCTTGTCGGTGCTGTGCGCATCAAAAGAAGAAGCTGACCGCGTGCTGAGCCAGCTCAAGCTGGTGATTCGCACCAACTACAGCAACCCGCAGATTCACGGCGGCACCATAGTCGCCACAGTACTGAACACGCCAGCGCTGCGCGCTCAGTGGGAAGCCGAGCTGACCGAAATGCGTCTGCGCATCAAGGCCATGCGCCAGAAGCTGGTCGATGGCCTGAAGGCGGCGGGCGTCAAGCAGGACATGAGCTTTATCACCGACCAGATCGGCATGTTCAGCTATTCAGGTCTGTCCAAGGACCAGATGCAGCGCCTGCGCAGCGAATTTGGCGTGTACGGCACCGACGCTGGACGCATGTGCGTGGCCGCGCTGAACAGCAAGAACATTGACTACGTTTGCGCGAGTATTGCCAAGGTGGTTTGAGCGCCTGGATGCCCGCAAAAGCCCGGGAAAGTCGGGTTAAGTACCTGAAACGGCAGAAAATGCCGTTTCAGGCATCAAATACCCCCGCTACCCAATATTAACGGGCATGAGCAGCTATTTATTTCATAGCGTCTCACTTGGCTTGTGTGTCGGGAATCCCCGGCACTCCACGACAAGACTACTAGCAATCGTTTAACCACAAACGCAAATTACCCCAACGCCCCCCTAGCCGCATCAGCCAAAAACCCGCTACGCGTCTTTCCTCTGGCCTTGGCACAGGTATCAATCTGCACCAACAACCGCTTGGGTAGCGTGATGTTGATTTTTTCTGACTTGCCTTCAAAGCGCCGTACGTCTACATCGACAACAAACCACAAGGCATCAGCAAAGTCGGCGTTGGTGCGGTGTTCAGTAATAGACAGTGGTTTGGGAATTTCCAAGCCCATTTCAATAAGACCTTCGAGGTGAAAATCTATCGCTTCTTTAGCGCTTTCAATGGTTTCATCGAGTGAATTGCCGTGCGAAAAGCAGCCGGGCAAATCGGGCACGGTCACGCCGTAGCTGGTGCCGTCATCGGTGTGGAGTACCAGGATGAATTTCATATTTTTCCTTTGCTATCAAACCCAACCAGCCTGTTTTTGAATGCTGCGCAGTGTGCCCGCGGGTATGTCTTTGTCAGGGTGCTTCACCGTCACCAACCCTGCTTTGGCCGGGTGTTTGAATTGATGATGAGAGCCCCTGACTCGACTCAACACCCACCCGTCTTGCTCAAGTTTTTTGATGACAAGGCGGCTATGCATGGTGGTTATTATAACCACCATTTTTAAAATTGGAGGCTAAAGTGCTTGGCGTCGGAACCCGGTAAACGGCATACCGCTATAAATTCCATAGCTGCTTATGCACGTCCTTACTGGGCCGAGCAGCCATTGGACACCTAAAATCGCTCCCAATACAGGAACCGTCTCGCGTCACTTGCACTTTCGTGCGTCCACGCATCGCCGAAAACTCCACCAATACCCATAGCATTGCATTGCATTGCATTGCATTGCATTGCATTGCATTATTACGGCAAAATACCTGTTCTGCACAAAATCTACGGGAGTTAGTAGCTATTTATTTCATAGCAATCAGGCTGGCGGCAAATCCATCGCCCCATCACCTAGCCCCAAACCACAGACCGCATCGAGATCGACCCGCCCTGAAAGCTGGTATTAAAAAAGCGCATCGGCTCGGTGCCGTCTACCGCACCTGCGGTGTACAGCAGCGGCAAATAGTGCTCGTAGGTGGGGTGCGCCATCTTGGCCAGGGTGCCGAGCTTCTGGAAGTTCTGCAGGGCGCCCAGATTGCCCTGTTGAAGGTAGCCGCCTATCGTCTGGTCAAACTCCAGGGCCCAGTCGTAGGCCTGGCTACCGCTGGCGCCGCGCTGCATCTGGCCCAGGTTGTGCACGATGTTCCCGCTGCCGACAATCAGCACGCCACGGTCACGCAGGGTTTTTAGCTGCTGCGCCAGGGCGTAATGGTCCTCTGGAGCACGGCTGTAATCCATGCTGAGCTGAATGACGGGGATATCGGCGTTCGGAAACATCGGTTTAAGCACCGACCAGGTGCCGTGGTCAAGGCCCCACTGGCTGACGTCAAGCCCCAGCGGTAATGAGCCGCGTTGCCTGACTACCTGGCTGATGGCTTGCGCAGCGGCCGCGTCGCCGGGCGCGGGGTATTGCTGGTCAAACAGCTCTTGCGGAAAGCCGCCAAAGTCATGAATGGTTTTGGGCTTGTCCATCGCGGTGAGCCACCAGCCTTCGGTCAGCCAGTGTGCAGAAATGCACAAAACCAGCTGCGGGCGCGCCATTTTTGTCCCAAATTCACTGCCCAGAGCCCGCCAGCTTTGAAAGTATTCGTTGCCGGCAAGCGCATTCATGGGGCTGCCATGGCCTAAAAACAGCACCGGCATACGGTCAGATTTTTTAAGTGAGGCAATGCGCTCAAGCGCAGTCATATCGGTAGTGGTGGCCATATTTTCTCCTGTAAGCCTGGGTTAACCGCCATGCTGTAAAAATGGCTTTGTAGCAATCCACTACATTGGTAGTTTCCCTCCAGTGTGCAAGGCGTGCACATGTTATATTGCTGCAGTGCAGCATTTGCTTTGCATGCTTATTAGTTAAAAGTCTGAAACTCCAAAAAGGTTTGTTCCCATGCTTTATCAGGTCTATGAAACCCAGCGCACATTGATGGAACCCTTTGTAGACTTTGCGCAGGCTGCGGCAAAGCTCTACGGTAACCCGCTGTCGGCAGTGGGCCAAAACCCGTTTGCGCAGCGTGTGGCAGCTGGCTACAGCCTGATTTACCGCCTCGGCAAGGACTACGAAAAGCCAACTTTTGACATCCAGACCGTGGATGCCGAAGGTGTCAGCGTCGCCATTCATGAGCGGGTTGAAATTGACAAGCCGTTTTGCGAGCTGCGCCGCTTCAAGCGCTTTACCGACGACCCGGCAACGCTGACCAAGCTCAAGGGCCAGCCAGCTGTGCTGATTGTTGCGCCGCTGTCGGGCCACTACGCCACCTTGCTGCGCGATACGGTCAAGAGCATGCTCAAAGACCACAAGGTCTACATCACTGACTGGAAAAATGCGCGTACCGTGCCGCTGTCAGACGGTGCTTTTCACCTCGATGACTACGTCAACTATGTGCAGGAATTCATTCATCACCTGCAGGGCAAGTACGGCAACTGCCACGTCATCAGCGTGTGCCAGCCCACCGTGCCGGTTTTTGCAGCTATTTCACTGATGGCCTCGCGCGGCGAGACCACACCGCTGTCGATGACCATGATGGGTGGCCCGATTGATGCGCGCCTGTCGCCAACCGCCGTCAACAACCTGGCCATGAACAAACCCTATTCGTGGTTTGAAAACAATGTGATCTACCGGGTGCCCAGCAACTTCCCGGGTGCGGGCCGCCGTGTTTACCCCGGCTTTTTGCAGCACACCGGTTTTGTGGCGATGAACCCCAACCTGCATGCCACCAGCCACTTTGACTACTTCAAGAATCTGATCAAGGGTGACGACGCGAGTACCGAAGCGCACCGCAAGTTCTACGACGAGTACAACGCCGTGCTCGACATGGACGCCGACTACTACCTGGAAACCATCAGCACGGTGTTCCAGGAGTTCAAGCTCGTCAATGGCACCTGGGACGTGATCTCGGCTAATGGCAAAACAGAGCGCGTCAAACCCGCCGATATCAAAACCACGTCGGTGATGACCGTTGAGGGTGAGCTTGACGATATTTCAGGCTCTGGCCAGACCCGGGCTGCGCTGGACATGTGCAGCGGTGTCGCTGCGCCGCATAAAAAACACCTTGAAGTCAAGGGCGCAGGCCATTACGGCATCTTCAGCGGTCGCCGCTGGCGCGAAATCGTCTACCCGGCCGTCAAAGCCTTTATTTTTGAGTCAAACAAAGCCGCTACCCAATCAGAACGGGCATCAGTAGCTACTAATATCATAGCAAAGCCAGCGGCCCAGCCAGTCGCTAAAACACCCGTTGCGCTTGCGGCTAAACCAGCACCCAAAGTTGTAGCCGCGCCGGTTGCAAAGGCAGTAAAAAAAGCTGTAACCAAGGCGACACCCAAAGTCCCAGTCAAGCCAGTAGCAAAACCAGCGGCAAAACCTGCAGCCAAACCCGTGGTGAAGGCGGCGACCAAAGCTGCGGCCAAGCCCCCGGTTAAAACGCCAGCCAAACCTGTCGTTACAGCGCCCGCCAAACCGGCAGACAAATCAGCAGGCAAGCCAGTGACGAAGTGGGTCACCCCCGAAACTGTGAAAACAGAAGCGGTCAAGCCCACACAGGTTGAAACACTTGCGCCCGTGGCCAGCACCCCGCTTCGCAAGTCGGCAAAAAAGACACCTGCCAAAAAGTGACAGCAGCCACGGTAATCGGCAGCAGGAGTGCCGCAATCGCCGGACAATAGGCGGGTGAGCAACACCCTTGTAAACCATACCGAAGCAGCTCCAGAGCCGTCTGAACAAACGGCCCAGGGCGCATTGGCAGATCGCATACACGCGGCGCTGCCGCAAACGCAGTGCACCCGCTGCGGCTACCCGGATTGCGCTGCCTACGCGCAGGCCATCGCCCAGGATGAGGCCCCGATTAACCAATGCCCGCCTGGCGGTGCTGAAGGTGTGCTGCGGTTGGCAGTCATTACCGGGCTGCCCGTGCTCCCCCTGAACCCCACAAACGGCCTTGAGGGCCCGCGTTCAGTCGCTGTCATTGACGAAAACTGGTGCATAGGCTGCACCCTGTGCATGCCGGTTTGCCCCACCGATGCGATTTTGGGTAGCAACAAGATGATGCACACGGTGATTGAGCCGCACTGCACGGGCTGCGAGTTGTGCATAGCCGTTTGCCCGGTTGATTGCATCAGCCTTGAAAACGTCAGTGGGGAGCGTACCGGCTGGCAAGCATGGTCGCAGCCAGACGCAGAAAAAGCACTAAAGCGCTACGAATTTCATAGCTACCTAAAGCCGATGAGCATGGGCAAGGGCACCAAAACACCCCTAAAACCGGTTCTAGAAGCGCAGCAGGTTGAAAACAGGCAGTCGGTTGTTGCGGCTGCGCTTGCCAAGGCGCGCGCGGCGCGTAGCAAGCCAGGCAGTTAGCGCACAAGCTGCTGGGTCGCGCCCGGATCGACCTGCGATAAAAACCGGGTGATGGATTCGACGGTGACGACCAGATAGGTCTGCTTTTCGTACTCTTCCTGCGTATGGTCAGAAAACCTGACGTGCGGGCTGAACAGGCGCGCTGCGGTACGGCGGGTATTGGGAATGCGCACACCGGCAGGCGCAAATCCCTGGGCCTGCAGCCAGCGCTGTGCCCCGGCACGATCACGTGTACGGCCAGTGCTGTCCAGCGCTACCGTCATCATTTCGAGAATCCACTGGTTGGAGTTCTGGAAATCGGTGCGAAACGGGTGGGCTATCAGGTTGTAAGCTTTTTGATGCATGGCCGTTGCGCTTGCAGGTTGCATGAAGGCATTGCGCATGCGGCCCTGGTTGGTGTAGCTTGGCACCACCACCAGCGCTTCGTACTCAAAAAGATCCGTCTCAAAAAACTTTTCAACCGGCTGCGCCTGTATCTCTGATTCGGCTTTTCCGCACGGGTTAAACAGGTGTACCACCTGCCAGCGGTTACGCACGTGGTCGCGCAGGGCCACGCCCAGATGGCTGTAGCGCTGGCCAAACTCGCTCAGGTTCAGCCCGATACGGCCCACCAGCGCCATGGATGCACCACTGCTTTCGAGCTGCTCACGCACGCGCTGCCCCAGTTGCAGGCCCCTGGCCAGTGCCTGAGCGGTGGGCGCGGCACGTTCTCCGCAATCCTGCCCGGCATATACGCCAGCCGCATGCAAAGTCAGCGAACCAAACAGGCACAGCGCCAGTGCCAGGTACCGGCCGTTTATGTAGGCGTTTTTTGCACCCGGCACATCAGCCCCCTTGCCGTAATTCAACCGACTCAAACCGGCCATCTGCCAGTTGCAGCCTGACCAGGGGCTGGCTGGTCTCAAACACTGCGGCGCTGGCTGCACGCTCCCAGACAAGCTGCCCGGTCGAAACCGCCATCAGCAACTGGACGGATTTACCCCCGCGCAAGCCACCCAGTAAAAGCCAGCGTCCGTCGGGCGAAAAGCTGGCGCGGTCGACTTGCAGATTGCTGGTGTTTTCAAGCGCATAAGTTTTCAGGGTCGCTGCGTTCAGCCTGTCGATAAAAACTACCTGGCCCGCCGAGACCACTGCGCTATACCAGCCCTCGGGCGAATCAGCGCGCACCGGTACGGCCGCAATGGCTGCAGCTGCCGCTTGTGGAGCCGGCACCGGATTCGCGGCGATAGTTACCGCGGCAGGTGCAAGCCCAGCGCCCGCGCGCAAACGGGCCAAAGCTGCAAAACGGCCTTGCGGATATTGCTCCAGATAAGCCCGGTAGTCGGCCGCATTGCTGCTGCCCTTCACGGCATCCCAAAAAGCCAGGTCCAGCGCCATTTCAGTCGCGGCATTTGCCGGGCTGGCGGGCACAGCCTGCAATACAGGCGCACCTGAGGCAAAAGCAAAATCACGGTTCAGCGACGAGCTCTCCCATGGCACCTGCCCGTTGTTTGAGCTGCGCGCCACGTCAACCCTGACCCGTTTAAGCATCTGCTCAATCGGCAGCGCTGGCGCCGTGATGTGCTTGAGCAGTGCGCTGGTGTAAAGGCCGTTGTCGCCCTCACCGTCCTGGGCGACTGACCCGGGCGAGGTGGCAAATGCAATCAAGGTGCCTGCAGGTGCGTCCATCTGGGCCAGCCCGACCTGGCTGAGCTTGAAGGAGCGCGCAAACGGGTTGTTGCGGCAGGCATCCAGTAAAACCAGATTGATGGGCGTGCGCGCGGCGTCCATCTTGTCGAGCACTTCATTAACGTCAAGGCTGCGATAAGGCACTTCGTCCTCACGGGCAATGTCAGCATCTACAGGTACCAGAAAATTGCGCCCCCTGACCTGCATGCCATGTCCCGCAAAGTAAAAAAGGCCTACCGTGGCACCCTTCAGCCGGTCGCCAAAATCGCGGGCTGCCAGTGAAAACGCCTCACGCGTCAGGTTCTGGCGCTCAATCACCTCAAAGCCCAGTCGCCGCAGGGAAGCAGCCATGGCTTTGGCGTCGTTGGCCGGGTTTTTCAGCGGACTTGTTTTGTAGCTAGAGTTGCCCACTACCAGCGCGACGCGACGCTCACCGGGCGGCGGGCCGTTTTGCGCGTTTGCCGTTATTGGCCCCAGCAGCACGGCAGCCACAATCAGCAGCAGGCAGAACCGCAATTGATTCAATATACGAGGGTGCAAAAAACTGAAAGCTTTCATGCACTGCATTGTGTCAAAGTATCGGCGGGGCCCTTACACGCGTGAAACACGCCAAACGCGCTTCAATATGTGCCGCCAGCATGCACCGTCGATAACGCGGCAATCACCTCAGGCGGCGCCTGCACCATTTCAATCAGCACGCCCTCGCCCGCAATCGGAAACTCGTCATTCACCTTGGGGTGCATAAAGCAGATGTCAAACCCGGCGGCGCCCTTGCGTATGCCGCCCGGAGCAAAACGCACGCCCTGCGCGGTAAGCCACTCCACCGCTTTGGGCAGGTCATCAATCCACAGCCCGACATGGTTGAGCGGCGTGGTGTGCACAGCCGGCTTTTTGTCGATGTCGAGCGGCTGCATCAGGTCAACCTCGACCTTGAAAGGGCCGCTTCCGATCGCGCAAATGTCTTCATCAACGTTTTCACGCTCGCTGACAAAGTTGCCGGTGACTTCAAGCCCCAGCATGTCAACCCAAAGCGTACGTAAACGATCCTTGCTGGGCGCGCCAATGGCGATCTGCTGGATCCCCAGCACCTTGAATGGCCGCTTCATGAGGCCCCCATCTCTTTGCGGCCAGAAAGATAGGTCGCGCCGTTCGGCCCAGCGCTTTCGTGATGCGGCGTACCGGCAGGCAGGCGAAAGATGTCGCCCGGAGCATAAATTGTTGAAACGCCGTCCACCATCAGCGTGAACTCGCCCGAAACAATCAGCGCGCGGGCGTCAAAGGTGTGCGTGTGCTCGCCCAGGGCGTAACCGGCAGGCCGCTCGACGCGAAGCATTTCGCCGAAGTGGTCAGCTTTCAGGGTGGCTTCAAATTCAGCAGGGCTCATGTCGTTCTCCTTGTCATGGTTTCAGTACGGTTTCAGGTAAATTCCACAATCGGCTGGTCCACCGTCAGCGACTCGCCTTTGGCGGCCAGCACCTTGCCAACCACGCCATCGGCAACCGCAAACAACACGTTTTCCATCTTCATGGCTTCAATCACGGCAATGCGTTCTCCGGCCTGTACCTTTTGGCCGACCTGTACTGCCACATCCACCAGCAGGCCGGGCATGGGTGACAGCACGTAGCGGCTCATGTCGGGCGGTGCCTTGAAAGGCATCAGCGCATGCAGGGCGGCGGCGCGGGGTGACAGCACCAGTGCGTCGAGCCGCGTGCCGTTATGCATGATGCGGATGGCCAGCGGGTTCTTGCCAACGCCGCGTTCAACCTGCGCAGTAAAAGGCTGGCTATTCACCGTGCCGCGAATGCGCGCGCCGCCCAGATGCCAGTTGCTACATATTTCATAGCTCTTAGAAGCCGTAGTTATTAGGCTAGAGCCTGATTTGACCTGAAAATCACTCACCACGGCAGGTTGGGAGGCGTGTTGGCCATCTACCCCCAGCTTGACGACTACAAACTCTTCGCCCACCGTTACGGCATGGCCAGGCATCTGCCCGCTGATACCCGCCGCGCGGCCCAGCAGACGGCGGTTAACGTAGGCCGCCAGTGCCACCAGAAAGTCGGGGTCATCATGCGGCACGTCTTCAGCCTTGAAACCCTGGCCGTAATTTTCAGCAATAAAACCGGTATTGAAGTCACCCGCCACAAACTT
>JANOCP010000432.1:0-1936 GCA_031412235.1 Polaromonas sp.
CTGAGCAACCTGCGCCAAAAAACTGCTTTGGCAGGCCAATTTTCAAGCCTTTTAGGCCCTGTGCCCATGTATTTCGGCTACTTGCAGCTATTAAATCAGTAGCGTAGTCTATTGCAGGCAAGTCCAGCGAGGTCGAGTCACGGTCCAGGTCTGGCCCGGCCATGGCGGATAGCAGCAAGGCGCAATCGAGTGCGCTGCGTGCCATCGGGCCGGCCTGGTCCAGGCTGGACGCAAAGGCCACCATGCCGTAGCGCGAGCAGCGGCCATAGGTTGGTTTGATACCGGTGATGCCGGTAAGCGATGCGGGCTGGCGAATCGAGCCGCCGGTGTCGGTGCCAGTGGCGGCTGGAACCAGGCGCGCAGCGACCGCAGCGGCAGAGCCGCCCGACGAGCCGCCGGGGATTCGCGTGGTGTCCCACGGATTGTGCACAGGCTTGTAGGCGCTGTTGTCGTTGCCCGAACCCATGGCGAACTCGTCGCAATTGAGCTTGCCTAGCGTGACCATGCCTTGAGCGGCCAGATTGCTGACCACCGTGGCGTCAAACGGGCTGCGGTAGTTTTCGAGCATTTTTGATCCCGCCGTGGTCGGGAAGTCACGCGTAACAAACACATCCTTGTGCGCCAGCGGCACGCCCAGCAGCGGGGTACGTTCGCAAGCGGCCAGCCGCGCGTCGGCGGCTTTGGCCTGGGCCAATGACACCTCGTCATTGGTCGCCAAAAAAGCTCCCAGCGCGTCCTGCGCCTTGATGCGGGCCAGAAAGTGCTGCGTTACCTCAACACTTGAGACTTCTTTGGCGGCGAGTTTGGCGGCGAGCTCAGCGACGCCCAGGTCATGCAGATCGGTATTCAAGGCGGCGCTCATTCGATCACCTTCGGCACTAAAAACAGGCCGCGCTCAACGGCCGGTGCGCTGATCTGGCTGGTGTCGCGCTGATTCGGCTCGCTGGCGATGTCATCGCGCAAGCGCAGGGCCACTGCGCCCAGCACCGCGGCCGGGTGCGCCAGAGGCTCCACGCCTTCGGTATTGACGGCGTCCATCTGCTCGACCAGCGCAAAAAAACCGTTGAGCTGGCTCAGGGTGCGTTCGGTCTCATCGGGGCGCAATTCAAGCCGCGCCAGGTTGGCGACTCTTGCAATGTCTTGGGTTGTCAAAGCCATAGGTAAAAAGAGATCAAAAAGAGGGCTGAAACGGGGTGTAAAGATAAAGCAATAAGCCTGTGGGCAGCCAGTGCTTGTGGGGGGATGCGTTATTATCCCGCCTTTGGTGTGAAATCAGGGCCGGATGCACTCTTTACGCGCTTTTTAAGCGCGGCAAACCACGCGGCAAGGGATTTTTCGCTCGGTAGCGAAAGATTTGGGATGGTTTGGGTTGACGTGCTCCTGTTTTTTCACTGACGAATTGACCCCTGAAGCCAACTCAAAAACAAGCCTGAAAAGGCGATCGAGCAACGAAGTTTGTTCATGCCCTAACCGCAACCGGATCTCTGAATATGTTTGAAGCATTCCGTCGGTACTTTTCTACCGACCTAGCCATTGACCTTGGCACCGCAAATACCCTGATCTATGTGCGCGACCGCGGCATTGTGCTGGACGAGCCCTCAGTTGTAGCCATTCGACACGAAGGCGGCCCGCAAGGCAAAAAAACCATCCAGGCCGTGGGCCACGAAGCCAAGGCCATGCTGGGCAAGGTTCCCGGCAATATCGAAGCCATCCGCCCGATGAAGGACGGCGTGATTGCCGACTTCACCGTGACTGAGCAGATGCTCAAGCAATTCATAAAAATGGTGCACCCGCGCAGCTTTTTCAAGCCCAGCCCGCGCATCATCATCTGCGTGCCCTGCGGCTCTACCCAGGTTGAGCGCCGCGCGATTCGTGAATCCGCACTGGGCGCCGGTGCCTCGGATGTGTATTTGATTGAAGAGCCCATGGCTGCAGC
>JANOCP010000433.1:0-2702 GCA_031412235.1 Polaromonas sp.
CTAAATATTGGGTATTATTTCAGTCAAGTTCAATCAAATATGCTGCTAGCCCAATTAGATCGGGTTTAGGCAGCTATTGAATTAATAGCAACTGAGTGGTTTTCACCCGGCTTGCGAGTTTTAACAACATCAAGGAGACAATATGTCCAAAAAAGTAGCTTACGTCACCGGCGGTATGGGCGGCATCGGAACCGCCATCTGCCAGCGCCTGGACAAAGACGGCTTCACCGTGATCGCCGGTTGCGGCCCCACGCGTGACTTCACCAAATGGCTTGACGAGCAAAAAGCTCTCGGCCACACCTTTTATGCGTCGGTTGGCAATGTGGGTGATTGGGAGTCAACGGTTGAGGCCTTTGCCAAGGTCAAGGCAGAGCACGGCCCGGTCAGCGTGCTGGTCAACAACGCTGGCATCACGCGTGACGGCCAGTTCCGCAAAATGAGCAAGGCCGACTGGGACGCCGTGATTTCGACCAACCTGAACAGCATGTTCAATGTGACCAAACAGGTCATTGAAGACATGGTGACCGCAAACTTTGGCCGCATCATCAACATCTCGTCTGTCAACGGCCAGAAGGGCCAGTTTGGCCAGGTCAATTACTCCACCGCCAAGGCTGGCTTGCACGGCTTTACGATGGCGTTGGCGCAAGAAGTGGCAAGCAAGGGCGTCACGGTCAATACCGTCAGCCCGGGCTATATCGGCACCGACATGGTCAAGGCCATTCGCCCTGAAGTACTTGAAAAAATCGTTGCCGGCGTGCCTGCCAAACGCCTGGGCCAGCCCGAAGAAATCGCATCGATTATTTCGTGGATTGCATCCAGCGAAGGCGGTTACGCCACGGGTGCAGACTTCTCGCTCAATGGTGGCTTGCACATGGGTTAATGCCTTTGTGGGTAGCCTGCTAAAAAAACCCGCTCAGGCGGGTTTTTTTGTGTGTTGTCATAAGTTGTATTGACCTGGAGCTTTGCAATCATGAAAGAAAACTGGTACGACCGCCACCTGCTTGCCTATGTGCTGGACCTGATGTGCGGCCTGAAAAGCGTCAGCAAGCAGCGGGCCAAAGTCGTGCCCCTGGCCCATGGCCGGGTGCTTGAAATCGGCATCGGCACCGGGCTGAATATGCCGCATTACGACCGGGCGCGGGTCAACAAAATCACCGGTGTAGAGCCCTCGCTGCAAATGCATCACCTGGCACAAAAGCGCATTGACAATGCGGGGCTAAAGGTTGAACTGGTCGGGTTGTCAGCTGAAAAGCTGCCGCTGGCCGATGCCAGTTTTGACTGCATTGTCATGACCTACACGCTCTGCAGCATTGCGGACCCGATGGCGGCGCTCAAGGAGATGCGGCGGGTGCTGGTGCCCGGCGGCGAGCTGTTTTTTTGTGAACATGGGCGCGCGCCCGATGAAGCGGTGCGGCGCTGGCAAGCCCGGCTGCAGCCGGCCTGGGGCTGTATTGCAGGCGGTTGCCAGCTGGGCCGCAACATTCCGCTACTGATCACGCAGGCAGGCTTTGAGCTGCGCAACATGGAAGCCGCCTATGGCGACGGCCCCAAACCCCTGGCATATAACTTTTGGGGTGAAGCGATTGCGCCGGTGCCCGCTTGAGCGCAAAAGCTCGCAAGCCCTAAATCAGCCCGTACCAGCCCAGCAAAGCCCCAGCACCCAGAAGCCACAGCAAGTGGATTTTGGTGCGCCACACGATCATGGCCGTACTGGTAGCCAGCAGCCAGACGGGCCAGTTTTGCAGCACGCCGCCCTGGCTTGTGGTGTTGGTACCCGCCAGAATCAGCCCGGTTGCAATCAGCAAGGCCACCACCACGGGGGACATGCCCTGCTTGAAGGCCCGCACCGCCCGCATTTCACGATTGCGATGGCCCCATTGCGCGGCCACATAAGTCAGCGTGGTGCTGGGAATCAAAATACCCAACATGGCCATCAACACCCCCAGCAAACCGCTCAAAGGGCCGCCCGCGTTTAAACCGACGTTCCAGCCCAGCAGGGCGATAAAAAGCACGTTCGGCCCGGGGGCAGACTGCGCAATGGCAATTGAGGCGTTGAACTGCGCGTCAGTCAGCCAGTGGCGCTGCTCAACCAGATAACGATGCATGTCGGGCGCGGTACTGATGGCACCCCCAACTGACAGCAGCGACAGCGAAAGGTAATGAAAAAACAGGTCAAACCATTCCTGCAGGCCAAAAACCAGGTGAATCTGCTCGTTCATGGTTTAAGCTTTTTATAGGCCAGCACGCATGACAAGCCGCCCAGCCCCAGCAGCACATAGGCCAGGGGCAGCCGCAAAACCGCAATGGCTATGAACACCGGTACTGCTATGGCCACACACAATCGCCAGCCCAGCACGTTTTTTTCAAGCGCACCGGCCAGTTTGATGCCGGTTGCCGCAATCAGCCCCGCCGCCACCGTTCCCATGCCGCGCAGGGCACCGGCAACACCGGGGTAGTCGGCAAACTGGGCATACACCATGGCCAGCATTAAAACCAGAATCAGCGGCACGGTCAGCATGCCAGCCAGCGCTGCAAGCGCCCCCTTCAGGCCAAAGTAGCGGCCACCAACCATGAGCGACAGGTTGACCACATTCGGGCCCGGCATGATTTGGGCCACGGCCCAGTCTTCAATGAATTCTTCGCGCGTCAGCCAACGCTTTTTTTCGACCAGCTCACGCTGCACCACCGCCAGCACACCGCCA
>JANOCP010000434.1:0-3224 GCA_031412235.1 Polaromonas sp.
CACTCAAAAATAGGGTGTGAACCCGCTCAGGATTTGGCGGCGTCTGCAGCTTCGGCGTCTTCGCGCTTGGTGGTTTTGACAAACAGCTGCGCAGCCACAATGCCGACCTCATACAAGCCGCCCACCACGGCCAGCAGCATGATCATTGAGCCAGCATCGGGCGGTGTGACCAGCGCGGTACCCACAGCAGCAATCACCCAGAAATAACCGCGGTATTCGCGCAGTTGGGCAACGGTGAGTACACCCATGCGCACAAGCAAAATCACGGCAATCGGCACCTCAAACGCCAGACCGAATGCCAGAAACATGCCGAGTACGAAGCTCAGGTAGGCCTCGATATCGGGTGTTGCGGTGATTGACTTGGGGGCAAAGCTTTGTATGAAGGTAAACACCTGCTTGAACACTACAAAATAGCAAAAGGCCACTCCAATAAAAAACAGCAGCGTGCTGGACACCACCAGCGGCATGACCAGCTTTTTTTCATGCGAATACAGGCCCGGCGCCACGAAAGCCCAGACCTGGTAAAGCACTATGGGCAGGGCAATCATGAATGCCGCCATAAAAAGTATCTTGATAGGCACCACAAACGGCGTGATCACGTTGATGGCTATCAGCGTGGCACCCTTGGGCAGGGTAGCTACCAGTGGCGCAGCCATCAGGTCATATAGCGCGCTGGCACCGGGGTATACCGCCAGAAAGGCAGCCGCAACACCGATGGCGATGACGGCCTTGATCATCCGGTCGCGCAGCTCCATCAGGTGCTGAACAAAGGGCTGCTCTGTGCCTGCCAGTTCGTCTTTGGTGGCGTCAGGCTTGTCGGATTGGGGGTCGGCCATGGGGTATTGAAGAGTCTGGGGACATCGTGTTCATGCGGGAGCCATAGCGCCCGACAAGTCCAGCAAAGCGTTAACTGGGTTTGGCAGGCCTGAATCGCGCAACGCGCGCCGCACCAGACTGGGCCCGGGTGCGGGTGCCGGAACGGGCCTTGTACCACTGGGGCGTAGCACCGGTCTTGAGCCGCCACTTCTTTTTGGGGTGTTTGTATTCAGGAAAGATCTCCATCCCCGGCAAACTTGCATTCGAGTCGCCGGTCGCCTCAGTCCATGACTTCTCGAAATCACTGGAATGGGTCTG
Organism: Polaromonas sp.; assembly: GCA_031412235.1. Classification (GTDB taxonomy): domain Bacteria; phylum Pseudomonadota; class Gammaproteobacteria; order Burkholderiales; family Burkholderiaceae_C; genus Polaromonas. The sequence goes on from JANOCP010000434.1 coordinate 1,135, forward strand.
GATGGAGTTTTCCACGTCGCGGGCTGCCCCTTCGACGGTGTCTTTCATCTTCTTGAGCTCATCAAGCTCCATGGACCGGCTGACTTCCTGCTTGACATCAGCCACATAGCGCTGCGCCTTGCCCAGCAAAGTCCCTACTGTGCGCGCCACGCGAGGCAGCTTTTCGGGGCCAATCACGATTAACGCGACGGCACCGATGAGCGCTATTTTTGAGACGCCTAAGTCAATCACAAGTTATGACTTTTGTTTTGCTTCTACGTCGATGGTGGTTTTGTCGGCGGGCTTGTCGGCCGCCTGGGCATTGGTGACCTGGCCTGCCGGCTTGTCGTCAGCCGATTGACCGCCGTCTTTCATGCCGTCTTTAAAGCCCTTTACAGCGCCGCCTAAATCACCGCCCATGTTTTTAAGCTTCTTGGTGCCGAACACCATAACCACGATCAGCAGCACGATCAGCCAGTGCCAGATAGAAAATGAACCCATGTTTTGCTCCTAAGCCTTCGATTGCAGGTATTACTTTTAACTCGACTTTGCGCTGTTGATTCTAAAGGGCTTGTGTGAATGCCGCGTGTAGTACACCCATGGCTTACGGGGTCAGCCTTTTAGCCAGGGCCTGGGGCCGCCCATAACGTGGATGTGCAGGTGGTGCACTTCCTGGCCGCCTTCAGCGCCGGTGTTGGTGACGATACGAAAACCACCCTCAGGATAAGGCCTGCAGCCCTGCTCTGTTGCCAGCTTTGGCGCCAGCGCCATCATGCGCCCCAGCAGGGCCTCATGCTCTGGCCCAACCTGCGCCATCGACGCGATATGGACCTTGGGAATGATCAAAAAATGGATTGGAGCCCAGGGATTGATGTCGTGGAACGCAAAGATATCATCGTCTTCATAGACCTTGCCGCTGGGGATTTTGCCCGCGGCGATTTTGCAAAAAATGCAGTTGTCAGGGTGGCTCATGCGGATGTTGGGGCAGGGTAAGAGTTGTTACAGTGGCAAAAAATCGCGGCAAATCAGGGTAAGTCAACCTTTATCAGGTGAGCTGCTGACGGTTAAACCGCATCCAGCCGCGTATGCAGCGGTAAAGATACCAAAGCCAGACAATGCCATAAGCGAGCGGCCCGACCGGCAAGAGCAGCGCAAGTAAAAGCCACGACGGCGACAGCAGTACAAGCCACAGCAGCGTCCACCAGAAGGTGCGGATCATGTAGTTGTGATGGTCAAGGTAAAGCGCGTCTGCTTCGTCCTCACGCCGCACATAGTTGATGATGAGCGCAATCACCGCAAAAATGCCCGCGCTAAACCACGCCAGCGTATGCAGGCCATACAGAATCTGCATGACATTGCGGTCGCCCGGGGTTTTGGTCTCGAACTCGGCCAGATTGGTTTCACTCATGAGCGCGTATTCCTTTTGTCGCCGCTGCGTTGCAACTGATCAGTCCCTGATTCACAAATATCGGTATTCACTGCTTTTCGGCTACGTCACGACTCTGTGCCTTGCGCAGCGCTTTTTCTTCAATACCACTGGTGCCTTCACGGCGTTCCAGCTCGGCAATCACATCCAGCGGGCTCAGGCCGTAGTGGGCCAGCGCAATCAGGCTGTGAAACCACAGATCAGCCACCTCACCGACCAGTTTGCCCTTGAGCTCTGCCGTAGGGCCGCCGCAATCAATATCCTTGGCGGCCATCACCGTCTCGGTCGCTTCTTCGCCAATTTTTTTCAGGAATGCGTCCGGGCCTTTGTGCAAAAGTCGCGCTACGTAGCTCTTTTCAGGGTCGCCGCCATTGGCTGCCTTGCGGCTTTCAATAATTTGCGCCAGGCGCTGAAGGGAATCGTTGCTGTTCATGCTTGCTGCTTACTTATAGATGGTTTCGGGGTCTTTCAAGACCTTGTCGGTCACAACCCATTGGCCGTCCTTGTAAAGGCTGAAAAAACAGCTGTGACGGCCGGTGTGGCAAGCTATGCCGGGCTCATGGCCAAGTTGCGTGACTTTAAGCAAAATCACGTCGTTGTCGCAATCCAGGCGGATTTCATGCACAGCCTGCACGTGCCCAGACTCCTCGCCCTTGAACCAAAGCTTGCCGCGCGAACGGCTGAA
>JANOCP010000435.1:0-17359 GCA_031412235.1 Polaromonas sp.
TTCAGGCCGTCGCGTGCGCCGCTAATCGTGTCTTTGGCTTCAATCTCCCACAGGATGGCCTCGGCGCGTGTGAGCGCAAGCTGCGCGGGTGCGGCAACCATCCATGCAACTTCACGCGCCTCACCAGCAGGGATGTCAACCATTTGAGGCTTGAGGTCGAGCAGCGTTGCGCGCGGGCTGACTTCAACCTTCATGGCCACTTTGGTGGTGTTGCGCAAGGTAATCTGCGCGCGGAACTGGTCGTCTTCACGCACCAGGGGCGGCAGGCCGCTGATGATCTGCAGGTCTTGCGTGGCCTTGATGCTGGCTTGCCCGGTGCCGAAAAGGCTGGTACCAGCATCGGCCACTGCAACGATCTTGAAAGTGGTCAGGGCGTCATTGAGCGGCACATTGACCACCGCCTGGCCGTTGGCGTCGAGCATGACTTTGGGGTTCCACAGCAGCAGTGTTTCCAGCAGCTCGCGCGTGTTGCTACGGCCGCCGCCGCCGCCTGCCGCCACAGCCTTTCGGCCGTAGTGACGCCGGCCAATAATTTCCATTTGTGCGGTTGATGTTTCAACGCCCCAGGCACGACGCTGCAGCATCGCGTCAAGCAAATTCCATGAGGTGTTGGGCATCAGTTCCAGCAGCGCCTGATCTACCGCGGCCAGCGCAACTTCGGCATTGGCTGCAGGTTGGCCGTTGGGCAGCTTGACGGTAATCGTGACTTTGGCCTGACTGCGTACGGCGTAGCTTTCCTTGTCGGTCTTGACGCTGACGTCGAGCTGGTGCGCCCTGGTGCCGACTCGTATTTCAGCCAGCCCCAGACGGAAAGCCGGTTTGCTCAGATCAACCAGTGCTGTCGGTGCCACGTATTCGCGGCCTTCGTACCAGAACGATGTCCACCACTCTTTGGGTGCCTTGTAGCCCCAGGTAAAAAAGCTGTACCACGGCACCTCGCGCAGGCGGCCCCGCAGGGCCAGCACGCTGACATACACATTCGGGCCCCAGCCTTCTTTTATCTTGAGGTTGATGGTCGGGTCCTGGCCGTTGAGCTGCACCACCTGGGTTTCAATAATGCCTTCGCGCTCAATGGCGACCAGAGCGGTTGCAAAGCGAAAGGGCATGCGCACCTGGAACTTGGCGGTGTCGCCAGGCTGGTAAGTTTTCTTTTCGGGAAGCACATCCATGCGGTCATGGTTTTCGCCGCCAAACCACAGCTCACCCTGTTTGGTGACATAGACAGAGCTGGCCGCCTGAATGGTGTTTCCGCCAGAGTCTTTGGCGGTGACGATCAGTTCGACCTCGCCAGCCTCGCCGAGTTTGGTCTCGCACAGCAGCAGTCCGCGTGAGTCGCTCTTGCCGCTGCAGACGCTACCCAGGTCTTTGACTTCGGTTTTATTGTCATAGGTGTAGAAGCCGCCGACCATGCGCTTGCGGCTGGTGGTGACGATGCGCGCCACGGCCTTGACTTCAAGCGATACGTCGGCAGCAGCCTTGCCTGACAAATCAAGCGCCAGTGCCTGGAACTTGATTTTTTGACTGCTGGATACCCAGCCTTCGGTTTTGATACCTGCAACTACGCCAGCAGGCCACAGCGTGTTGACGCTGCGAATGGTCTGCACCTCACCATTCGGGTCAGCGTAGGTGGCTTCGAGCAGCAGTTCTTGCGGTTGCCTGGCCACAGGGACATTTTCAACCGTGACTTTGCCAGCGCCGTTTTTATCAAGCGTGAGCGGCAGTTTGTCGGCAATCACGCGCTGGTCCTGGCTCGCGGTGGCTTCTTCTTCACCCTGTTCACTGCTCTGCGCCTTGCCGCGTGGCGGTGAAAAATTAAATTCCTCGTAGTCGCTGTAGCTCAAATATTTGCCGCGCACCAGCGCCGATACGCGCACCGGCAGGTTAACTGCAGCACCACCTGCAACATAGTTGATCTGCACATCAGTCGGCACTGACTTGACCTTGATCAAGGCCTTTTTCTCCACCGGGCTGACGCGCCCTTCAAGCACCGGCAGGCGGAACTCTTCAACCCGGAACTGGCCACTGGTAAAGCTGCGGTTTTTGTCCTGATCCAGCGCGCGCAGCTGCACCTCATACATGCCCAGCTTGGCTGCTGGCGGTATGGCAAAGGTGTTTTCAGCACTCTGCCCGCCGGTGGCGGTTTTGCGCCAGACGATGGCTTGGGTGTACTGCTGGCCACTGCCGATGTGGGTAACGACCAGCGTTGCAGGCTGCACGGCTGGCAGGCCAAAGCCCTGCGATGTTTCGGTGCGCAAAATATGCTTCATCGACACCGTTTCACCAGCGCGCAACAAGGTGCGGTCAAAAATGGTGTGGGCCCGTTCGTCTGGCCGCGCTTCAGTGCTTGTGGGTACGTTAAAGCGCCAGGGCTCAATGCCTTTGTGCCAGTCGCTCCAGGTAAAAGCCAAATCATCTTGTGCGCGAGCACTCACAAAGTAGGCATTGCCACTGTCGCTGCAGCGCCCTGGGTCAGGTGATAGCCCCGTTAAGCTGGCAATACCCTGTGTGTTTGTAACGGCCTGTGCAAGCTGTTTGCCATTGCAGTCAGATACCGCCACCTGGGCATTGGCAACAGGTGTGCCTTTGTCAAGCGTGGTGACCCAGGCCATTGCGTTTTCACGGCCCAGCTTGAAATGAACCGCCAGGTTGGTGACCAGCGCTGAGGTACGCACATACATCGTTCTGCTGGTGCCGTGGCGTTCATCCAGTAATGAAGTGCCAAGCTTTTGCGATGCGATTTCAACGACGTGAAAGCCGGGTGATAGCGGAATACCGACAACTTCAAACGGTCTTGGGTCAGTACTTTCCGGCTTCGGCAAGTCCAGAGTCTTCACCCCAGGCTGGCCTTGCAGCAAGGACACCATGCGTGATTGCACATAGTCTTTATCGCGCTTTTCGAGTGACCTCGGTAACGCGCCTTTCACATCGCCAGCAGCCATTTTGCGCGGCACGTCGTAGTCGTCATAGCGCCGCACCTTGCGGAACCACCCGATGATGTCGGCGTCGGTTTTGGGCTGCAGGTCGCTAACCTTGCCGGGCGTGAGTCCTTTGACTTGCAAAGCCGCTTCAACATTGCGCAGCGTCACGGCCAGCAAAGCCATATCGCCCGGCTTGCTGCCAGGTTCGGCGTAGCGCTCCACGATGCCAAAGGGTGAGGCGGCAAATTTGGCCAGCGGCGGCATCGCGCCTGTGGCAACCTTTAACGGAAAACTGTCGGCGTTGCGAAGTGCGCGCCCAGACGCGTCCTTGAAGTCACGCGGCAGCTCTAGCGTGTGGGCGGTAGATTCGGCAAACAGCGGTTTGAAATTGATACTGGTCACCACGTCGGCGGCGTCACCGCTTTCTGCATCGAAAGCGGGTTTGAGGGCGTCAGCGCCCGATTTGAGGCGTATGGCTTCGGCCAGCTTGCGCGCAACCGGCGCATTGAAATTCAGGCGCATGGGGCGCATCGGCAGGCAGGCTGACTGGGCGTTTTCACGCTCGCAGTTAAAGCTGGCTGAAAACGGCTCGCGCACCTGAAAGTTGTAGCGTTTTTCTACTGTATTGGGTACGCCGCTGGGTGTGCTGACACCTTTGCCGTAAACCAGCTGAACCTTTGCAGCCGGGCTGAGGCGTCTGTTGCAGGTGAGGGCGATGAATTTAAGGGGTTCTTTGGCCGCTGCCTTGTCGAGGTTTTGTGACTTGAGCAGGGCATCACGCTCAGCACCGCTGATCAATTTGACGGGCACCCGCTCACCCAGGCCTTCTACCGAGCACCAGACGTTTTCCTGCACACTTTGCAGGGTTGCCGGGCCATTGAGCTGCAGCAAAAAATACTGCTCTTCGTCAATGCGCTCATAAGAGCCGGGACGCAGCGAAGTGACGAAGGGGCCGCCGCTATTAAATTTATAGCTACTTACACCCGTAAATGCTTGGCCAGAGGCCGATGTTATGCCTGAACGGACCTGTAATGTGCAATTCACGCCTGGCGGCAGGTCGTTTTCAAACTCGAAGGCCCATTCACGGTCACTGATCCATCGGCCATTGCCTTTGCTGGCCTGCGCGTCGCTGCAACTCAGGCTAAGCGGTGCGGGCGCTTTCGGGTCGCCAAAATTGACAGCACTGTCGTCAAATTTGGCGACGATCTGGCGTACCCGGGCAACCTCGCCTTGCGGTGACAAACTGATGATTTGCAGCGCATGCGCCTGCAGGGCAAATGTTGCAATCACCGCAGCAACTGTTTTTGTAATGGTTTTGACCACGGAACCTCCACTTTGGGACGATAAGCGTAGCCTATTTGCAAGTAACAAAACAGGGCCTTGTTTCTGCATGTTGCAGCAAAAAAGCGGGCAGGAGCCCGCTTTTCATACCCGACGCTTCAGGTCAAGTTCGCCCGTATCACCCCAGGTTGACGGGGACAAAAATCTTGTCGCCGCCGCGCTGAATCAGCAGCGCTACAGACTTGTCTGACTTGGCGACCATAGCCCGAACCTCGTCAATATTTTTGACCGATATGCCATTAATCGATATCAATACGTCGCCTGACTGCACGCCTGCCATGGCTGCCGGGCCGCTGGCTTGTTGCACCACCAGGCCGCTGTCCAGCCCCGCCTCCTGCTTTTCATCAGGTTGCAGCGGGCGCAACGCCAGGCCCAGCTTGCCTTGACCGGGAGCCTCCTTTTTACTGGCGACTTCATTTTTCTTGTCATTGGCATTCACCAGGCGCGCCGTGATCTCTTTGGCTGAGCCCTGACGCCATATATCGAGCTTGACGTTGTCACCGGGTGAGGCCAGGCCGATCAGTGCGGGCAGGTCGCCCGAAGACACAATCGCCTGGCCATTGACCTTGCGAATCACGTCGCCCGACTGCAAACCGGCTTTGTCGGCAGGCCCGCCTTTTTCAACATTCGAGACCAGCGCACCTTCAGGTTTGTCAAGCTTGAAAGAGTCAGCAAAAGCCTGGTTGACCTCTTGTACCGCTACGCCCAGGCGGGCATGCTCGACCTTGCCAGTGGTCACAATCTGGTCCTTGATCTTGCTGGCGATGTCAATCGGAATGGCAAACGACACCCCCTGATAGCCGCCGCTGCGGCTGTAGATCTGGGAGTTGATGCCGACAACCTCACCGCGTGAATTAAACAGTGGTCCGCCCGAGTTACCGGGGTTGATCGGCACATCGGTCTGAATAAAAGGCACTGCACTGTCATCCGGCAGCGAGCGACCCTTGGCGCTGACCACACCGGCGGTGACGGTGTTTTCAAAGCCGAAAGGCGAGCCAATCGCCAGCACCCATTCGCCTACCCGCAGCTCGCTGGTCTTGCCCAGCGTTACAACGGGCAGGTTTTTGGCGTCAATGCGCAGGACGGCAACGTCGGTTTTGGAATCAGATCCCAGTACTTTTGCGCGAAACTCCCGGCGGTCGGTCAACTTGACGGTAACTTCTTTGGCGTCTTTGACCACATGCGCGTTAGTCAAAATAATGCCGTCACTGCTGACGATAAAGCCGGAGCCCTGGCCGCGAGTGGGCATTTCCTGCTGGCCACCCCGACCATTGCCCGGACGCTGGCCCTGCCCTTGCTGAAAGCGGCGAAAGAACTCCAGAAAAGGGTCGCTTGCGGCCTCTTCATCGTCACCTTGAGCAGCGGCAGACTGGTCAGACACCTTGCTGGTTCCGGTGACGCTGATGTTCACCACGGCGGGGCCATAACGTTCGGTAATTTGCGGAAAGTCTGGCAAGGCTACCGACGAGCTGACGTTGCCCGCTGTGCTGTTTTGCACCAGCGCGGCAGGTGCGGCAATGGATGGGGGATGCAGTGCATTGAACGCACCGACTCCAGCGCCGCCAATAGCGCCTGCCGTTAGCAGGGCCACCACCAGCGAGGTATTTTTCAGTGCTCTAGACGTCATGGAAATCATCCTTTAGTTGGGGGCACTCAGCGGTGCCGGTACCGACAACTATGGAAGCTGAGTCTTAGGCGGGGCTTAAACCTGATGGCTTTAATTGCGTGTGTTTGTGTAACAGGAGCTCAAGCTTCAAACCGCCCAGGCGCGTAGACCTTCCCAGTGAAATTTTTACTGCATGGCGGTCAGCGATGATTTTGACGATAGCCAGCCCGAGGCCACTGCCGGGAACAAGTGCCGTGTCGCTGGCGCGATAAAAGCGGTCAAATACCCGCGACTGGTCTTCAGGTGCAATACCTGGTCCGCTGTCTTCTATTGTCACGGTGCATTGATCGCCTTGGGTCTGAATGGAGATATCGACCTGACCCGATTCAGGCGTGTATTTGACCGCGTTGTCGAGCAGGTTGCGCAGCATCATGCGCAATGATTCTTTTTCGCCGTTTATGAGTATGGCCTGCGCGTTCTGGTTGTCGACAACACCGAGATCAATGCGTTTTTGTGTGGCCATTGGCAATACATCTGCAACTGCCAGTTTGATGATGTTTTGCAGGTCTGGCGGTGCAATCGAAGCAGATCCTGCAGATGAGCCAGCCTCTTCACGTGCGAGTGTCAGCAGTTGCTCTACCAGTCGGATGGCACGATCTATGGCAAGGTTTAGTCGCGCTACGCTGGCCTCTCTGGCAAGCGGATCTTCATCGCTGCGGCGTAGCGCCTGCGCCTGGAGCTTGAGCGCTGTCAGGGGCGAGCGCAGTTCATGGGCTGCGTCGGCTACAAAATTCTTCTGCGCATCGAAGGCCGTTCGCGCACGTACAAAGAGCAGGTTGAGCTCATCAACCAGTGGGCGCACTTCATCGGGCAAGTCTTTGTTGGCGAGCGCCGAAAAGTCGTCGGCGGCCCGGTTTGCAAGCTGGCGACGTGCGCGCTCGATGGGCGCCAGTGACCGGTTAATCACCCACCACACGGCCAGCATCAGGAGCGGCGTCAGCAATACAAAGGGCAGTACCGCCTTCAGTGCAAGTGCCTGCGCCCGTGCGGCGCGGGCGCTACGGTCTTGTGCAATCTGAACGGTTTGCAAGGGGGTTTGCAGTGAGTACACGCGGTAGCGGCTGCCGTTTGCCTCTACATCTGAAAAGCCTAGCACGGCACGCGGCGGCAGGGCGGATCGGGTTGAACGAAACAGCGGCGTGCCATCCTGGCCCCATATCTGTACGTACAGGTCAAAACCGGTGTCATTCACGCCGTCATCAAGCGCCATGCCCAGTGGCGCGCCGCTACGCATGGATCGGGCAACCTGCTGAAGGTGGTCGTCAAACATGGCGTCGGCCTGCTGTAATGCACCGCGGTATGCCGTAAAAGCCTGCAAGACGGCCGCCAGCAAAATGGCCACCAGTACAAACCAGAGCAGGCGTCGTCTCAATGAGTGTGATGTTTCAGGGCTCATTGTTTGGGTACCAGGTAGCCCAGGCCACGCACGGTTTGTATGAAGTCTGCGCCCAGCTTTTTGCGCACGCCGTGGATGTAGACCTCTACCGCATTGCTGCTGACATCGTCTTTCCAGCTGAACAGCTTTTCTTCAAGCTGCACGCGCGAGAGCACCACGCCTGGCCGTGCAAGCAAGGGCTCAAGTACTGCCCATTCGCGGGCTGAGAGTGATACCGCTTGTCCATTAACGGTAGCTTCACGCGTTGCGGGGTTCAGGCTTACGCCTTTGTGTTCAAACGCTGGCTCGGCCCTGCCTGCACTGCGGCGCAGCAGGGCACGTATGCGCGCCAGCAGCTCGTCGGTGTCATAGGGTTTGACAACATAGTCGTCGGCACCGGCATCAAGCCCGGCAATGCGGTCGCTGACGCCATCGCGCGCGGTAGCAATCAGCACCGGTACGGTGTTGCGCTGGCTGCGCAGGGTCCTTAAAACCTCAAGGCCATCGCGTTTGGGCAAGCCCAGGTCGAGCAGTACCAGGTCGTACTGCTCGCTGCGCAGCGCCTGGTCGGCCATGCTGCCGTCACGTACCCAGTCAACGGCGTAATGCTGCGCCCGCAGAACTGCCAGCACGGCCTCGCCGATCATGGCGTCGTCTTCAATCAGCAGTAGCCGCATTAGTTGGGCCCCCACGGTCGCTCACTGCGTGTAGCTCCCTGCCCCACGAGGGGGCCGCTGCGCCTGCAGCCCGGCAAAGCCGGTTCCGCGGCCCTGGCTGGCATGGAGAGGCCTCTACGGGTGAGCAGCGAGCGCATTTTTGTGTCCTTGGAAGCGATTCAGTCTACAAAGGACGCCTTAGGCCGGGCTTAGGCCAGCCGCGCGCGATGCCGCGCAATTTGCAGGCGAACCTGCACAGGCGCAGTGCCACCCAGAATATTGCGGGCGTTGAGCGAGCCGCGCAGGCTCAGGCAGTCATACACGTCTTTTTCAATTTTCGGGTTAAAGCCCTGCAGCACCTCAAGCGGCAGTTCAGACAAGTCCACGTTATGTGAAATGGCAGCCTTGACCGCATGCGCGACCGCCTCGTGCGCATCACGGAAAGGCAGGCCTTTTTTGACCATGTAGTCTGCGAGGTCGGTTGCCGTAGCGTAGCCACGCAGGGCAGCGCTTTCCATGGCCTCGGGCTTGACGGTAATACCGGCGACCATTTCAGCAAAGATGCGCAGGGTGTCTTTAAGCGTATCTACCGTGTCAAACAGGGGTTCCTTGTCTTCCTGGTTGTCTTTGTTATAGGCCAGTGGCTGACCCTTCATGAGGGTAATCAGGCCCATCAGGTGACCGACAACGCGGCCCGTTTTACCGCGTGCAAGTTCGGGTACGTCGGGGTTTTTCTTCTGCGGCATGATGGACGAGCCGGTGGTGAAGCGGTCGGGGATATGGATAAAACCAAAGTTCTGGCTCATCCACAAAATCAGCTCTTCACTCATGCGGCTGATATGCACCATGGCCAATGATGCTGCGGCGGTAAATTCAATGGCAAAGTCGCGGTCACTCACGGCATCTAGGCTGTTCTGGCAGACGCAGGGCTCGCCGTGCTCGTCGACCATTGCCAACGTCATCGCGACGCGTTCACGGTCCAGCGGGTAGCTGGTGCCGGCCAGCGCCGCAGCACCCAGCGGCAAAAAATTGACGCGTTTGCGTACATCGGCCAGTCGCGCTGCGTCGCGTGCGAACATTTCTACGTAGGCCAGCATGTGGTGGCCAAAGCTCACCGGTTGTGCAACCTGCAGGTGGGTAAAACCGGGCAATATGACTTCAACATTTTTGTCAGCAATATCGACCAGTGCTTTTTGCAGCTCGACCAGCAGTTCAACAATCAAATCAATTTCACCGCGCAGCCACAGGCGAACATCGGTCGCCACCTGATCATTACGGCTGCGGCCGGTGTGCAGGCGCTTGCCGGCATCGCCAACCAGTTGCGTCAGGCGCGCTTCGATGTTGAGGTGTACGTCTTCAAGATCGAGCTTCCATTCAAAGGCGCCGGATTCAATTTCAGTAGTGATCTGCGCCATACCGCGTTTGATGGATTCATGATCTTCGGCTGCAATGATGTTTTGTGCAGCCAGCATGTCGGCATGGGCAAGCGAGCCCGTGATGTCGGCCTGCCACAAGCGCTTGTCAAAAAAAACGCTGGACGTATAGCGCTTGACCAGGTCGCTCATGGGCTCCGAAAACAGGGCAGACCAGGCTTGGGATTTTTTGTCGAATTGATTCACGTCAGGCTTTCTTGAGGAGCGGGAGCAGGCCGGATAGCGGGGGCTTGAAACCAGTTTGAGGTTTGCGCTTTCCGGACAGGTGGTGCCAGCGGCGGCTTCAATGGTTTCGCGCCCCATGTTGCAAAGTCGAGACTAGTGCAATACTTGAGATTATCGAAGCCTGTGATTTTATCTGCGTCGCCCTGCAAGCCTATAACCCAGCCTCCAGCCTCCAGCCTCCAGCCTCCAGCCTCCAGCCGCAAAGACCGCAATACGACCCCTTACGCTCTTTTAAACATGAAGTCGCCACCAAATCCCAACCCCTTCGGTGAATCAACGCTGCTGGGCGGCCTTTTGCCTGAAGGCGGGCAGGCGGTGGCAGCTGGTCAGGCGCGCGTCACCATGTTTGATGCCTGCCATGTGGGCGTGGTGCTGCGGGCAGTGCTGTTTATCGAGACCGTTGTGGGCGTCAGCGCCATGTTTGGCTCATCGGTTCCGATGGACTGGTTATTACGCTTTTCTTTGCTGACGGGTGGCGTGCTGCCGGCCACACTGGTTTGGCTGATTGCCGCCTGCGGGCTGAAAACCCGGCTGAACCGCCTGCCCGCCCGCTATCAGTGGTTAGCGGGTATTGCACTGGGCGCGGTTGCGGGCCTGTATGGTTGCGGTTTGCTGACGTTGATGGGTTTGCTGCAGCCGGCGCCATGGTGGTCCAGTGCGGCAGCCGGAGCGCTGCTCTCTAGCATGTTGCTGGCGGGTCTGTTCTGGCGGGCCAAGGCCCGTACACCTGCTGCAACCGCGGCGCGGCTGGCCGAATTACAGTCTCGCATAAGGCCACATTTTTTGTTCAATACGCTCAATAGCGCCATTGCTTTGGTACGGGCAGAACCGCTCAAGGCCGAGGCCGTGCTTGAAGACCTGAGCGAGCTTTTTCGCAGTGCGTTGGCCAACCCGGCTGAATCTGTCACGCTGCAGCAGGAAATAACGCTGGCGCAGCGCTACCTGGCGATTGAAGAAATCCGCTTCGGCGACCGGCTGCAGGTGCAATGGAGTCTTGACCCCGCCGCAAGCCAGGCCAGGTTGCCGCCCCTGCTGCTGCAGCCGCTGGTTGAAAATGCCATACGCCACGGCGTCGAGCCCAGTGCCTCGGGGGCCCAGGTCAAAATATCAACACAGCGCAAGGGCAGTGTGGTGGTGGTCAAGGTCACCAACTCAACCCCGGCTGGCGTTGGCGAGCGGGGCCACGGCCTGGCACTGGCCAACGTACGCGAGCGGCTGCGCTTGCTGCATGATGTGCAGTCGAGATTTCAAACCGTCTTTAAAGATGGTGTATTTCAGGTGCGGCTGGAGATACCTGCATGAAAAGACTTGTATGAACCTGAGGGTACTGCTGGTTGATGATGAAGCACTGGCCAGGGCGCGGCTGCGCACGTTGCTGGGTGACTGCATCACCCCCGGCGCCGAGGTGCTTGCCGAGGCAGCAAACGCAGTGCAGGCCATGACGGCATTGCAGCATGACCTGTTTGACCTGGTGCTGCTTGATATTCACATGCCGGGCGTGGATGGCGTGACACTGGCCAAAACCATCTCGGGTCTGGCGCAGCCCCCTGCAGTCGTGTTTGTGACTGCCCACGCCGAGCATGCCCTGCAGGCCTTCGAGGTCAGCGCTGTCGATTACCTGACCAAACCTGTCCGGCTCGAACGCCTTCAGCAGGCACTGCAAAAGGCAGAACGAGCCCTTCAATCGAGACGGGGACCGGCAGTGTATTTGCCGGTCGAAACCCTGGTCATTCAGGATCGTGGGCGGACCGAACGGGTTCCCATTGCGGAGGTTCTGTATCTCAAGGCCGAGCTCAAGTACATCACGGTACGTACCGCCAGCCGTAGCTATATTCTTGACGGCTCACTCAGTGAACTTGAAGAGAAATATCCAGTGCATTTCATGCGCATACACCGCAATGCGCTGATTGCGCGGCGAGCCGTACGCGCACTTGAGAAACACTTTGACCCCGAAGAGGGTGAGGGCTGGGCGGTACGCCTCAATGGCATTGACGAGCTACTGGCCGTCTCACGCCGACAACTCAGTGCAGTGCGCGAAGCCATAGCGGGCTGATTTGCGTGCGGTGGCTGCCCTGATACTGCCTTGATAATGGGGAGCCTGTTTCCCCATCCGACTCCTCACATCCAGCCCATTCATGCAAAGCCGAGCCGATTTCAATACCCGCCATATCCAGCAATTCAGCAATGAACCGGCGCTTGAAAAACAGCTTGTGCAGGCCTTTTTTGCGGGGCACAAGGGCTTTTATGTTGACGTCGGGGCCAATGACCCTGTGCTTGACTCGCAGTCCCAGCATCTGGAGGCGCTAGGCTGGACCGGCCTGCTGATTGAGCCTGACCCTGATTGCTGTGAGCTGCTCCGAAAGACGCGTACCGGCACCGTGGTTGAAATGGCGTGCTCCAGCCCTGACAACGCGGGCAAGCAACTACTGCTCAACCGCGCCGGGCCGCATTCAACGCTTGAAGATCGCCCGATTGCACTGGGGGCAGTGGTCCGGTCCACGGTGGCTGTGCAATGTGAGACGCTGGATGCGATTTTGCAGACTCATGGCGCACCTGTGGGTTTTGATCTGCTGTCAATCGATATTGAGGGTCATGAACTGGTGGCTTTGTCCGGCTTTAGTTTTGCGGTTTGGAGGCCAAAGCTGGTATTGATAGAGGACCACGTGACACACCTTCAAAAACACGCACTGATGAAAGCCAGCGGTTATCAGCTGGTTTTGAGAACTGGGCTAAACAGCTGGTACGTATCAAAGGAAATGACCTACACGTTCTCACTTGCGTCCAGGCTGGAATACCTCAGAAAATACTATCTTGGCTTGCCGCTGCGCAAATTCCGTTATTCAAGGGACGCAGGGTAGCTGTAGAAACCACTGGGCCTGCCGAAAGAAGTTGCATGACACACGACCCATCAAACGCCACGCCGCAGCCCCCTGCAGATCAAGCGATCAAACAGCCTGCTGATGTAGCAGATCCTGTTCGCGCCTTGCCCGGAATTGCGCCAAACCAGGGCTCTCCAGTGCAGGCTGTCAGCCATCGCAAGCCGATAGTGCTCCATATGCCGGTCAATGTACGCAGCCTGGCGCTGGCGCTGCTGGCAGCTTTCGCGAGCCTTTTTGTATTGCATTGGGCCAAAGCCGTATTTGTACCGTTCATGGTGGGCTTGATCTTCAGCTATGCCTTGTCACCCATCGTCAACTGGCTGGAATTCAGGCGTGTTCCGCGCTGGCTGGGCGCTGCGGTTTTGCTGCTTTCCATTTTTGGTGTGCTGGGTACAACAGCTTATGCATTGACTGACGAGGCCGTCAAGATGGTCGAATCCTTGCCTGCTGCAGCCCAAAAGTTCAGGCAAACCATCAAGCTAAGGCGTGATACCTCTGGCAGTACGCTCGACACCGTGCAAAAAGCCGCTTCCCAAATTGAACAGGCCGCGCAGGAAGGTGCCACACCGGTGACAACCCGGGGTGCCATACGTGTGGTGGTGGAGCCATCCCGCTTCAATATAAAAGACTATCTGTGGACGGGTACCCTGGGGCTGGCTACCCTGGTCGGGCAAATTACGGTGGTCGTATTTTTGACTTATTTCCTGATGGTGTCGGGCAACACCTTCCGCCGAAAGTTGATCAAAATAGCGGGCACCAGCCTGGCGCAGAAAAAAGTCACCCTGCAGGCGCTGGACGAAATAACCGGGCAAATCCAGCGCTATCTGCAGGTGCAGTTGCTGACCAGTGCCATGGTGGGCGTACTTACCGGGGTGGCGCTTCGCATTGCCGGACTTGAAAACGCGGCCGTGTGGGGTATTGCAGCCGGGGTGCTGAACCTGGTGCCCTATGTCGGCTCTCTGATGACTGCTGTGGCAACGGCGCTGGTCGCATTTCTGCAGTTTGGTACGGTCAACATGGCACTTATCGTTGGCGGTATATCGCTTCTTATTCACACCATCATCGGTAATCTCATCACCCCATGGCTCACAAGCCGGGCCAGCCGCATGAACCCGGTGGCGGTGTTTGTAGGCTTGCTCGCCTGGGGCTGGCTGTGGGGTGTGTGGGGGCTGCTTTTGGGTATTCCCATCCTGATGATTGTCAAATCAGTGTGCGACAGGGTGGATGACCTCAAGCCCGTGGGCGAGTTTTTGGGGTCTTGAGGCCTGCTTGCGAGCGGGGCGGGCATCAAGCGCTGTGGCTGCGCTGATTCAGGTGCCGCGTGACATGCGCAATCAAGCCTTCGCAGGCGTCTTCCACCAGGTCAAGAACCTGGTCAAAACCATCTGCACCACCGTAGTAGGGGTCTGGCACCACAGGGCCGTCGTGCCGCAGGCAAAACTCGGTTAGCCGGCGGATTTTCCTCTGGTATTGCGCGGGGCATTCGTTTTGTGCCAGCGCCAGGTTGTCCCAGTCCATCACCAGAATCAGGTCGTGGGTTTCAAAATCACGTTCAGTGATTTGCCTGGCGCGCAGCGCTGACAGGTTGTAGCCGCGCCTGCTGGCATGCACTTGTGAGCGCTCATCGGGTGGGCTGCCGGGGTGGTAGTTGTGGGTGCCCGCTGAGTCCACGCTCACCCTGGCTTGCAATCCGTGGTCAAACACTTTGCTTTGAAACACCCCATGTGCGGTGGGGCTGCGGCAGATATTGCCCATACATACAAAAAGAACCGAGTAGCTAGCCATAAACCCTTGGTGAAAAAAGCGTGCTTTGCTTGTGTGTAATGTCCTACAGACTGCGCGTGTGGCCCAGCCTAATGTGAGACATCCATTTTTACAGGAGATACACATGAAAGCATTATTCAAACACGCACTTGCAGTGTGCGCGGTGGCCCTTGCGGCCCAGGCATCTGCCCAGGTCACCTTTTATCAGAGTGAAAACTATCAGGGGCGGACGTTCACTGCAGAGGGGCAGGTCGGCGACTTGCAGCGCTTTGGCTTTAATGACCGCGCTTCATCCGTGGTGGTTAAAGGTGGCTCGTGGGAGGTTTGTGACAACGTCAACTTCACGGGGCGCTGCGTGATCATGTTGCCCGGCAACTATCCTTCACTTAATGGCACCGGGTTGAATGACCGGGTGACATCAGTGCGCGTTGCCAATCCGAACGCCCGGGTTGAAGACAATCGCTACCCACCTGCAGCCGTAGCTGGCGTGCCGTCAGCTGAAAACGGACAGGTTGTGTTGTATGCGGGTGAGGGCTTCCAGGGCCAGTCGTTTACGGCGCAAAACCAGATTGATGACTTCACCCGTTATGGCTTTAATGACCGTGCGGCTTCAGCTGTAGTGCTGGGTGACCGTTGGGAAGCCTGCGAAAACACCCGCTTTGGTGGCCGCTGCGTCGTGCTGCGTCCAGGTCGCTATCCGTCCCTCACAGCCATGGGTATGGACGGTCGGATATCGTCGGTTCGCGCCGTGAGCTACGACGCCCGTGTGAGCGATGACCGATATGCGCCGCTTCCCATCGCTGCCTACGACAACCGCAGGCGCGGTGGCGAACGACTTTATGAAGTCAACGTCAGCTCGGTGCGTGCCGTGGTGGCCACGCCAGAGCAGCGCTGCTGGATGGAGCCGGGCGTTGCTGCTGCGCCGGCCCGTAGCGGACCCAACATTGGCGGTGCGATTGCTGGCGCGTTGATTGGCGGTATTTTGGGTCACCAGGTAGGTGGCGGAACCGGCAAAGACATTGCAACCCTGGGCGGTCTGGCAGCAGGCGCTGCAGTAGGCGCAAACGTTGGCCGCAATAACACTGGTCCACAGGTCGCCACGCCAGATGTGCAGCGCTGTGAGGCCCAGGCCGCCCAGATGAAGCCAGCCTACTGGGACGTGACCTACAACTTTCGCGGCCAGGAGCATCGTGTGCAAATGACCACAGCACCCGGCCCCACCATTATTGTGAATGGGCAGGGCGAGCCGCGCGCCTAACGCTTTGTTGCGTCACTGCTTCACCCTGCGCGCATACTGGAGGCCTCCTGCCGCGCGCAGGTCACCGCAGACTGAAAGAAACCGAGCATGCAAGTTTTACTCAATACCGACCACCATACCGACGGCCGCCATGAAATGGCAGAGCACTTGAGCACAGTGGTGAAAGAGGCGCTTGGCCGTTTTGGCGAACAAATTACCCGTGTAGAAGCGCACCTTGCTGACGAAAATGGGCACGTCAAGACCAGCCCCGATGAGATCCAGTGCACCCTTGAAGCGCGTCTGGTAGGCCGTGACCCGGTGGTTGTCAAAGACCGCGCCAGCAACGCGCATCAGGCTATCAGCGGTGCCGTTGGCAAGCTAAAGCGTGCAGTAGCCACCGTTCTTGAAAAGCATGATCCGCGACATGAACCAAGGGTCGAGGCGGCTCTGCCAGACGAAATCTGATATTTTTTGGGTGTTATAGGCTCCAAGCCCAAGCAAATAAGCTATATATTGCTATTTTTATAATAGCAATACTGGCCGTGGCAATATTGGGCAGCCAAAGCTCTTTTGGGCTTTGGTGGCTGGCGGGGAGTAGGCTGGCAGCGATACTGCAGGTTTTACAAAGCAAAGCATAGCCTTGGCACTTGCTTTACACGCAGGTGCCACCATTTAATAACAATGCGCCCGGTACCTTGCCTGGCGCGTCGCCTGGTTTGTTGATCACTCCCCAAAAGGTAAAGTCCATGTTTAACCGGTTCATCAGTCGTTTCAGTCAATGGCTGGCCGTCGCGGCCGTTTTTGGCTTTGTGGGTCTTGGTTCGGTCATGGCACAAGCTGAGCCCAGCATGAACCAGATTTATCAAGCCGCCCAGGCGGGCAAGCTTGACGAGGCCCAGGTCATGATTCAGCAGGTATTGATTGCCCGCCCCAACAGCGCCAAGGCGCATTTTGTACAAGCCGAGCTGTTTGCGCGCCAGGGCCTCGCAAGTCGCGGCCGCGAGGCACTGGTCACTGCCGAAAAGCTGGCGCCCGGGCTGCCTTTTGCCAAACCTGAAGCCGTGCAGGCCTTGCGTGCCCAACTGGCTTCCAAACCGGTTCAGGGCGGGGCCAAAGAGCCCATCGACAAGAACTTTGCGCTCAACACGCCCACTACCGCTAAATCAGATGTCCCCATGGGGCTGGTTTTGTTGCTGGGTGCAGGCGTGATCGGTGTCGTGGTCTGGCTGATACGCAGAAAACCGGCCGCCTCTCCTTCGTCTACTTCTACTGTTTCTACCGGCGCTCACACCAATCCGGCCATGATGGGCGCTTCTGGCGGTCTAAGTGGCCCGCAGGCCTTCGGGTCTGGGGTCAACGGCGGTGCGCCCCTGTCGCCCGCTTATGGCCAGCCCGGCGCGCAGCCCGGCTACGGACAAGCAGCCTATGGGCAGCAGCCTGCACCGGGTATGGGTGGCAGGGTGATGGGCGGCCTGGCGACGGGTCTCGCTGTGGGTGCAGGTGTCATGGCGGCCCAAGCCATTGGCAAAAACCTGATGGGGAATAACGAGCAGCCCGCGCCCCCCAAAGACGCCGCTGCTGGCCACGGCGCTGAAACGCTTGCGGGCAATCAAGACATGGGCGGCGACAACTTTGGTATTCATGACAACGCCTCGTGGGACGATGGTGGTGGTAGCGCTGATATGGGTGGCGGCGGCGACTGGGACACCTGAACCCTGGGCTCTCACGCAGGGCTGTTTCCGGTTTTTACTATGATTTTTTTGAACAGGCCATTGACGAAGCGGAATACGCCTTTTTGCAGCAGGTTATTGCGCTGCTGCCAAGGCTTCTCTAGTTGCTATAAAAAATATAGCTGACAGATACCG
>JANOCP010000436.1:0-20460 GCA_031412235.1 Polaromonas sp.
CAATGGCGGCCGTGGCGGCGCGGGCGGCGCCACCTGGTCTGGCGACGGGTCGCGCGACGTGGGCGGCTACGGTGGCGCCAAGATTCCGCAGACCGGCGCAGTCGACGCCAACCGGCTGGTGCTGGGCGGCGGCGGAGGTGCAGGCGACGTGAATGGCGGCGGCACCGAGCCGACCAACCCCTATGAAGGACCGGGCGGCGTTGGCGGCGGCATGGTCTTTCTCAATGCGGGCAGCAGCGCGACCAGCGGCTTCCTGCAGACCGACGGCACCACGGGGCCTATCACCTACTACGACGCTGCAGGGGGCGGTGGCGGAGGCGGCAGCGTGCGGCTGATCATGGGCTCGGGCACCGGTCTGGTCCGCGCCAAGGCCGATGGCGGACAGGGCGGCACCCATGACGCCACCGGCGAGCCTACCCACTGCTCAGGCTCAGGCGGCGGCGCTGGCGGCGGCGTGATCGTGGCCAATGGCGCTGTAGCCGGGGCCAGCACGGTAGCGGCCGGTCTGCAAGGCCCCAACCCACCGAACAACCCTGTCAATTGCCAGGGCGATGCAGGCGAAGTCGGCGCGATTTTGACCACTGCGCCTTCCAGTCAAACCGGTGTACAGCCCGGTTACCAATGCCTGCCGCAACTCACTGTCAGCAAGCGCACCACCACGCCTAACCTTACCGCGCCGCCCAACACCACGGCGCAGTACGTTATCAACGTGGCCAACAGCGGCGGCGGCACTGCCTGGGGCGTGGGCGTGCTCGACACGCTGCCCGTGCCGTTTGGCCTGCCCACCGTGCTGTCAATCGCGACTGCGACCAGCGTCACCGCCAGCGGACCATCGGCAGTCACCAACACCTCAGGCGTGACGCCCACAGCCGCCTTTGGCACGGCGGGCGGCAGCACGACCAACAGCTTTGCCCTTTCCCCGGGTGCCTCGCTGACGCTCACCTTCAACGTCAGCCTGAATACCACCTCGTCGGGCACCTACCAAAACAGTGCCCAGGTGCGCTACACCGACCCGCTGCGCGCCACTGGCGGCTCAGCCACCGCTTCCGGCAACCCCAGCGTCACGCCAGGCGGGACTTATGCCAACGGCAATCCGGTGCCGGGCAGCAACTACGCCGCCTCGTCCACCCCGTTTGAAGATGTCACCATCGCAGGCACTGCGCCCACTCAAACCGATCTGGCCGTAGCCAAAACCGGCTCGTCCAGCGTGTTTGTAGGCGATGTGGTGACCTACGTCATGACGGTAAGCAATACCGGCCCCGCCAATGCCGCAACCGTCACCTTCACAGACAACATCAGTGCCTTGATTGGCACGGTGACCTGGGGTTGCCTGGTAATTGGCGGCACGGCCGATTGCGACACCCTGGGCGGGGGCACAGGTGCTACTGGCAGTGGCAACGCGATCAACCTGGCGCGCATGTCGCTCAACTCTGGCGGCGCGGTACAAATCACCGCCTCGGGCATTGCCGCCAGCTCAGGCAACGTAACCAATACCGCCACGGTCACGCTCAACACGCCAGGCCTGAGTGACCCCAACCCGAGCAACAACACCGGCACCGCAACCACCGTCATCGCGCCTTTGGTGGCCGACCTGGTGGTCAGCAAAAGCAATGGCGTCAGCGTGGTGACCACCGGCGGCGTGACCACCTACCAGATCGTGGTCGGCAACGCAGGCCCTGCCCCTGCGCATGGCGCGTTGGTCACCGATCCGGCGGCGACGGGATTGGTCAAGCTCAGCATCAGTTGCTCGGCCTTAAACGGCGCAGCCTGCCCGACTGG
Organism: Polaromonas sp.; assembly: GCA_031412235.1. Lineage (GTDB taxonomy): Bacteria > Pseudomonadota > Gammaproteobacteria > Burkholderiales > Burkholderiaceae_C > Polaromonas. Next base: position 1,780 of record JANOCP010000436.1, read on the forward strand.
CCTGTCCACCGCCACGTTCCAGGCCGGTATCGCCATTCCCACCTTGCCGGTGGGCGGTACGGTCACGTTTGCGCTCAGCGCCCAGGTCACAGCCGCTGCGGGCAGCAATGTGGCCAACACTGCCACCGTCGCGCCGCCTGCGGGCACCAGCGACCCGGTGGCTGCCAACAACACGTCCACCGACACCGACACCGTGGTCGCGCCCGTGGTCACTGTGGTCTCAGCCGCCCAAGGCTGCCCGGCGTTCACAACCGAGCAGACGCTCAACCTGTTCAGCAATGGCGACCTGGCCTCTACCGGCGCTTCGGTGGGCGGCAACATCCCGCAGTTTCCGGTGGATTTTCAGGTGCAGGACACCTCCATGGCGATCCAGCAGGGCACCAAAAACTACGGCAACACCGTGACGCAGGCCCCCTTTATCGGTGATGTTGGGCGCTCGGTGGGCTCCACCAACAACTGGCTTTTGTCCAACGGCAACAACCTGGGCGCGGCCTACCGCATTTTTGAGCAGCAGGCCACAGGCCTGTCGGTGGGCCGCACTTACGAGTTCATGTACTACGGCTCCAATGCCACCAACCGCGGCAGCACCAACGCCGCCCTGCCGGCGATCCAGATCCGGGTGACCGGTACCAGCACCTCGGCCCTCATCACCCACACCTATGCCAACGAAGCCTCTGGCGGTACCGACACCTGGACGCTGCGCCAGACCAGCTTTGTCGCCAGCACCTCCACCATGGCACTCGCTCTGTGGGACTTGCAAACCGGCGCTGATTCGGACACCTTTGCATCAACCCAGTTCATCCTGCGCGAATGCCGCCCGCAGGCCGACCCGCGCGTGACCAAAACCGATGGCGTGACCAGCGTAACAACGCTCTCTACCACCACCTACCGCATTGACGTCAGCAACCCGGGGCCGGGCGACGCTGACTCGATCATCGTTCGCGACCCACAAGCCAGCGGCCTGCAAAAAGACAGCCTCAGCTGCGCCGCAGTGGGCGGCGCCACCTGCCCCGTGCCAGTGACGATTGCGGGCCTGGAAGGCGCGGGATTGACCATCAGCCAGTTGCCCGCAGGCAGTACCGTTACCTTCACCCTGGGAGTGACGGTGCAAGCCCTTTCAGGCACGGTGACCAACACCGTCAGCTTGAGCTTGCCGCCTGGCCTGGTGGACAGCGACCTCACCAACAACTCATTCAGCGACGTCAACACCGTCACCGGCCTGGTCAACCTGCAAATCACCAAAACCAATGGCGGCGCAACGCTGACTGCAGGTACCACCACCAGCTACACCCTGACCGTGTCCAACCTGGGGCCCTCGTTTGCCGACAACGCGGTCCTCACCGACCCGGAGGCAAACGGGCTCTCGTGCACCGGCAACGTCACTTGCACCTCAACCGATGGCAGTCTGGCGATTTGCCCAGGCGGCACGCAGGGTGCGCCCAGCACCGTGTTTCCAGTCAGCACACTGCAGTCGGTCGGTGGCGCCACTATCGTGCGCCTGCGCCCGATTTCGCAGCTCACCTTCGTGTTTAACTGCGGAGTCACGGCGACTGGGCAGTAAACTGCGGCGACTAGAACTGGGCAGTGAGCTACACGCATTGAGCGACTGTGGGGGCTAGTTATGTCGGCAGGTTCGCGCCATCAACTACTGGACCGCTGCATGCGGGATCACTGACTGCGGCTTGCATCCCGACGCACCGCCCATTTATCAGTCACAACGCGGCCATGTTTACCAAAAAGCACTTGATGAGCTGGTTGGCCGTGAGCTGGCCTACCCCTGCGGCTGCACCCGTCAGGACATAGAAAACGCAATGGCTGCAACAGGTCAGGCCCGAGCACGAAAAGGCGAGCTGGTTTACCCCGGCACCTGCAGACGCGGCCTGAACGGCCGGCAGGCGCGATCATGGCGGTTCCTGACGGCTAATTTAATGCCAAATATGCCCTCAGCCCAAGGAGGACGGCTATCAGATGCTATTTATTTTATAGCGCCAGGCGCGGACTCTAAACACCAGTCATCCGGTGGCTGCGCTCGCATCTGCGGGCCTGCACCTCGGCATCGTCTCATCAGTTGCCTCAAGGCAGGAATGGCTCGCAAGCGCTGTTTTGCAATGGCGCCACAACTACGCACTATGAGGGTCTTGTTTCGTGCCTGGCTTATGTAAAGGCCGCAAAAGCCCACCCAGACGTCCACTAAGTCACATTTTTGACAGTACCACCCCGCTGCTCGCTCGACCCGTCATGCCGCCTTAATTACACTTGTACGCGGACCTGATCGCCAGTCAGGGGCAAAAAACCGTCGCAAGGCCACCCGCGCGGCGTGAATTGCCCGCTTTTACAACTCTATGACCTCTTTCCTGCGCGTGCATACACCCTTGATGACGGCTGTTCGCCGCTGTCTTGCAGCCCTCAGCTTCCTGATGTGCTGCACCACGGGCTTTGCGCAGACCTGCGGACTGCCCGGCTGGGATGGCCCGGCCACAGCCAGCGGGGTCATCAACTCCTACCATGGCGGCAACGGTAGCCCGGGCGCTGGCGCTACCTCCATTGTGGTTGCGTCGGAAACCGGGCTGCGCACAAATACCCGCGCGTTGAGGGTCGGCGACCTCATACTCATCATGCAGATGCAGGATTCGAGCACGGGCAGCAACGCCGGACGCCATGAATACGCCCACATCACAGCCATTTCAGGCGCAAACATCTCATTGAACCGGGCACTGACCAATAGCTATTTCCAGTCGATGAGCACTTCTGACGTGCGTAACTGGCAGGTCGTGTGGGTACCGCAGTATTCAGCCGTCACCATCAGCGGCACGGTCAGTGCCGACCGCTGGACGAGTAACGCCACCACAGGGGTGGTCAGCGGCGGGGTCGTGGCCATGGACGTGGCGGGCAGCCTGGCACTGAACGGCACGGTCACGGTTGCCGGTTCGGGTTTTCGTGGTGCGATGGGCTTACAAGGCACATCAAGCTATGGCGCAGGCACGGCAACCACCCCCAACAGCACCTTTACCCCAACCAGCGCAGCCACCATCTATGGCGGCCAAAAAGGCGAAGGCAATCAAGGCACGCCGCCACGGGTATTCGACGGCACGGCAACACCGGTCAACTACAGCACGCTGCTGGGTCAGGGCTACGCATCTGGTGCCGGAGGCCAGGCAGCCATAGGCAACGCTGGCGGTGGCGCAAATGACGGCCTGCCCGCCACCGGCGGAAACCAGTACAACAGCGGCGGCGGCGGCGGCGGTAACGCTGGCGCGGGCGGTCAGGGCGGCAACAGCTGGAACAGTAATGACGTGGCCGCCAACCTGAACCAGAACCAGACCGTCCTGCAGACCGGCAATATCGCTGGCGGCAAGGGCGGCAATCTGCAAACCGGGTCAGCCACCCGGCTGGTTCTGGGCGGCGGCGGGGGAGCGGGCAGTACAAACAATACGACAGGTGGAGACAGCGTAACAACCTGGCCGCCAACCAACACCAGCACAGTAGCAAACGGCGCAGCGGGAGCAGTGACGTCCAGCGGTGGGTCAGGCGGCGGCGTGGTGCTGATCAGGGCTGGCAGTTTTTCATCGACCGCGGGCGTCATCGATGCCCGGGGCTACCGCTCATACAACAAGTCTCCAGCTGCTGACACTGATTCCGCAGGCGGCGGCGGTGCTGGTGGTTCAGTTTTTGTGGTGGCTGGATCAGGTACGAGTACGGGCACAGGACTGACCATCAATGCGGCAGGCGGCAACGGCGGCTCATCAAGCTACTTTAACCACGGCCCCGGCGGCGGCGGCGGCGGCGGTTTTATCCTTAGCAGCCTGACAGCAGCCACCCAGATCGTTACGGGCGGCTCCAACGGTATTGATGGTTGTTGCGGCGGTGTCAATGGCAATGGCAGTCCGAAAGCATGGAACTCGGCTCCGGGCAACGCGGGTAGCAGTTCCACGGCAGGCGGCGCAGCGACGGGCGTACAAGGCGGCGCTGCCTGCCTGCCGGTGATCAACGTCACCAAAAGCACAAGTACGCCTACGATTACCGCTGCTGTCAGTGCCACCGCTGTTTACAGTATTAACCTCAGCAACACTGGCGGCGCGGCTTCAAATGTTTTCATGATCGACGCCAACTTGCCGCCCGGCTGGGCCTACACCAGCGCAACGGCCCCCACGTTTAACTACAGCCCCGCACCGCCCGCCGCCGCCAACTCATCTGCATCGGGAGCAGAAAATGTTTCCGCATCTGCCCCTGGTGCCCTGCCCGTGAGCAGCGTTACCACTGCAAACTCGGCCACCTCAGTGGTGTTGCGCGCAGCGGCAAGTGCGCCTGGCGTTACACCGACTACCGGCAGTATTTCGCCTACTTTTGGCAGTTTTTACCTGCCACAAAATGGCAGCATCACCGTCACTTTCGTTGCAACCATACCCAACACCGCGACTGCGGGCACTTACCACAACCCAGCTGGCGTGATTTTTCTTGACCCCACGCGCACCACCACGGCAATACGCATGGTCAGCCCGGCTAACAACATTAACGCCAACCTGGCAACCATCAACTACAGCCCAAATATTTCGTACGCCAGCGGCTCAACCACCAACGTGGCCGGCAGCAACTACAGCGGACTTGCATTGGGTTTTGATACCGAAAACGTGACGCTTTTGCCCGACCTTTCTGTAACCAAAACCCTGAGCACCAGCACGTTTACCATCGGCGTCACGGGTCAGCAATACGTCATCGTTGGCAGAAACAACGGCCGGCCGATTGCAAACCAGGTGTACGCCAACACCCAGGCCACGAGCCAGTCGGCCACGACCATCGTATCGCCCGCGCTGTCAATTACCGACACCCTGCCCACCGGCATGACCCTGACGACCGCGACCACCAGCAACAACGCCATCTGGACCTGCACACCCAACGGCACCAGCACCACCTTTACCTGCGCGGCAACGGCTGCGGTTTATCCGCTACCCGGCGCTACCGATATCGTGACCGTCACCGCTACCGTTACGGTTTCAGCACTGGCTTGCCCTGGGCCGCGCATCAACACCGTGACCATCGCGATACCGGCCATAGGTGACGCGGTACCCGCCAACAACACAGCGACTGTCGCAACGCCCATAGGCTGCAGTACCAGCCTGAGCGTGACCAAAACCGATGGCGTCCCCGGCGTCACAGCTGGCGGCACCACCAACTACACCGTCACCTTTGCCAACCTTGGGCCCGCCGCTGCAGACGGCGCCACGGTAACTGACACGCCAGGCACAGGGCTGAGCTGCACCGTCACCGCCTGCTCATTCAGCGGAACAGGCGTATGCCCGGCAGGCCCGCAGTGGCCCAGCCTGTTAAGCGGCGGACTTGCGCTTGGCTCGTTTGCCAGCGGTGCCACGGTGAGTTTTGTGGTGAGTTGCGGGGTTACTGCAACCGGCCAATAGCGTGGATTACCAATCTCCCGCAAGGCACTCAGGCTTAAACTGCGCTGCAGCTGGGCTCTGGCTACACTGAATCACTTTGAAAACCCATCCTCAAGTGTCATCCCTTAAACAGTGCTCGTCATTTACGGCACGCGTCCTGGTGGCGGCCTTGCTGGCAGTTTGCGGCATGGCACTGGCACAGGTGTGCGCCACGCCGGGACGTGACAGCGCCACAACCACTATTGCCGGCATCATCAATTCCTATTATCCTGGTTCTGCCAGCGTGCCTGCGAACGCTGTGGCGATACCGGTGGGAGCCATCAGCGCCGGCGGCTCATCCGCTCCTGTCGCACCTGGCGATCTGCTCATCGTGATGCAGATGCAAGGCGCACAAATCGACAGCACCAACAGCGATTGCTACGGAGACGGTGTGGGTACGGCGGGCTGCGCCACCCGAACCACCACCACCGCCTCTTACGCAGGCGGAAATATCGCCACCAACTATCTCGCGGGCAATTGGGAGTACTGCACCGCCACCACAGCAGCAGGGGCGAATATCGGCGTAGCCTGCGCCGGAACTACAGGCGGTACCGTCAACGCCTACCAAAGCACGGCATCGACCGGCTCGGCGACCAACGGCAGCTACACCTACCAGGTCATACGGGTGCCGCAATACCTCAACGTCGCCTTGAGCGCCAATGTGGTTCCGCAGGCCTGGAACGGCTCCACCGGCGGGGTGCTGGGGCTGCAGGCCAGTGGCAACATCGCCATGGGTGCTTTTGACCTCGATGCTTCGGCCAGGGGATTTCGCGGAGGCGGACAAACCTTCAACGCGCCTTACGGCCCGCCCGTACTTGACCCCGTTAACGGCACCTCTTTCTACCGGGCTGTTGCGGGCAATATTGCGGTGGCGCCTGGCGGTGAACGCGAAGGCTCCTTTAAGGGTGAGGGCATCGCCGGAACGCCTCGTCTGGTCTACAACGGCACGGCGCAGGTCGATGCGCTGATTGATGGCTACCCTGCAGGTTCACGCGGACGCGGTGCACCAGGCAATGCCGGTGGTGGCGGCAACAACCAGAACGGCGGCGGCGGCGGCGGCGGTAATGGCGGACAAGGCGGGCAAGGTGGTGGTGGCTGGAATGATGCTTCACGCCCCACCACTTTCCGTGACTCGGGCGGTTTTGGGGGTGACGGCGCGAGCCGAGCCTTAAACAAACTCGTCCTGAGTCCCACACGCCTGATCATGGGCGGCGGTGGCGGTGCAGGCCATGTGGATGGCGGTGGTACCAACTGCCAACAGGGCGGCTGGGGCGGCAATGGTGGCGGCATCATCGTGGTACGCGCTGCCAGCATGACCAGCAGCAGCTTGCTTACCGGCAGGCTGCTTAACAACGGCGCAAACGGCTTTTTACCCAACTTCACAGTGGGTGGCTGTACCGACGCAGCGGGCGGCGCGGGTGCTGGCGGAACCACCTTTGCGGCCATTGCCACGGGCCTGGCCGGGAGAACGCTTCAGTCCAACGGTGGTAACGGCGTGAATTCAAGCTACAGCGAGCACGGCCCGGGCGGCGGTGGCGGTGGCGGCGTGAACTATTTCAATGGCGCGGGTACTCCAGCCAACACCGCAAATGGTGGTGCTAACGGCCTTGACCGGGGCAACACGGTTCCACAAACCAACTGGTTTGCCACAGCGGGTGCCAACTCAAGCCTTAATTCCGTCAACAGCGCCGTAACAACCACCTGCTCCACACTGCTGGCCGTTACCAAAACCGACGGAACCGGCACGGTGACCGCTGGCGGCACCACCAGCTATACCGTTACCTTTACCAATACCGGTGCAACGGCAGCTGATGGCAGTACGGCATCAGACCCGCCGGTAGCGGGCCTGTCTTGTACCGTTGGGACCTGTACCGCATCAATTACCCCCATTGCTGCGACCTGCCCTGCACCCGCGCAGTTACCCAACCTGTTGACAATAGGGGGGGTGCCGCTGCCAGGTTTGCCCGCGCGTAGCACCATAACTTTTGTTGTCAATTGCAACGTTACCGCCACAGGAATTTAGTGAATCCCATCGCCAGTCAAGCTCAGGATCAGTTGTCAGACGCGTCAGCGACGACAACCCCGGCAACCGAATTTCCGCACCGCAGCATACGCAGCTTTGTGCGTCGTACAGGTCGTACTACCGTCGCGCAGGCCAAGGCATTTGCAGACATTGGTCCGCAGTTCTTGCTGCCCTACTCGCCCGCGCTGGCCGATTTTTCAACCGTGTTTGGGCGCACTGCGCCCATCATTCTTGAAATCGGCTTTGGCATGGGTGAGGCCACCGCGCACATTGCCGCGCTAATGCCGGAGAAAAACTTTTTGTGCTGCGAGGTGCACACGCCAGGCGTGGGCGCGCTGCTCAAGCGCATTCACGAAGGCGTGGGCGCGCAGACGCTGACCAACATCCGCATACTGCAGCACGACGCCGTTGAGGTGATTGACGACATGTTGCCCATGAATAGCCTGGACGGCGTACATATCTTCTTTCCTGACCCATGGCACAAGAAAAAACACAACAAGCGCCGGCTGATCCAGGCACCGCTTGTCGCCAAGCTTGCAGCACGCCTGAAACCCGGCGGCTACCTGCATTGCGCTACCGACTGGCAACCCTATGCCGAGCAGATACTTGAGGTGCTGAGTGCCGAGGCATCGCTTCAAAACACATCAGCCACCGGCTATGCAGCCAAGCCCGACCACCGGCCCCTGACCAAGTTTGAAAACCGCGGCATCAAGCTTGGGCATGGTGTGTGGGATGTTGTGTTTGTACGTGTATAGCCCTGCGTTTGTGGGTTCCCGTGGGTAAAACACTCAAGTACGCCCGGCACGGTTTGCCGACGCGGCTTGGCGTGGGCCCCAGCTGTATTGGCCTGCCCGCGGGCTCATGGGCCACCATTACTGATTTTTTAACGGAGCGCTTTCCGGCCATTGCACGCCAGACCTGGCTTGAGCGCATGCAGCAGGGCCTGATGGCCGATGAATTCGGCGCGGCTGTTACGCCCGAACGCGCCTACCAGGGCCATATCCGCATCTTCTACTACCGATCGCTTGATGCGGAGCCACGCATTCCGTTTGATGAAGTTGTGATTTATCAGGATGAGCATCTGGTGGTGGCCGACAAACCGCATTTTTTGCCCGTCACGCCATCAGGCCACTACCTGCAGGAGACGCTTCTGGTACGGCTCAAAAACCGGCTCGGTATAGATGCACTGACGCCTATTCACCGCATAGACCGCGAAACCGCCGGGCTGGTGCTGTTTTCAACCCAGGTTGCTGACCGCAACGCGTACCAGGGCCTGTTCAGGCAGCACAACATCAGCAAACACTACGAGGCCATAGCGCCCTGGCGCGATGACCTGAGCTTGCCGCTCACCCGCAAAAGCCGGATAGTTGAGGATGAGCCTTTCTTCAGGCAGCGCGAAGTACCTGGAGAGCCCAATAGCGAAACGCACGTTGATGTGCTTGAGGTGCATGGCAACACAGCACGCTATGCGCTAAGCCCGGTCACCGGCAAAAAGCACCAGCTGCGCGTGCACATGAACGCACTGGGCCTACCCATATTGAATGACCGCATGTACCCGCCGGTCAACAACACGCCCGACGATGACTACAGCTTGCCACTGCAACTGCTGGCGAAATCAATAGCCTTTACCGACCCGGTGACGGGGGAAGCGCGACGGTTTGAGAGCAACTTCAGGCTCGACTTTTAACACGCTCCGATTTAGTTCAAGCAGGGGCCGCGGGACTGGCTTTGCCAGACCGCAGGGTTTTTGGGGTCAGAGCCCAAATTCGCCGAGCCTCCGGCTCGCCCCGCAGGGTACAGCGCTTCGCGCTGTAGCGAAATTGGTTTCTGACCCCAATAACCCAGGAAGTTACACGAAGTGAACGACCGTGGGGGCTATACCAGTTTGGCCATAATCTGGTATTTGAAATCATCCGGCGCATAAGAATCAAAACGCCCGGCTTCGTTTTCACCAACTGGGTACATGAAGAAGCCGAGTTTTTCACCTTTTGACTGCGGCAAGGCAACATCGTGCGCCGTGTTGTAGGCCATCCAGTTGCCTTCCCAGCCGCCAAACAGGGCCTTGTTCACCGGGGCAACCACCGAATTGCTTGTGCTTTTGATCCATTCAGCGGTTTCAAGACGCATAACCTTGGCCACATCAGCTGGGTCCATGGCCACCCAGCCATAACCCTTCAAATAGGCTTCTGACCTGCAGTGCTGCGCACCCTTGAGGCTGGCAGGGTTGCCGGACAGCTCTTTGTAGCCAAAGCTTGAAGCCACCAGGCGAATGCCGTAGACGTCACGTGCGGGCACGCCGACCGAGCGGCAAAGGCCCACAAACAGCGCATTAAGGTCAGCGCACTTGCCGCCCAGATCACCGGTTTCCAGCATGGTCTTGATGTCGCCTACGCCGCAGCCGCGTACCTTGGGTTCGCGGTAGGTGTTGGCCACAACCCAGTCGTAGATTTTTTGGGTTTTTTCTACATCGGTTTTGGCGCCTTGCGTGGCGGCCAAAGCAGTTTTTCGCACAATACCGTCGGTCGGTATCAAAGCAGTGGCGCGGGTGAAATAGCGCAGGGTGTCAGCGCTTTCTGGCGCGGCGGTCTTTTGTGACCAGTCAATGGCGCGGCCCTGGGTTTGCACGCGGCTGGTGAGCTCGGCATAAGGCGTGGCCTCAGAGGCAGAAAACTCAACCAGCAGCATTTTTGCGCCGTCCTGGCCGTCTTGCGTGAGCCTTGCAGCGCCGTTACTTGAAAAGCTGTTGTCAAGCGAGCGCTGGTAGTCGCTGTTAATGGACGGAATCGGTAGCCAGATTTTGGTGGCCCCTTGCGGCTTGATGATGTCGACGCGGGTGGTGACATCAAAAGTGCGCCAGGCGCCGCTTTGAGGTGCAAAGTTGCTACGGGCTGGAGCCTGCGCAAAACTAAAGGCTGGCAGCGCGCCAACAAAAGCTGCTGCAGCGGTGTTTTTAAGAAAGCTACGGCGTACGGTGGTCATGAAAAGAACTCCGGGTATGAGAGAAGGCAAGGTACATCGGGGCAGGTAAAGGTGCTCCGAGAACTTGTGGACGTTAAAGCTGAGGCCGAATTATCGCCTTGCGACGCGCGGCGGGCGAATCACCGTTTGAGCAGACCTTCAATCAGTTTTCCCGCAGCAGGGCTGGTCCAGTCAACCTCGCCCTTTACGCGCTGTTGCGGTCTGCCCCTGCTGTCAAGGGTAAGTGTGGTCGGGAACACCTTGACGCCCCACTGGCCCGCAACCTTGCCATTGCTGTCCAGCAGAAGCGGCAGGCTCATGCCGGTGGTTTTGGCAAATTGCAGCGCGCGCGGCGCTGACTCCTTGAAGTTAATCGCCAGAACCAGCAGCCTGTCGGGGCCGTAAAGGTCAGCCACCTGCTGCAAGGTGGGCATTTCAGCCCGGCAAGGCTCGCACCAGCTGGCCCAAAAGTTAAACAGTACCGCCCGGCCCTGCAAATCAGCCAGTTGCCAGGTCTTGCCGGTCGTGTCGAGCAGCCCCAGGCTTGATACCGGCCCCAGCCACCGGGTGACCTCGTAGGCCGGGCCGGTCAAGCCCTGGGCCCATGCCCCGGGCGCTGCGGCTGAGCTGGCGGTGACGGCCAGTGCGCCTTGAAGAAATTGACGACGGGCTAAAGACACAAGGGGCATATGGGCAGACAAGGCAAGAAATGAGGCTTGAAAACGACGGAATCCGGCAGGTCCTCCATTGTCTGGCAATGTCCGTTTTCAAACCTGATGGACCGAAAGCGATACAGTCCTACAAAAACATACCTCCAAGCCTTTTTATATTTGGTTTTTTTAGAAACAGCTGGCATTGCCACCTCCTTTACCTTGAACTATCCACTCGACGCTCCAGCGCCATCAAAGGCGTCACCGCTGCTTGTTAATCTCCACACTGACCCAGCTGCGAGGCAGTTGCCCACGGTAGCGCAAGAACTCACTACCGGTCTGCTGGCACCGGCGGCCAGTATTTCACCCAAGTTTTTCTATAACGCGTTGGGCTCCAAGCTGTTTGAGGCCATTACCGGGCTTGACGAGTACTACCCGACCCGCACAGAAGCCGGTATTTTCGAGGTCAGCCATGCCCACATGGCCAGCGCCATCGCTCAGGCGGGCATTCAGAGCCCGTGCCTGATTGACCTGGGTGCCGGGAACTGCGCCAAGGCAGCCAAGCTGATTCCGCACCTGCTGCCGCGCCAATATGTGCCTGTAGATATTTCTGTGGACTTTTTAAAAGACGCTGCAGAGCAACTGCAAATGAGCTTTCCGGAGCTCGATATTGTCGGTCTGGGCATGGACTTCTCAAATGGTCTTGTCCTGCCCGAAGCCGTGCAAAGCCATGACCGGGTGTTTTTTTACCCCGGCTCCAGCCTGGGCAACTTTGGGCCTGATGAGGCCTTGCGCTTTTTACAGCATATCGCCAGCCCCACACAGGGCAAGGCGCGCGGCCTGCTGCTGGGCATTGATCTGGTCAAGGACAGCGCCACCCTTGAAGCCGCTTATGACGACGCGCTGGGCGTGACTGCCGCGTTCAACAAAAACCTGCTGCTCAACATCAATAGTCTGCTGCAATCGGATTTTGACGTACGCCAATGGCAGCACGTGGCGCTGTTTAACCCAGCGCAGTCACGTATTGAAATGCACCTGGAGGCGACTTGCGGGCTGACCGTGCGCTGGCCCGGCCATGAACGCAGCTTCGTCACCGGTGAGCGCATCCATACCGAATGCTCATACAAGTACACACTTGAAAGCATGGGCAGCCTGCTCCGGCAAGCCGGTTTCAGTCATATTGAGCACTGGACAGACGCCAAAGGCTGGTTTGGCGTGTTTTGGGCTGCGATTTAACGTCCAAATCCAAAAAATTAGGTCGAATAGGTCACTAGCCCAGCATTTACGGCATCAGATAGCTATTAATTTAGTAGCAATTAATGACACTTGATCTTTATCCACAGCGTCCGTAACCTGCACCCGATGCGTATCTTTCAATCGCTGTACCGACGGACAAACTGGCGGTCAATGCGGTCTTTCAAACGCCAGACCCAGGCACCTTCCACACTTAACCCACCCCAGGCTGCGATGGCATAGCGGCCACCACAAGACAGCAGGTTCAGTGTGCGATGGGCCGGACGATACGCAGCCAAAGGCCTGGCGGCATGAGCCGTTAACAGATTGCGCAGCAAAGGCGGGCCCGCCCGTACTGCATACACCCCGCTTCGGTTGTGCGGCGCATCGAGCCGGCTGGCCACATCGCCGGCAGCAAACACATGGCCATGGCTGGTGCTTTGCTGAAAGCTGTTGACGGCTACGAAGCCTTGCGCATCCAGCGCCAGTCCACTACCCGCCAGCCACCGGGGCGCCTGCGCACCGATAGCCAGCAGGGGTAGATCGCAAACCAGCTTTGCACCACTTCCCAGCACCACTTCGCCAGCATTTACACCGATACAAGTATCTTGCACCACAGCAATCTGAAGGCGTCCCAGCGCAGTGGTAACCCGTCGCTGTACAGCAGCAGGATAAGCCGACGCGGGCTTTGATCCGCCGGTGATCAGTGTTACCCGGCTGCCAGGCGCCCCCCCGGTTGGACTCAACGCATAGGCCGTAGCCATGGCAAGCTCCAGCCCCGCAGCACCTGCGCCTACCACCGCAACGTGGATTGGCCGGTGCAGAGCCATGGCCTTTGTTTGCAACCACTGCTTGCCAAATGCCTCGATGGGGCGAACGAACAAGGCGTGTGCACGCGCGCCAGGAATGGCTGCTTCGATTTTGTCCCTGTCCATGACCGCGCCCGTATTCAGGCTCAGCAGATCGTAGGCAACAGTCTGGCCATCGCTCAAGCTGACCGTTTGCGCACCTGCATTGATGCTGGCAACGTGGCCTGCAACAAAGTGCGCGCCGCATCGAGCCAGCAAAGCCTCAAGCGGAATCACGCACTGGTTCAGCGTGTAATGGCCCGCCACAAAACCCGGAACCATGCCAGAGTAGAGCTGCTCGCGCTGCGGCGCAACCAGCGTGATGCGCAGATTGTTCGGACGGCTGACAGCCATCGCCTGCAGTACATGGACGTGTGCGTGACCTGCGCCCAGCAGAACGAGATGTTTCATGGCACCAGTAGCCTGGGCGGCAGAAAGCGTCACGGACCCAGCGCCACATCGCTGACATAGGCCAGGCTTTGGCCACCAGCGTTGTCGGAATCAGCGCCAATCAAAACCCCGTCAAGCACTGGCAGGCTGTTGCCCTCGTGGCCGAAGGCCAGTTTGAAGTCAGCCGCCACATCCCGGCGATGGCTAACCCACTGACCCAGACGCCTGGCACCGCTGTCCAGCACCAGCATGCGGACACGGGATGTGTACGCGTTATTGAGCAGGGTGCCCGCAGGCAAAAGGTGGTCCCAAACATAGCAGAGCGTTGCGCCGGGCAACTTCTCGCCGCTGACACTACGCGCCAGAGCCAGAACACTGCGGTCAAAAATGCTCAGGCTGGCCGCGGGCGGGTCAAACAGCAGGCACACTTTCAGGGGTGTATCGTCGCCGCGGCGCTGGCGTAAATCAGCATTGATCAAGGGCTGATCAAGCCGCCAGCTCCAGCGCAGTTGCGCACCGTCAGTCAGGCTGATGCCGGGCAATGTATGAACCAGGTTGCCATAAGAGATGTTGGTCTGAACCCGCAGAACTTTCCGACCTTCGACAGGCGTGATGTCAAAGCGCGTCACCGGTACAGCAGCCTTTCCCTGCGCCGGCAGTCCAGTAATACGCCATGGCGCAGGTGGTACGCCTGATTCACTGCCCGAAAAAGGTGGCAAGGCAACGGGTTGAGCCTGCAAGTCAACCGCTACGGCCAGGCCGACCAGGACCAGAACGCACCATTGGGCAGGGCGTGGTGCCCGCAGCAACTGGTTAACGCCCAGCATGGTTCAATGACCCGTCGTAGCCAGGATAGACAGCATCGGTACTTTTAAGCTGTATTTTCCCTGAGTCAGGGGATGCATCAGCTGTGAAAGCAGTGGCCATTTGACGTGTCTCATCTGGCATGTCAACCCCTTTTCCAGGCATGAAACCTGGCCACCCAGGCCAAAAGCCTTTCTGGCTGATGCGCTCGTTTCCATTCCCCTGCAGCGTATTTGTTGGCCTCTGTCATCGTCGGATAGGTATGGATGGTTGACAAAATTTTATTCAGGCCCAGTTTGTGCCGCATCGCCAGCACATATTCAGCCAGCAAATCACCGGCATGGTCACCAACAATAGTGACGCCCAAAATAGTGTCTTTGCCCGGTGCGGTCAACACCTTGACAAAACCATGTGCGGCGCTGTCGGCGATGGCGCGGTCCAGGTCGTCGATGCCGTAGCGGGTGACCTCGTGGGCGATGCCCTTTTCTTTGGCTTCCTGCTCGTTCAGGCCAACGCGGGCGACTTCGGGCGAAGTGAAAGTTGTCCATGGAATCACCGAGTAATCGGCTTTGAACCGCTTGAAGTCGCCAAACAGCGCATTGACCGCTGCATACCAGGCCTGGTGCGCGGCAACGTGCGTAAGCTGGTAGGGCCCAGCCACATCACCCGCAGCAAATATGTTGGGGTAAACGGTTTGCAGGTAGTCGTTGGTTTCTACCGTACGCTGCGTAGGAATCCCCAGGTCTTCCAGTCCGTAGCCCGTCAGCCGTGCCACACGCCCCACAGCGCAAATCAGCTCGTCAAAGTCAATCCGAATGTCTTGCGTTTTGCTGGCGTCCGGGTTTACCGGCGCTGCCCAAAGTGCGTTGCCGTCAGCGTCTTTTTGTGTACGTAGCGCCTTGTGGCTCGTCAGCACCGTCACGCCATCGGCCACCAGCGCAGCTTTGACCAATATTGAGACTTCCTCGTCTTCACGCATCAACAAGCGCGGCGCCATTTCAACCAGCGTCACCTGCGAGCCGAGACGGGCAAAGGATTGCGCCAGCTCGCACCCAATGGGGCCACCGCCCAGCACCAGCAGGCGCTGCGGGACTGCGTCAAGCTTTTCAAATTTCTCCCAAAGCGTATCGCTGGTCACGTAACCGGTCTCGTCAAGTCCGGGTAACGGGGGCACAAATGGCCGGGCCCCCGCTGCAATGACAATGCTGCGCGTTGTGATGGTTTGCGTGCCGCCGCCGTTCAAGGCAATTTCAACCGTCCATGGGTTCACGATGCGCGCATGGCCCTGCACCACATCCACGCCCAGCGCCGTGTAGCGCTCAACACTGTCATGCGGCTCAATGGTGCGCACCACTGCCTGGATGCGCTGCATCACGGCGCTGAAGCTAAAACGCGGTTCTGTGTTCTCCAGACCATAGCTTGCACCATGGCGCATCTGGTGCGCCAGCGTGGCACTGCGAATCAGGGCCTTGCTTGGCACACACCCGTAATTCAAACAGTCGCCGCCCATTTTGTGGGCTTCCACCAGCGTTACCTTGGCCTTGACGACAGCCGCGATATACGCGGTAACCAGACCACCCGCGCCGGCGCCTATCACCACCAAATTACGGTCAAACCGAGCTGGCCGCACGGATCGCCAACGCGCATACACCTTGCGACTCTTGAAAAAATCCAGCATGCGTTTGACGACCAGCGGCAGCAAACCAAGCAAAATAAAAGAGCCAATCAGGCCGGGCGACAGAATCGACTGCAACGAATCAATCCTGGCAATCTGCGTACCGGCATTCACAAACGCCACGGTACCCGCGAACATGCCCAACTGACTGACCCAAAAATAGGTCCAGACTTTCATGCGGCTTAAACCCATGAGCAGGTTCAAAGCAAAAAACGGCACGACGGGGATAAGCCGCAGGGTGAACAGGTAAAAAGCGCCTTCCTTTTCAATGCCCTTGTTGACTTCAGCCAGGCGCTGGCCAAAGCGCTTTTGAATGGATTCCCGAAGCATGTAGCGGGCGGCCAACATGGCCAGCGTTGCGCCTATGGTGGAGGCCAGCGACACCAGAACCGTACCCAGAACAAGCCCGAAACCCGCTCCGGCGGCCAGCGTCATGATGGCCGCGCCGGGTAGCGACAGCGCCGTTACCGCCACATAGACCGCAAAAAAAACAGCAACAACCAACACAGGGCGCTGGCCATAGAGCTCCGCAAAAGACGCCTGGCTTTCCTTCAGGTAGGCCAGACTGAAAAAGCGACCCAGATCGAATACAAAAAAAGCGGCCATGCAGGCCAGCAGCAGTACTGCGACAACAAGTTTGCGTGGATTCAAGGGTGTCCTTTTGGTGATCCTGATCGTTAGTCCAAGAATGACAAAATTTCTTACATTCGTCGCGTTGACTGTAAGAAATATAAATCTCCAGCGACCAACTGGATTAATCAAATGTGCCTAGCATCACATATTTGCGGAGGTTTCAAACGAACGTCGTTACTTTTGCATGTTTTTCCGTTCAACAGGAAGCACAGGAACACAACCGATGACTCAGGCACTGATTGGCATCATGGGTGGCAGCGGTCTTTACCAGATGGAGGGGCTGCAGCACAGCCAGGAACATGTTGTCGAAACTCCGTTCGGTGCGCCCTCAGATGCGCTGGTCACAGGCAAGCTGCAAGGCGTAGCTGTGGCTTTTTTGGCACGCCACGCGCGCGGGCACAGGCTGTTACCTACCGAAGTGCCTTACCGCGCCAATATTTACGCCATGAAGCAACTTGGCGTGCGCTGGCTGCTTTCAGTGTCAGCGGTGGGCTCGTTGCGTGAAGACATCAAACCGCTGGACATGGTGCTGCCCGACCAGTTCATTGACCTGACAAAACGGCGGGACAACAGCTTTTTTGGTTCTGGCGCGGTGGCCCATGTCTCGATGGCGCAGCCCGTTTGCAGTGTCGCGGCAAATGCATTAGCCCAAGCGGTTCAGGATGTCCTGAAAGCCGAAGCGGCTGACCCTGCGTCGCCTGTCCCTGATCTGCACCGGGGCGGTACCTATGTTTGCATTGAAGGGCCGCACTTTTCCAGCCTGGCTGAATCGAACTGGTACCGCAGTATGGGAGCGGATGTGATTGGCATGACCAATATGCCCGAGGCAAAGCTGGCACGTGAGGCCCAAATGGCCTACGCCACACTGGCGATGGTCACTGACTTTGACTGCTGGCACCCCCGTGAGGCGCACGTGACGGCCAACATGGCGCTGGCCAATCTGCTCGAAAATGCAGGTCGCGCCCAAAAAATCGTCGCTCAGGCCATCAAACTCCTGGCAAGCGAAACGCACACCAGCGACGCACACACTGCATTACAAAGCGCGCTGGTCACCCAACCGCAGGCCATGACAAGAGAGGTGCGGGAGCGGCTTGAGGTGATTTTGCGTTGAGCCCACCCGGTGAAATTTTTGACCACTTCGAACAGCTACACACATGCACGACACCCTTCCCTTGCTACAGAAAACCCCCTTTCCCGCTTTGTACCGCAAGCCGCTGGAGACATTGCAGGTCAATTTGGGCTACCTGTGTAATCAGAGCTGCCTGCACTGCCACGTGAATGCCGGGCCGCATCGTACCGAAATGATGGATGAGCACACGCTGGCCCTGATTCCGCAAATTTTGCAGGCACGGCGCATTTCGACGCTTGACCTTACCGGTGGTGCGCCAGAGCTGCACAGCGGGTTCAGGGGACTGGTCCGCGCGGCCAGAGCATTGGGCGTGCGCGTTATAGACCGCTGCAACCTGACGGTGCTGTTTGAGCCGGGCCTGGAGGGCCTGGCTGAGTTTTTGGCAGAACAAAAGGTTGATGTGGTGGCATCCATGCCTTGCTATTCGGCCAGCAATGTGGACAAGCAGCGGGGTGATGGCGTGTTTGACAAAAGCATTGCGGGGCTGCAAAAACTTAACCAGTTGGGCTACGGGCAATCCGGCTCGGGCTTGTCTTTGAACCTCGTGTACAACCCGCAAGGCGCGGCTTTGCCGCCAGAGCAACAGCAACTACAGGCTGACTACAAGCATGAGTTGCTCAAGCATTTCGGCGTCGTCTTCAATGACCTGTTTGCGCTGACAAATATGCCGATACAGCGCTTTGGCTCAACGCTGGTGTCCAAGGGCACGTTTGGCACCTACATGGATTTACTCAAAAGCAGCTTTCAGCCGCAAAACCTCGAAGGCGTCATGTGCCGCAACATGGTGAGCGTCGACTGGCAAGGCTGGTTGTCTGACTGCGACTTCAACCAGCAACTGGGTTTGGACCTGGGCACGACTGGCGTACGGCGCCATTTGCGTGATTTGCTCAAAACAGATTTTGACAAGCA
>JANOCP010000437.1:0-11886 GCA_031412235.1 Polaromonas sp.
CTTGACCACGGCACTGACCTGCGTACCACCATCGACGGCATGCTGGTCAACCAGCGCAGCCATGCGCATGGCCAGGGCTGGACGGACGTGAACTTTTTGATCCCTGAGCTGACGACTTTGCTTGACTACCGCAAGGGGCCGTTTTGTGCGGCTGAAGGCGACTTTGCGTCGGCGGGTTCGGTCAGCGTCAAATACGCCGATAAATTGCCACAGGGCATTGCCAGCATCGGCCTGGGCCAAAACGGCTATGTTCGAACCTTTTTGGCCAACTCGCCCAAGCTGGGTGATGGCAACCTGCTTTATGCCATTGAGCTGTTTAAAAATGACGGGCCGTTTACCGTGGCTGATGATTACCTCAAACGCAATGGCGTTCTGCGTTACAGCCAGGGCACCGAGGCCAACGGCTTTAATGTGACCCTGATGGCCTACGACGCCAAATGGCATTCAACTGACCAGATTCCATTGCGTGCCGTGGCCAACGGCAGCCTGGGCCGCTTTGACGCGGTGGACCAGACCGACGGCGGCAGCGCCAGTCGCTACAGCGTGTCGGGCGCATGGCGGCAGTCCAGCGCTGCGGGTTTCACGCAGGTTAATGCTTATGTCGTGCGCAGCCGGCTCGATTTGTTCTCAAACTTCACTTACTTTCTGGATGACCCGGTTAACGGCGACCAGTTTGCCCAGCCCGACAGGCGCACCACCACCGGCATTAACGCCAGCCATACCTGGGCATCCACCCTGATGGGTCGCAGCAGCGAGAACACGGTGGGCCTGCAGTTTCAAAATGACGATATCAACAATGCGCTGCAAAGCACGGTGGCGCGGCAGGTGCTGTCGACCACGCGGTCTGACCGCATCGTTGAGCGCAGCGTGGGCATCTACCTTGAGAACAAAACCGAGTGGGCGGACAAGTTTCGTACCGTGGCCGGGGTACGGGCCGACAACTTTCATTTCAAGGTTGACAGCGACAACCCGGCTAATTCGGGCACCGCGTCGGCCACCAAAGTCAGCCCCAAGCTGAACCTGATTTTTGGCCCGTGGAACAAAACCGAGTTTTATACCAGTGCGGGTTATGGCTTTCACAGCAACGACGCACGCGGCACCACGATTACCACAGACCCGAAAACCGGCCTGGCAGCAGACAAGGTGCCGCCGCTAGTGCGTTCAAAAGGGCTTGAGTTTGGCGTGCGTACCGAGGCGGTTGCCGGTTTGCAAAGCGCGCTGTCGTTTTACCGGCTGGACTTTGACTCGGAGCTGACCTTTGCGGGTGATGCGGGTACAACCAACGCTGGCCGCCCAAGTCGCCGTTTCGGGTTTGAACTGTCCAACTACTACAAGCCCACGCGCTGGCTAACGGTTGATGCTGACTTGTCTTTTGCCCGCGCGCGCTATCGTGACTTTGACCCGGCCGGCAGCCGCGTGCCAGGTGCGGTAGAAGGCGTTGCCTCGCTGGCGTTTGCGGTTGACAACCTGGGCCCTTACTTTGGCGCCCTGCAGCTGCGCTACTTTGGCCCGCGACCGCTGATTGAAGACAACACGGTGCGCTCAAAAAGCACCGCTACCCTCAACGGCCGCATTGGCTACAAGATCAGCCCCAAGGTCAAGCTGGAGCTGGAGGGCTTTAATTTGACTAACCGTAAGGACTCGGCGATTGACTACTACTACACCTCGCAGCTCAAGGGCGAGGCTGCACCGGTAGACGATATTCACTTCCACCCGATTGAGTCACGTTCCTTCCGGCTTTCGCTGGTGATGAAATTTTAACCAGTACCTGACAACCTAGCCCAGAAAGTACCTCTATGAACTTATCTCAAGCCCCAGCCCGGCAACAGCCGTTTTTTGGTAGCAAGCGTCAAATCGCTGCCTTGTTGCTGCTGTGTTGCGCTGCTACGGCCCATGCGCATTCCGACCAGGGGGCCGCGAACGGGTTTATCTCAGGCTTCATGCATCCGCTGTCGGGCATTGATCACCTGCTGGCCATGGTCGCCGTGGGTATCTGGGGCGCAACGCTGGGCAAGCCGCTGGTGTGGGCCTTGCCGGTGGCTTTTCCGATGCTGATGGTGGTGGGCGGCATTCTGGGTATTGCCCAGGTACCGCTGCCTTATATAGAGACCGGCATTGCGGCGTCAGTCGTGGTTTTGGGTTTGGCTATTGCTGCTGCATGGCGCGCGCCGGTGGCTGTGGCGGTCGCCATTGTTGCCGCCTTTGGCGTGTTTCATGGCTATGCGCACGGGGCAGAACTACCTGCAACCGCAGCACCGGCTGCCTACACGGCTGGCTTTGTTATATGCACGGGCTTGCTGCATCTCGGCGGTATCGCGCTGGGCTTGCTCAAAGCGCTGCCGCGTGGCTCTGAAGTTTTGCGTGCAAGCGGTGGCCTGATTGCACTTGTCGGTATCTGGATTCTGGCGGGCATGCCTGGTGCGGCTTAAAGCTGCGTTGGGGTTTCTGGTCGGTGCGGCTGTTTTGTGCAGCCCAGTATGGGCGCATGGGCCATTCGGCGCTTTTGGCAGTGGCCCGACCCTATGGGACGGCACGCTGCATCTGGTGACTTCGCCGCTGTCAGTGGCTGCAACGCTTGGCCTGGTGCTGGCTGTTTTGGGCCTTGAAGAGCCATGGACCGTGGTGGTGGCTTTGCTGGCTGGCGCCGCTGCAGCTCTGGGTGCGGCCATGCTGGCGCAATTGCCTGGGTTTATGGCGCCATTCGCGATTGTTGTACTTGGCTTGTGCGCTGTGGCGGGCTGGAAGCCCTCTGCCCTGGTTTCTGCTGCACTGGCCCTTGTAGCCGGGCTCGCAGCAGGCGTAGCCGCTGATCTTGAAGGGCCGCGCATTCAAGACCTGATTGGCATAGCCCTGACCGTCATGATTGTCGTGTTGGCGCTGCTCAGCGCACTGGACGACCTTGGCCGCCTGCGCAGATTAGTGCCCATCATGCCTATGGCCAGGCGTGTTTTGGGCTCGTGGATTGCTGCGATGGGGCTTTTGCTCGGTGCGCTGGCTGTGTTGGGTATACGCAGCTGAAAACACCTGCTGGTGTCAGCTCACAGGTTTCATGTGAAGGTGCGGCGTCTTGCTGCCCTCATCTTTGACCTGCTGATGTGTGTGGGCTGGCGTGCCTGAGTCGAGCGGCACGATGTGAATATTGCCGTGCCGCACACCGCGCAGGGCGATCAGCATGTCGGCAAACGTATTGACGGTAGTGGTTGGCCCGCGCATCACCACGGTCTCCAGGCAGTGGTCGTGGTCAAGGTGGGTGTGCAGGCTGGTGATGACCAGGTCATGATGGTCATGCTGCAGCGACAGCACACGTTCGGTCACGGTTTTGTCATGGTGGTCATACACATAGTTGAGCGTTGCCACGCACCAGGCCGACGCCGACGCTTCAATATGCGCGTCGCCCAGCTGCGTGCGAATAAGGTCGCGTACGGCCTCAGAGCGATTGACATAACCCTTTTCTGCAATCAGCGCATCAAACTGCACGGCCAGCGCTTCGTCAAGGGATATGGTGAATCTTTGCATGGTGTTCTGAAAGTGTGGGAGGTAAGTGGTGCTTTGGGCAAATCTTAAGTGATGCATGAGCTTCGGCCTGCCGGACTACACGTGCATGAGTCAAAGCCTATGGGTTACCCAATGTTTCATTCCATAAAGTAGCCAGAGATTCAATTTCTGAATCCGGTTTACGCAACTGTGCGTAATCTTTACACAGCAGCCGCTGTAACTTAATTTTGGAGATACACCATGCAGATGAAATTAGCGCAGCTGGCGAAAGCCTGCCTTCTTCTTGTAGTCGCCGGCGGAGCGATTGCTTCCAGCCACCGTGAAGCCCCTGGTACAGCCGGCAGCCCCAGGGTCGATGGCACTGACTTTTACATGTTCCGAAGTTATGAAGGTATTGCATCTGACGGTACTGGCGGTCGTTCAGATTACGTGACCCTGCTGGCCAACTACCAGCCGCTTCAGGCTCCGTACGGCGGCCCCAACTACTTCCAGATGGACCCCAACGCGCTGTATGAAATTCATGTGGACAATAACGGCGACGCAGTTGAAGACGTGACATTCCAGTTTCGCTTCAAGAACACCCTCAAGTCCATCGCCTTGCCCATTGGCTCGGCCAGCGTGGCTATTCCCCTGATCCAGGCCGGTGCCGTTGCCAACCTGAACGACGCCAACCTTAATGTCAATGAGAGCTTTGAAGTCAAGGTGGTCCGTGGTGAGCGTCGCAAAAGCACTGGTGCTGCCCTGGCAAAGACGGCGGGCGGAAGTACCACCTTTGAAAAGCCGGTAGACAACATTGGTGTCAAGACCATTGCCGACTATGCAACCTATGCAGCCAAGCACATCCACACCGTCACTATTCCCGGCTGCCCTGCTGGCAAAGACCAGGGCAAAGTGTTTGTCGGACAGCGCCAGGAGGGCTTTGCCGTCAATCTTGGCCCGGTGTTTGACCTGGTCAATGCACCAGCCGCTGTTCTGCTGGACCCGGCCAACAAGGATGCCGTCGGCGGCGGTGGTAATCACGTGATTCAAAAATCCAACGTCACCACCCTTGCCGTGGAAGTGCATAAAGACTGTCTCACGGCGGCTGGCAGCACGGATCCGGTCATTGGCGGCTGGACCACAGCCAGCTTGCGCCAGGCTCGCCTGCTCAACGGTGCGCCCGCATCAGGCAACAACAATGCCAGCAAGCAGGGCGGTGCGTGGACCCAGGTGTCGCGCCTGGGTAATCCGCTGGTCAACGAGCTGGTGATTGGCTTGCCTGACAAAGACAAGTTCAATGCCTCGCAGCCCAAGGACGACGGCCAGTTTTTGACCTATGTGTCAAACCCAACGTTGCCGGCGCTGCTGACGGTTGTGCTTGGTGCCGATGTTGCTCCTAAAAATCTGCCGCGCACCGATTTGCTCACCACCTTTTTGACCGGCATCACGGGCGTGAACAAGCCAGCGACGCCAAAAGCGTCTGAAATGCTGCGTTTGAACACGGCCATCAAGCCAGTGCAGTTCGCCCAACAAAACCGCCTGGGTGTGGCTGGCGAAGTGCTTCGAGTGGGTGGTACGGCTAACCTGGCCAATGCGGTTGATCTGGCAGGTTTCCCTAATGGTCGCCGTCCCAAAGACGACGTTGTGGACATTGCGCTGGTGGCAACGGTAGGCGGCTTGTGCGCCATCAACGGCTCAAACGATTCGCTCAAGCTCAACTCGGTGCCTGGCGTTCCGTCGCTGACCTCCAAATGTGATGCATCAGCTTTGACCGCGCTGATGGCCGCGAGTGGAAGCAACGGCTTGCCCAACGCTGCCAACATTCACGATGCGGTGGACCAGGCAACAGTGCCTTTCCTGACGACTTTCCCATACCTGAATACCCCTAATCGCGGTGCCATCGGTGGCGGTCAGTAACGCCTACTGAAAAGGAGAAAATCATGCAAAAGATCAATTCCAAATGGATGCTTTCGGCCACATTGGCTGCTGCATTAATGGCCGGGTGCGGAGGTGGCGGTAGCGGAGGATCATCGGGGTCCACGGATATCAGCACCAGCGTGTCTGCATTGGTGACCTACCTCAACGGGCTTATTGCCGTTACCAGCGACTTTGATGAGCCTGTAGATATTAACGGGATGACGCTGGCAACCGACGATGCCGCAGAACCCACGCCATTGAACTAGGCCAGACCTCAAGAAAGGGAGCTTGCTCCCTTTGAGTGTTCAACAAAAAGCCCGGTAATCCGCTGATGCAGATTACCGGGCTTTTTCATGTTTGCGGCGCTGCTGCCATCGCCGCTGTTCTGTTCTATTCAGTCAGTTCAATCAGCTGCGGCGCTTGCGCGGCACGACGGTAAGTTGAAACACGTTTTTGGCCAGCGTCGCGCCCACCGTCGCCGTTTGTGGTGCCACATCCACCAGCTGGTCAAGCTGCCAGACCTTGATCTGGGCTGCGCCATCTGGCACATCTTCAAAGGTGGCAAAGCCTTCGGCACTTGTTTTTGCAGCCCAGGGTGACTCGCTGGCATACACATAGCCACGCATTGAGCCGTGAATAAAGCAACCCAGCAGCGTTGCACCAATAACGCCAGCCTTGTTGATGGTCACTTCACTTGACTTGGCGGGCTTGCCGTCTGACTTGCCCTCCAGGCGCAGCTCAAAGCCTGCGTTGGTGCTGTTGAACTGGCCCATGCCGGCGGGCGACGAGCGGACATGGTGGTCCCATGGGTCATTGTTGACAAAGTTGAGTTTTGCACCCACTTGCACCAGCGTTACTGCGGGTATGAACTGCATTTTTTCCTGGTTGATGGTGGCCTGTGCCGGCAGCGCCGTTTTGGGTAAAACGGCCTTGTTTGAAGGCACGATGACGACCACCGCATCTTGTACCGGCTTGCCGTCTTTGTCGACAACCGACACCACCATGTTGCCGGCTGATGCCGGTGCACACAGTGACAACATGATGGAGGCCGCAAGGGCGGTTTGGAGAAATGATTTTTTCATGATGCCTGTTGATTGGTGAGTGCAGATTGGTGAGTGGTCAGTGGCCGGCAACTATGTTACTTTGGGGTAATGATGTCGCGGTGCATTGGGGCCAATAGTGCCAGCATTTCGTTTTGTTTACGAAACGGAATGCCTTTGGCGTCCATGCTCACCTGCAGCACCTCAACCAGCGCATGGAAATCAGATTTTTTGATGTCAAGGTTGGAGTGCGAGCTTTTCATATCGGCGCCCTTGTAAACGCACGGACCGCCACCCAATGCGCAAAGCTGGTCGACCAGTTGCTCTTTGACGCGCTGCTGGTTGGCTGGCTTGAAATGCGGGCCGGTGCGGGGGTCAGCCAGAAGGCGCACCATGAAGTCGTCCATCAGCGACACCAGGCCGGCTTTTTCGCCAAAGGCCTTGTACAGCTGGTCGTCTTTGGGGGCCATGGTCTGGGCAAATGACGCGCCTGCACCCAAGAGGGTTGAGGCGGCAATGGCGAGGGCGATAAATGATTTTTTCATAGGGTGTCCTGAAGGGTTTTGATGGGTTCTGAAGATGTTGCGATGCAGATATCTGGTCAGTACGCAACCTGGGCAGACAGGTAGTAGCCAGTCTGTTTGCGGTTGCCACTGGTGGCAGGCACGATCACGCCCAGGTCTACATAGGCCAGCGTCAAAGAAACATTTTTGGTGGGTGCCCAGGCAATGAAGATGTCTTTCCAGTCCTGTGCCCGCAATGCGCCCGAGCCTGCCCCCAGTAGCGCATTGCCTGCGGTTTCCAGCTTGTTGCGCATAAAGCGGTATTCAGCCCCAATCACCACGTTTTTGCTGACCAGGTAGCCAATTGAAAACTCCGGTTGCAGGGTGTATTTGTCTTCATCGCCGCCCAGGGTGGCGCCGAAACCCAGCAGGCCGTTCTGGTTGGCCTTGGTGGCGCGTAAGGTGCCGTTCAAAAGCAGGCTTTGACCCAAAAACAGCTTGGTGGCGCTGACGTAAAAGTCAGTGCCGTAGCGTTTGGCACCCAGCGCATTGAGCGTGGCGTCCAGCCCCGTAGAGCCCAGTTCCTTGTATTGAAAGCCCATGGCCACTTGCGGAGTCAGTGTGTCGCTGTCAAGAATCGCATCGCCCAGCACGCGCACTTTGCCGCCAAGAATGGTCTGCTTAAGGTGCAGGCCGGGCAGGCCCAGCGCCGTGCCGGTACCGCGGGTATTGAAGTCCTGCTGGGCAATAGACAGCTCAAAACGGTCATGAAAGCCAACCGATGCGCCGTACACATTCAGGCCGTAGTCAGTGGTGCCTGCATGGGTCAAAAAGGCTGTGCCGCCAATCTCGCCGTCGGTAGCGTTGCTGCCAATCACGGCCCAGGGCGTCAGCCCGCCGCCGGCCGCGCCGTCAATGCTGCTGACGCCGCCAGTCAGCAGCAGTTTGCCGGTTTCAGCTTGCGCGCCGACACAAAAGGCAGCCGCGCAGGCGGAAATCAGGGCAGTGGCCAGTTTTTTGTTCGTGGTGGTCATGGTTTCAGGGGTGTAAAGAAGAGAAAAGTTGGGCGGTAAAAAATAAGAATGTAATCAAATGTGTACTTATCATTTTTATTACGGATATTCGGTCGAACTGGATTCAAATGTTTGCAGAGTCTACAAAAACCGTGTGATTTATCGCAAATTGATGAATCCGTTCCGGAAATACTCCACGTATTACTCTTGGGAGCAGGGTGCTCCTATGGTCGTTTTATTTTAAAAAATCCCGAAAAGCACAGACAGGGAGTGGGGTATGAGAATTGTTTCCGGACACAACCGTACAGTTTTTAACGCCGGAATGGTGCAACGCTGGCACTTGCATTGGGCAAAGCTGACTGCACTGGTGGCGCGCGGCGCATGCCTTGCGCTTGCTGGGACCGCATTTGCGCAGGTCAATCCAGCGCCGCCGCGTGAGTGGATCAGCCCGCCGCCCGGCGATGTACAGCGCGGCGCGGCCCTGTACCAGGAGCGCTGCACCGCCTGCCACAACATTGACAGCAACAAGACAGGCCCGGCGCACCGGGGCGTGATGGGGCGGCGCGTGGGCAGCCTGCCGGGTTACAAGTATTCAGAC
The DNA here is from genome assembly GCA_031412235.1 of Polaromonas sp. Taxonomy (GTDB): domain Bacteria; phylum Pseudomonadota; class Gammaproteobacteria; order Burkholderiales; family Burkholderiaceae_C; genus Polaromonas. The sequence continues at coordinate 8,546 of JANOCP010000437.1, forward strand.
GAGCTGGCGCGCTCGCGGCTGCGCTGGACGCCGCAGACGCTCAACACCTGGCTCGAAGACCCCGAAGAGCTGGTGGCCGGGCAGCGCATGGGTTTTCAGGTTGAGAACGCGCAGGAGCGGGCTGACCTGATCGCTTACCTGGCGACGCTGAAATAGCGTGCAGCGCAGGGCTGAACGACTGGCGCTAAAACAGCTGGTCATCAGGCGGGTCAGTATTTGCTACTAATTTAGTAGCTACCTGTAGCCGTTCTAATTGGGTAGCGGGCACTTTTGACCCAAAAACGGGCTCTTCGCCAGCCTTTACCAGCGTGCTGGCGCGCACACCGAGCAAACGCAGCTTTTTGGCCAGCGGCACGCGCTTGAGGCACAGGCCAGCCATTTTTCGTATCAGCGCGCCGTCTGCCGTATAAAAATCTGCCGTCTGGTCACGCGTGGCGATCTTGAAGTCGTCATAACGCAGCTTGATGCCTATGGTTTTGGCGACATAGCCCTTGCGCTGCAGGTCGTCACCCAGCTTGCTGCACAGCTCGGTAAACAGGGCACCCAAAGCCGCCTTGTCGCGCACGGCGTGCAGGTCGCGCTCAAACGTGGTTTCGCGGCTCATGCTCACGGGCTCGCTGCTGGTCACTACCGGCCTGTCGTCGCGGCCCCAGGCGACTTCATGCATCCACGCACCGGTGGCCTTGCCAAAGTTGGTGATCAGAAAGGCCCGGTCTTTCGCGGCCAGCTCACCAATGGTCTGTATGCCCAGTTTGGCCAGCTTTTCATCGGCTTTGGGGCCAATACCATTGATCTTGCGGCACTTGAGCGGCCAGATCAGGGTTTGCAGGTCGGCCTCATGCACGATGGAAATGCCATTGGGCTTGTTGAACTCGCTCGCCATCTTGGCCAGCAGCTTGTTGGGTGCCACACCTACCGAACAGGTGAGGCCGGTTTTTTCAAAAATCGCTTTTTGGATCAGCCGCGCCAGCACGCGCCCGCCCTCACGCTGCCCGCCGGGAACGTCGGTGAAGTCCACGTAGACCTCATCAACCCCGCGGTCTTCCATCAGCGGTGCAATCTCGACGATGGTGCTTTTGAAGAGCCGCGAATATTTGCGCACCTCGTCAAAATCTACCGGCAACACAATCGCCTGTGGGCACAGCTTGGCCGCCTTCATCATGCCCATGGCCGAGCCCACGCCAAATTGCCGGGCTGCGTAGGTGGCCGTGGTGATCACGCCGCGGCCGACGTAATCTTTAAGCAGGGGGAAATCAGCGACAGGAATAAAGCGCGGCTGCCGCTCGGGCACCGCCAGCAGCGCTTCATCGACCTTGCGCCTGCCACCGCCAATAACGACAGCGAGACCCTTGAGCTGCGGGTAACGCAGCAACTCCACCGACGCAAAAAAAGCGTCCATGTCGAGGTGCGCAATGCGTCTGATGAGGGGCGGGCGGGTGGTCATTGGATGTGGCGTCAAGCGGCGTGAGGCAAGCATAGCGTCAGGCGCAGCGCGGTTTGAGTTGTACTGCGGTAAAGTGCCTTTTTTCAATCGCGCTTTCGCTGGCCCATGCATCAAATTACTGTGCTTTCCTTTGACAACATCACGCACCGCAGCCAGGTGATGGACGTGTGGCGGGCATCGTTTGGCTATGACGCCGCGCACAACGAACCCGGCCTGGTGATTGACTGCAAGCTGGCGGTGAATGACGGGCTGTTTTTTGTAGCACTGGATGCGTCTGAGGTGGTGGGTACCGTGATGGCGGGTTACGACGGGCACCGGGGCTGGCTTTATACGGTGTCGGTGCGGCCATCGCATCGCAAGCGTGGTGTGGGCACCTTGCTGGTGGCGCATGCCGAGCGGGCTCTGGCCGCCAGGGGCTGCCTGAAAATCAATCTGCAAATCATCCAGACCAACGCGGCCCTGGCCCCGTTTTATGCCGCCATGGGCTACCACACCGAGCCGCGCGTGAGCATGGGCAAGTTGCTGCCTGAAAACCTTCCTCAAACCGTAGCACCGTCGTCGGCCGCAAGCGTAGGTACACGCTGACAGGCTTGACGGGGTTGTACCGACAGACCCGATAGCAGTTGCACTTGAGACTGGGTTTTTTCAACCCACGACAGGACTGCTTCCGATGAATTACGTTACCACCGAGGACAACACAAAGCTCTATTTCAAGGACTGGGGTACTGGCCGCCCGGTGATCCTGCTGCACGGCTGGCCGCTTTCGTCAGACAGCTGGGACGACCAGGCCATGGCCATTGCCGACGCCGGTTATCGCGCCATTGCCTACGACAGGCGTGGCTTTGGACGTTCTTCGCAGCCCTGGACAGGTTATGACTATGACACCCTCACAGATGATTTGGCTGCGGTAATTGAGCAAACCGGCGCAAAAGACGCGGTACTGGTAGGCTTTTCTATGGGTGGTGGTGAAGTTGCCCGCTATATGTCGCGCCACGGCGGCAAGTCGGTCAGCAAGGCCGCACTGATCTCGTCAGTCGTGCCTTTCATGCTCAAAACCAATGACAACCCCAACGGCACAGATCAATCGGTGTTTGACGAAATGACCACAGGCATGAAGACCGACCGCGCCAAATTTTTCGCTGATTTTTTCAAGAACTTTTATGGTGTCAGCCTGCTCTCGCATCCTGTTAGCGATGAGTTGATGCACGTGTCCCGCGGTGTTGCCATGCAGGCAGGCCTAAAGGGTACATTGGCGTGCGCAGGCGCATTTGCCAGCACCGACTTTCGCCCTGACCTGGCGGCCTTCAAGGTGCCGACGCTGATCATTCACGGAACTGATGACAAAACCGTACCGATTGATGCTGCGGGCCGTGCTGCCGCCAAAGGCATTGCAAACTCGACCTTGATTGAATATGACGGCGCGCCTCATGGCCTGTTTGCCAGCCACAAAGAGCGTTTTACCCAGGACCTGCTGGACTTTATCCAGGCTTGATACCGAAGTTGCAGTCTGCAGGCCAGCGCTACGGCGCAAGAGTGTTCTGGACATAATGGCGCAGTGCATCTGTTTGCACTGCGCTATTTTTATACCTGCCACAACTTATCAAAGCACTCGCCATGGACTTCAGCCTTTCCCCAGAGCAGCGCGCGCTGCAGGAGCGCACCCAGCGCTTTGTCAAAGACATCATCAGTCCCTACGAGCAGGATGCGCGCCAGACAACGCATGGACCCACAGAAGAGCTGCGCAACGAGCTGGTAGCGCATGCGCACAGCGCCGGTTTGCTGACGCCACATGCATCGCAAAGCCACGGTGGGCTGGGCCTGTCGCATGTTGACAAAGCCATTGTTTTTGAAGAGGCGGGTTATTCGCCACTCGGCCCGGTTGCCATGAATATTCATG
>JANOCP010000438.1:0-2426 GCA_031412235.1 Polaromonas sp.
ACACCACGCCCAGCCGCATCACGCAAGGCCTCAAACATCCTGTCGGTGGTGTCGTCCGCGTGGATGGCGTAGTACTGCAAGTCCAGCGTTTTTTCAGCCGCTTTGATCAGTGTCATGCGGCTGGTAAAGGCCAGCTCGGCGCTGCCGACCAGTGAAAAAGCAGAGTCGTTGCGGGTGGTGGCTGCTAGCGCGCGATCAGCCACAGCCTTGCCGAGCCGGGTGTTCAGGTTGTTTTCAAGCGCAGTTGAGGTGGGGCGTTGAACTTCAGAAGGCAAAGCGGCACATCCGGTGAGCCACAAACTCATCAACAGCGAAAAAACCAACACCAAGCCATGACGGACTGAAGACGTTTGAGCGTGAATAGTGAGCATGCCAAAGCTTACCCGAGAGTGGCGCTCCGCGTACCCCTTTCGCCCCGCCCAGAGGCGGGAGGGCAGCTAAAAGTTATGTAGGGCGGCTTCCCGACTTACTCTTTCGTCTGTCAGGCCGACAGCGTCTCCCAGCGCTGCATGGCGTCCAGCAGCTCGTCGTCCAGTTTGGCGTTTTTGGCGGTCAGCTCTGCGGCGCGTTTGGGGTTGCTGGCGTACAGGCTGCCGTCAAACAGCTCCTGGCCGATCGCTTTTTGTTGTGATTCCAGGGTCTGGATCAGTGTGGGCAGGCCGTCCAGTTCTTTTTGCTCTTTGTAGCTCAGCTTCTTTTTTGATAGCTGCTTGCGCCCGGATTCATTGGTCTGGAGGTCGATTTGACCACTTTTTTGGGTCTTTTCAGGGCTTTTTTGGCTCGCTGCAGCCGTTTTGGCGCTTCCGGTGATCTGCGCGGCGCGTTTTGACTGGGTGATCCAGTCGGTCACGCCGCCTTCGTACTCGCGCCAAAAGCCAGGGTTGTCTGGTGTGCCTTCATACGCAATGGTGCTGGTGACCACGTTGTCCAGAAAGCGTCGGTCGTGACTGACTAAAAACACGGTACCGGCGTAGTTTTGCAGCAGGTCTTCCAGCAGCTCCAGCGTGTCGATGTCCAAATCGTTGGTGGGCTCGTCCAGCACCAGCACGTTGGCGGGTCGGGCAAACAGGCGCGCCAGCAGCAGGCGGTTGCGCTCGCCGCCCGACAGGGTACGCACCGGGGAGTTGGCGCGCTGGGGGCTGAACAAAAAGTCGGTCAGGTAGCTCTTGACATGCTTTTTCTGCCCATTGATCTCGACCCATTCGCTGCCTGGGCTGATGAAGTCTTCCAGCGTCGCGTCCAAATCAAGCGAATCGCGCATCTGGTCAAAGTAGGCGACTTGCAGGTTCGCGCCCTGGCGGATTTTGCCGGGTGGCGTGGTCACGTCAGGTTGAATCTCACCCAAAATGAGCTTGAGCAACGTGGTTTTACCCGCGCCGTTGGGGCCCAGCAGGCCGATTTTGTCGCCGCGCAGCAGGGTTCCGGTGAATTTGTTGACGATGATCTTCTCGCTGCCCGGGTGGCCAAAGCTTTTCGACACGTCGGTGAGCTCGGCGACGATCTTGCCGCTTTTCTCGCCGCTTGATACGTCCAGATTGACCCGGCCGACCGCGTCGCGGCGGTTGGCGCGGCCTTCACGTAGCACTTCAAGCCTGCCAATGCGGGCCACGCTGCGGGTGCGGCGTGCTTCGACGCCTTTGCGAATCCAGACTTCCTCAGCCGCCAGCAGTTTGTCGGCTTTGGCGTTGATGACGGCTTCTTGCGCCATCTGGTCTTCTTTTTGCACCAGATACTGGGCAAAGTTGCCGGGGTAGCTCAGCAGCTTGCCGCGGTCGAGCTCGACAATCACGGTGGCGACCTGGTCCAAAAAGGCGCGGTCGTGGGTGATGGTAATGATGCTGCCGTTGAAGTTGACCAGCAGTTCCTCCAGCCAGGCAATCGAGTCCAGGTCGAGGTGGTTGGTCGGCTCATCCAACAACAGCACGTCAGGCTTGGCCACCAGTGCCTGTGCCAGCGCCACGCGTTTTTTGGTGCCGCCTGACAGGGACCCGACGATGGCGTCTTTGTCTAGATGCAGGCGGTGCAGGGTTTCTTCGACCCGCTGCTCCCACGTCCAGCCGTCCAGCGCTTCAATTTCAGACTGCAGCGCGTCCAGGTCGGTGTTTTCATCTGCGGCCAGATACATCTCGACCACGTGGCGCGTTCTGGCTAGTCCGGCGCTGGCAGCCACGAAAACCGTGGCGTGCGGGTCCAGGCTGGGCTCTTGCGGGACGTAGGCAATGCGCAGATTTTGCTGCAATTGCAGCGTGCCGTCGTCGGGTTTTTCCAAACCCGCCAAAATTTTAAGCAGCGACGATTTGCCTGTGCCGTTGCGGCCAATCAGGCCGATGCGCTGGTTGTTTTCAAGGGAAAAATCTGCGTGGTCCAGCAGGGCGACGTGCCCAAAAGCGAGTTGAGCGTCTAAAAGGGTAATAAGTGCCATAGGT
>JANOCP010000439.1:0-3175 GCA_031412235.1 Polaromonas sp.
GGTAGCCTGGTCCGCCATGCGGTTCATGCGCTCGATTTGCTGCTTGCGCAATTCAGCCACTTTTTTAGCATCGGCGTCCGTCTTGGCAGACTGGAGCTTTTGTTGCTCCTGTTGCTGCTTTTTCTCGCGGGCTTCTTTTTCACGCAAGTCTGCCTCGCGTGCTTGTTTTTCATCTTGGAGTTTCTTGGCCTTGACTGCGTCTTTCTGTCGCTTCTCCAGCTCTAGGCGGTCCTGCTCCAACTGTTTTTCTTTTTGCAATCTGGCTTTTTCCTTGGCTATGGCGATGCTGGGGTCCGGCCCTTTAGGCTGCGCCACGGGTTCTGGCGCTGGCGCCACTTTCGCAACCGGTTTTTCCACGGGCTCTGGCGCGGGAGGTGGGGGCAGGGATTCAGGCGCCTGCGGTGCCGCCTGAACGGGCAGCGCCGACCATAGTTCGGCCTCTACGGTCACGGGTATAGCATCGCGCTTCCATTGCACACCCATAGTCAACACCGCCAACAACACGGCATGTGCCAGTATGGCCAGGCCGAGCGCTCGCAGCAGACCCGGCGTGGGTGGCGGCGCAAATTCCATGCGTGCTGAATGGGCGTTCATGGTGTGCGCAGCGTGAGGAGAGGGCGTATTTTCAGTTAGCCAACTGTACGGACAGGCCCACCCGCTGAATACCGGCGCGCTGCAGCGTGTCCATAACCTTGACCACACTCTCGTACTTCACATTTCTATCCGCGCTGATGACCACCGCAGAATTTGCGGCGCTTGCAGCGTCACGGGGCCCCTGCGCCGTTTTGACTGCGTTGGCCAGTTCTTTCAGGTTCAGAGTGGTAGTTTTATCTTTGACCTTCATTTCCAGGCTGTCGTTCTTGCCCAGCACAATCTGGATGATCTGGTCGGGTTGGCGGGCGGCCTTGCCGACGCTGGGCAGGTCAATCATGCTGGGGGTGATCAGTGGCGCCGTCACCATAAAGATGATCAGCAGCACCAGCATCACGTCAATAAAGGGCACCATGTTGATTTCATTGATGGTGCGCCGGCCGCGGCCGCGGTGGGAGACGGCTGGCATGGTCAGTGGGTCGCGCTGGGCTGTGCGCCCACATTGCGCTGCAGGATGTTGGAGAACTCTTCGATAAAGGTCTCTTGGTGTGTGGCAATGCGGTCTATGTCTCGGGCAAAGCGGTTGTAGGCCACAACTGCCGGAATTGCGGCAAACAGACCGATGGCGGTGGCCACCAGTGCTTCGGCAATGCCGGGGGCTACGGTGGCCTGTGTCACCTGGGTCAATGAATCCAAGCCGACAAAGGCATGCATGATGCCCCACACGGTGCCAAACAGGCCCACGTAGGGTGATACGGAACCCACCGACGCCAGGAATGACAAGTTGGTCTCGATAACGTCCATTTCGCGCTGGAAACTGGCGCGCATGGCGCGTCGGGCGCCGTCCATCAGTGTGCCGACATCGGTGATGCGGCGTTCGCGTAGTTTTTGAAACTCGCGCATGCCACTGGCAAAAATGCGTTCCATGGGCCCGCCTTTTCCAGCGCTTTTGGACGCATCGGAAAACAGGTCGTTCAGGCTGGAGCCTGACCAGAACTCGCGCTCAAATGCTTCGTTGAGTGATTTGATGCGGTTCAGCGCAAAGTATTTGCGGAATATGGCGGCCCAGCTGGTGATGGAGACGAGCGTCAATAGCAGCATGACGGCTTGCACCACGAGGCTGGCGTTGAGGCTCAGGTGGAGTATGGAAAGATCTTGGTTCATTGCTCGGTGGAGGGAGATATAGAGTCTGTTGGAGCAGTGACTACAGCAATAGGTTTCGCAGGCGGGCTACTGCCTCCTGCAAATGCTCCATCGAGCTTGCAGTGGAAAAACGAACAAAGTTTTGCGTTTGAGCTGAGCCGAAGTCACGCCCCGGCGTAATTGCAACATGGGCCTTGTTCATGACTTCAAACGCAAACGCCCAGCTGTCTTTGACACCCAGTTTGGCACACGCGGCCGTGCAATCGGCCCAGGCGTAGAAGGCGCCGTCGGGCATCACCGGCACGGTCAGTCCCATGGCGTTCAGCTGGGGTATGAAGTAATCCCGCCGGGCCTTGAATTCGCTGCGGCGTTGCTCAAACAAGGCCAGGCTCTCGGGCTCAAAACAGGCCAATGCGGCATGTTGCGCAATGGTGCTGGGGCAGATGAACAGGTTTTGCGCCAAACGTTCTGTGACCGGTACCAACTGTTCGGGCACCACCATCCAGCCCAGACGCCAGCCGGTCATGTTGAAGTATTTGCTGAAACTGTTGATGCTGATGATGTCCGCATCGAGTGCGAGCGCGGTTTGTCCGTACTGGGCATCAAACCCCAGCCCCAGGTAAATCTCGTCCACGATGGTGATGCCACCGTGCATCTGCACCACGCGGTGGATGTCACGTAATGCGTCGGGATGGATAGATGTGCCAGTGGGGTTGGAGGGAGAGGCCAGCAACACACCGCGCGTGCGGGGCCCCCACTCAGAGCGAACGGCATCCGCGCTGAGTTGGAAGCGGTCTTCGGCAGTTGTGGGCACCAGTACGGCACAACCCTCCGCCGCACTGACAAAGTGGCGGTTGCACGGGTAGCTCGGGTCCGGCATGAGGATTTGGTCACCCGGTTCTATCAGGGCCATGCAGGCCAAGTGCAGCGCAGCCGATGCGCCAGCGGTCACCACAATACGGCTGGCCGGCACGTCTACACCAAAACGCTGGCCATACCATTGGCTGATGCGTTCACGCAGCGCAGGCAGCCCTGTGGCGGCGGTGTACTGGGTGCGACCATCGCGTATGGCCTGTTCGGCGGCGCGCTGAACCAAGGGTGGAGCCGTGAAATCGGGCTCTCCAATGTTCAGGAAAATCATGGGCGCATCAGTGTGTGCGACCTCTTGGCCCAGCTTTGCGGCGGCCTTGGCCACCTCCATGACATAAAACGGTTCTATCTTTTGAGCACGAGACGATATTTGCATAGTTGTCGCTTGTACTCGCTCAGGCGCGGGGCTTTTTAACCTGGCCGCGGTCGGATTCCACTTCGGCGGCGGCTGCATGCTCCTGGCGCTGAGCGCGAACGCTGTATTGGCGCAAAACGTCGACCGCGCAGACGTCGCCTGGACGGGAACCTACCGCGTGACCCAGGGCCGCGAGCGTGAGGATCCGACTGCGCC
>JANOCP010000440.1:0-2880 GCA_031412235.1 Polaromonas sp.
TGGCCTCATTGGCCCTGGCGTCGGCGCAAATTGCGCAGCATGCGATGCAGACTACGGAGGCGATTGAGGAGGCTGGGGGTTGAAATTATGCTGATAGTACGGTGGGCAATTGGGGGCGTTGCGATGTAAGGCCGCATGCACTTACTTTTGTAAATCAATTGGCGAATCAGCAAAGAAGTAGAGATCCACTATGAAAATTGTGTCGTACCACTTGCAGTTCGGTGGAAAACTTGGAGTAGCCAACTCTTGGCAAGAGCTGATGCAAGAGTTCTCACCGGATCTGGTATTTGCTCAAGAGTCTTTTCACCCCCGCAGATTTTTCTCCGAAGACCAATTCGCACAGTTTTAAGGCTGTGTGCACGAGAACGTTCACCACGGATCTTGGGGCAGTGCAATTCTGTCAAAAAACCATAATCTTGAGCCAATATCGCTTGCGTCAGACGACTACAAGGGCTGGGTTGTTGGTGCGCGAATTCCAGATCTGACAATTGGTGGGGTGAGTCAGTCAGTCTTTGTATTCAGTATCCATGCGCCGACGCTTTCTTCGGGTAACTACGAAAAACATGTTGACAGAATTCTTGGCGATATTGCAAATGAATGGGGTGGCAAGCCGGTGATCCTGGCAGGGGACTTTAATCTCACCACAGCTGCAATCCGGAAACCAAATGAACAGTTAAAAAACACACCGGGTGAAATCAAAATCCTCCAGCGATTGGAGTTAGAGCTAGGGTTGAAAAATGCCTGGCAACACCAGCATCCTGGTGACGCGCCACCTCAAACCCTTCGATGGTCGAAGAACAAATCAACGCCATATCACTGTGACGCGATCTTTTTAACCGAAAAACATCTGGCTAAGTTAACCAGCGCAGAGGTCATCAGTTCAGGAGTTTGGGGGCACTTGAGTGATCACAACCCTGTTGTTGTTAACCTGGATTAAGCCGCTGAAGCAGTCGCGCGTGCTGATGATCTACATGCAACAGGCGCCAAATCAGAACTCGGTTTATTGCTCGATCAACACGTAGCTGTATGTCTGTAATGTCTTGAGAGTTTCTTCAAGCTTGGGCACCAGCGGCAGCAATGCCGATAACTCATTGGAATAGGTAGCAAGTACAACGACCGAAAGAGGGAGTCTGGTCAGGTTTTGCTGATAAGGGAGATTTTGGTCAACTGTCAGAAAAGCATCAAAGTGCTCAGACGCCAGAGCCAGTAGTTTGCCGTTTTTGACTCCGCTCCAACCCATTTCAACAACCGTCTTGACGGAATGATCCGGAAGAGCAGCCCGAAGTCGTCGGGGTATCGATTCATCAAGAAGCAGGCGCATCTGCAAAAAGCTTTTGCCTGGCAGATTCAAGAATGAAAACAGCGCGCTCTCGGCCTACTGAGGGGAAATCGTCAAGAAAGTCTTCCATAGACGAACTGCCTTCGAGGTAGTCAAACAAATTCTTGACGGGAACTCGTGTGCCGGTGAAGCACAAAGCACCGCTCATGATGTCTGGATTACGGCTGATGGGGGGTGATTGCATGATGACCTCCGCACAGGACATTCAAAATATAAGGTGACGAGCCTTGACCCCGGCACTGACTCCACAGTTAGGGCTGCTTGGTTCCCCACCTGACCCGGTTGGCCGCTTTACCATGCGGGAAGGCTCGTCATTGGGGATTGTAAGGGACTGGCGGAAGCCCTTTTGAGCGCAGGCTTAAACAAAACTACGTAATTCAAATTCACGCAATTTTTATCTGCCTCGGGCACGAGTCTGCAGGGCGGACAGGTGCTTGCGGCAATTTAGAATGAAGAAATGTCCTATCTCGTCCTGGCCCGCAAATACCGTCCCAAAAATTTCTCTGAAATGGTGGGGCAGTCGCATGTGGTGCAGGCTCTGGGTAACGCCCTGACGACGCAGCGTTTGCATCATGCCTATCTTTTCACCGGTACGCGGGGCGTCGGCAAGACCACTATTTCGCGCATTTTGGCCAAATCGCTGAACTGTGTGGGCACAGACGGGCAGGGCGGCATTACTGCTACACCTTGTGGTGTGTGCCAGGCGTGTACTGATATTGATACCGGACGCTTTGTGGATTACACCGAGCTGGATGCTGCATCCAACCGCGGCGTTGACGAGATTGCCCAGTTGCTGGAGCAGGCGGTTTACAAGCCGGTGGTGGGCCGCTTCAAGGTCTTCATGATCGACGAGGTTCACATGCTGACGAACACGGCGTTTAACGCCATGCTCAAAACGCTTGAAGAGCCGCCTGAATACCTCAAATTTGTCTTGGCCACGACTGACCCACAAAAGGTGCCCGCCACGGTGCTGTCGCGCTGCCTGCAGTTCAATTTGCGGCCCATGGCACCCGAAACCATACTGGAGCATTTGAGCCATGTGCTGGCGATTGAGAATGTGCCAGCCGAGCAGCAGGCGCTGCGCTTGCTGGCGCGTGCTGCACGTGGGTCGATGCGCGACGCGCTGTCGCTGACCGATCAGGCGATTGCCTTTGGTTCCGGGCAGTTGCAAGAGGCCAGCGTGCGCCTGATGCTGGGCAGCGTTGACCGCTCTTATGTTTTCAGGCTGCTTGATGCCCTGGCGCGTGGCGACGGTAAAACCGTAGTTGAAACCTCTGAAGCGCTGCGTCTGCATGGTTTGAGTGCGGCTTCAACCCTTGAAGAAATGACGACGGTACTGCAGCGCATGGCGGTGTTGCAGGCAGTGCCCGACATGATGGCCAAAGCGCTTGGCACTTCTGACGGCGATGATGATGCTGACCCCGAGGCGCTTGAAACCGCCCGCTTGGCGCAAACCCTTCCGCCTGACGAAACCCAGCTGCTTTATAGCCTGTGCCTGCATGGCCGGGATGAGCTGGGCCTGGCACCCGATGAATATGCCG